>NZ_AEPF01000169.1 GCF_000193735.1 Neisseria sicca 4320
GTAAGCGAAAACCCTATAAGCTCGATTCGCAGCTGATTCGGCACATCGACACCCTTATCCGCCGCAAACTCAGTCCCGAACAAGTATGCGCCTACCTGCGCAAACACCACCAAATTACGCTCCACCACAGCACCATTTACCGCTACCTTCGCCAAGACAAAAGCAACGGCGGCACCTTGTGGCAACATCTCAGAATATGCAGCAAACCCTACCGCAAACGCTACGGCAGCATATGGACCAGAGGCAAAGTGCCCAACCGCGTCGGCATAGAAAACCGACCCGCCGTCGTCGACCAAAAATCCCGCATCGGCGATTGGGAAGCCGACACCATCGTCGGCAAAGGACAGAAAAGTGCATTACTGACTTTGGTCGAATGCCT
>NZ_AEPF01000168.1 GCF_000193735.1 Neisseria sicca 4320
ACCGGCGAAAACCCTATAAGCTCGATTTGCAGCTGATTCGGCACATCGACACCCTTATCCGCCGCAAACTCAGTCCCGAACAAGTATGCGCCTACCTGCGCAAACACCACCAAATTACGCTCCACCACAGCACCATTTACCGCTACCTTCGCCAAGACAAAAGCAACGGCGGCACCTTGTGGCAACATCTCAGAATATGCAGCAAACCCTACCGCAAACGCTACGGCAGCATATGGACCAGAGGCAAAGTGCCCAACCGCGTCGGCATAGAAAACCGACCCGCCGTCGTCGACCAAAAATCCCGCATCGGCGATTGGGAAGCCGACACCATCGTCGGCAAAGGACAGAAAAGCGCATTACTGACCTTGGTCGAACGCGTTACCCGCTACACCATCATCTGCAAATTGAAGAACTTAAAAGCCGAAGACACTACCCTGGCGGCCATTAGGGTATTAAAGG
>NZ_AEPF01000167.1 GCF_000193735.1 Neisseria sicca 4320
ACCTTGCCTTAGCTCAAAGAGAACGATTCTCTAAGGTGTTGAAGCACCAAGTGAATCGGTTCCGTACTATCTGTACTGTCTACGGCTTCGTCGCCTTGTTCTGATTTTTGTTAATCCACTATAGTAGCGGATCAGGAAATAAAATGAATCCAAAACATAGCCGCTTCAGCGTTTCACCATAATTTTACACACTGCGTCAGCGTTCGCTCAAATTCAGATAATTGCGCGTTCCCTGCAAATCGTTCAGCGCATTGAGCAACAGTTGGAAATGTTCGTCATTGCCTTGCAAATCCAACTCGTCGGCATTGACGGTCAGCAGCGGGGAATTTTGATAAAGGTGGAAAAACTGGCTGTATCCCTCGTGTATCCGCCCCAAATAGCCTTCGGGGAAAAGATTGATGATGCCGTCGCCACGTTTTTGCAGGCGTTTGCGGTTGCCGTCCACGGCGGTTTGCAGGTAAATCACCAAATCGGGGGCAGGATACTGCGGCAGAATTTTTTGCTTTAAATCAGCGAAGAGCTGCTGCTCGTCTTCATTCAACACTACCGGAGTGAAAATCCGGTCTTTTTCCAACAGGAAATCGGCGACGACCATGCCGCCTTGTGCGTATTCGTTCTTGATGATGTCCACGCTTTCCGCGCGGCGCATCAGGAAAAAAAGCTCGGTTGCCAAGCCATGATGGGAGGCATTGGCGTAAAACTTCATGAGGAAGGGGTTGTGTTCGGGGTTTTCCGCCAGCGACATCGCGCTGAAATATTCTGCAAGGCGGCGGCTCAAGGCGTTTTTCCCGCTGCCGATGGAGCCTTCGACGACAATATAACGGTAGTTCATGGTTTGATTAATGATATTGTTTTAATTTTGGAAGGTGGCATTTTATCAGACCGACAGAGTTTGCCCAAACCTGCCGCCGTCCTTCTTGAAAGGTCGTCTGAAAAGGAAACTTCCAAGCCATTTCCCTTTTCAGACGACCTCTTGTATCTAGCTTGCTTCAAATAGAAACTTTGACACGCGTTTGAAATAAACAGGCGTTTTTATTTCACTACCTTGCTTCAAACAGCTTCCAACAAGCGTATGCCTTCATCGCCCAAAGCAGCCGCCAAATCCGCCGCCCGTCCGTGTCTGCCCAAAACAAAATCAGGCAGGATTTCAGCCAGCGGCTTCATCACAAAACTGCGTTCGTGCGCGCGCGGATGCGGCAGGGTCAGATGCGGGTCGCTGCTGGAAATGCCGTCAAAGTCGATGATGTCCAAGTCTAACGTACGCGGGGCGTTTCGGAACGTGCGTTCCCGCCCGAAATCCGCCTCGATGCGGTTCAACACGGCAAGCAGCGAAACGCCGTCTAATGAAGTGCGGACGGAACAAACGGCGTTGACGAAATCAGGCTGATCGTCGTAGCCGACCGGCGCGGTTACGTACAGCGAGGAAGTTTTTTCGATTTGAATCTGCGGATGCGCCTCCAGCGCGGACAATGCGGCACGGACTTGGCGGACGGGTTCGGCAAGGTTGCTGCCCAAGGCGATGACGGCAAAATGGGTTTGCGGCATTTTCAGACGACCTCTTTAAAACGGCAGCGTTTTGGTTTTGGCAAGATAGACGATGCAGCCGACGCAAGCCATCGACAAAACATAAATGGCGTAAAACTTCGGCGAACGCGGACGGGAGCGCATCATGACCATACCCAGCCCGATGTAAACCAAGAGCAGCAGGATTTTGCTGCCGAGCCACGGCGAATTGAAGGGCGAAAAATGGGTAATCTTCATCAGCCACAAGCCGGTAAAGAGCAGCATGGTGTCGTTGAGATGGGGAAGGGCTTTCCAGATGCCCGCCAAAGGTTTGTCGGGATGCCGCCAAAGCAGGAAAAAGCGGATATTGAACACCAAAATGGTGATGGTAACGAAAATCTGATGGCTGTATTTTACAAACAGATATTGCATAGCGGTCGCACGTTATTGTTTTTGAAAGAAGCTTCTATTCTACCGCAAACATTCATTCTTGACGTAACTTTTCAAACGCCAACAAATACGGCGGGCGGTTGCGGCGGTTGATAAAGCCGTAACGCAAAACGGTAAATTCATCCTGCGGCAACTGCCGCGCCCAATCTTCGATTGCCTGCGCTTCATGCAGCCCCGCCTTATGCCCCGGATAGAGAACGGCGACCAACAGCCCACCCGTTTTCAGCAGCGACAAGGCGGATGCCAACGCGTGGATACTGGTTTCCGCTTCTGTCGTACAGCTTTTATCGCCGCCGGGCAGCCAGCCGAAATTGAATACCGCCGCGTCCAGCGGTTCGCGGATATGGGCGGCAAGGTTTTCATGTCCGTCCCATATCAGTTCCACCCTATCCGCCATGCCTGCTTCTTCCAAGCGCATTCGGGTGTTCGCCAATGCCTGCTCTTGCACGTCAAACGCCCACACTTTCCCGCCGCTGCCGATCGAACGCGCCAACATCAGCGTATCGTTGCCGTTTCCCGCCGTACCGTCCAAAGCGCGGGTATCAGGTTTTAAGGCTTGTTTGAGAAGCGAGTGTGCAAAAGGGAGGATGTTTTCGAGCTGCATAAAATTAAAGGTCGTCTGAAAATAAAAATACCTTACCGGCCAAGCGGTAAGGTATCAGAATCGATTAATGCGTTACATACATTATTCGGCAGGTTGCACGGTCTCAACTTGAACCGGGGCAGCCGCAGCGGCTTGGGGTTTGTTCTCGTGTTGCAGGCTCACGGCACGGGCAGGAACGATAGTTGAGATGGCGTGTTTATAAACCATTTGGGTAACGGAAGTATTACGCAGCAGAACGACGTATTGGTCAAACGACTCGACTTGGCCTTGCAGTTTGATACCGTTGACCAGATAAATCGAAACCGGAACGTGCTCTTTACGCAACGCATTCAAAAAAGGATCTTGTAACATTTGTCCTTTAGCTGTCATATTCATAAGCTCCATTATTATGATTTTGAAATCGTTTTGAAAACGAACATGAGTCGGATTGTAGACCCGAACGAGAAAAATTACCAACTATTTTTCCGTAAGAATATGCAAACATCTATCAAACAACGGGCTTCTCAACGATTTTCTACCCTAATGTATTAAAAATTCATTTCAATACAAACAATTTTTGCAATCAGACATACGGCGGAGGATTTGGATTTTCAGACGACCTTGCCATCAAACAATATCTTTTTATTACAAAATCTTAGCAAATTATAGTGGATTAAATTTAAACCAGTACGGCGTTGCCTCGCCTTGCCGTACTATTTGTACTGTCTGCGGCTTCGTCGCCTGGTCCTGATTTAAATTTAATCCACTATAATTTTAAAAAGGCTTCATCACCGACCGCCCTGTTCTTCCCGAACGCAATCTAAAAGAGGCACGCCTCGCAGCGCGCCCCTTGTTTCATCAGATTTATTTGCTGTGCTGTTTTTTCACGCTGACTTTGGTTTTCTTTTTAAAACGGTTTTTCTCTTCCTTGCGGCCCTCGCGTTTTTCGATGCGGTTGCTCAGACTGACGCGGCGCAAAGGTTTTTTCTTCGGTTTGTCTTCCGCGTTTTCATACGGGTTTTCAGAAACATTGTATTGAATACGAAGCGGCGTGCCTTGCAGGTTGAAGGCTTTGCGGAACGTCTGGGTCAGGTAGCGCGTATAGCTGTCGGAAATCGCGTGCAACGAATTGCCGTGCACCACAATCACGGGCGGGTTCATGCCGCCTTGGTGGGCATAACGCATTTTCGGGCGCACCAAACCTGCGCGCGGCGGCTGTTGGCGTTCGATGGCGCTTTGCAGAACGCGGGTGATTTTCGGCGTCGGCATTTTGATCATGGCGGCGTTGTAGGCTGCCTGAATGCTGTCGAACAATCCGTCGATACCGCGTTCTTTCAATGCGGAAATGAAGTGGAACTTGGCAAAATCGAGGAAATACAGTTTGCGGGAAATGTCGCGTTTGATCTGCTCGCGCCGCTCTTCGCTGATGCCGTCCCATTTATTGACGGCAACCACCAGCGCTCGCCCTGCTTCCAAGGCGAAACCGGCAATCGTGGCATCTTGGTCGGCGATGTCCTGCTGCGCGTCCAATACCAAAACGGCAACGTTTGCCGCCTCAACCGCCTGCATCGCTTTGATAACGGAGAACTTTTCCACCGCCTCATCGACTTTGCCGCGACGGCGCACGCCTGCGGTATCGATGATGGTAAACGGCTTGCCTTCGCGTTCGAAATCAATGTGGATACTGTCGCGCGTCGTGCCTGCCATATCGAAGGCAATCACGCGCTCTTCGCCGAGAATGGCGTTAACCAGCGTGGATTTGCCAACATTCGGACGGCCGATAACGGCAAAGACAGGATGTTTTACATCGGCTTCTTCAGCTTCAGGTTCAGGGAAGTTTTCTAAAATTTCTTCAATCAGGTAATACACGCCGTCGCCGTGTGCGCCGGAAATAACGTGCGGCTCGCCCAATGCCAGCTCGTAAAACTCGGCGGCAAGCACGGCTCTGTTGCCGCCCTCGCCTTTGTTTACCGCCAGATAAACGGGGCGCGGGCTTTGGCGCAGACGGTCGGCAATAATTTTGTCTTGCGGGGTCAGACCGGTGCGGCCGTCCACCAAAAACACGACGGCGTCGGCCTCATCGACAGCCTGCAAAGTCTGCTTCGCCATTTCGTGCAAAATGCCGCTGTCCACAACCGGCTCAAAGCCGCCGGTATCAATGACGAGATAAGGTTTGCTGCCGATTTTGCCGTGTCCGTAATGGCGGTCGCGGGTCAAGCCGGGCAGGTCGTGCACAAGCGCGTCTTTGGTGCGCGTCAGGCGGTTGAACAAAGTGGATTTGCCGACGTTCGGGCGGCCGACAAGGGCGATGGTAGGTTTCATGATGGGGTCTTTCTGTGTCAAGTGTCGGTTCGGAAGCGAACCTGCAACACGAGCAGGTGTTTTTCAAAACACGGTAGGTTAAAAAGGATAAGGAGTCGTCTGAAAATATAGTGGATGAAAATTGCAATAATACGGCATTGCCAACGCCCTTATGTACTATCTGTACACGACGGGCATTGCTGCCTTTTCTCATTTTTATTTTAATCCGCTATATAAAGTGGAACACAATTAAAACAGACAAGGCTTGCCGGAAAGATTCCGACAAGCCGCATACGTCTCTCAATTTTTCAGACGACCTTATTTTTGCGAATCCAGCTTCATTTGAAGCAATTCGCGTTCGATAGCGTCTTTAGGCAGCTTTTCCAAAGCCTGCTGATAGCTTTGCGCGGCTTCTTTGGTTTTGTTTTGCGCGGCATAAACATCGCCTTTCGCTTCCAACAGCAGCGGCTCGAAATCGGCTTCAACTTTGGTGTTCAATGCTGCGATCGCGGCATCGTATTTTTTCTGCTGCAACAGGACAATACCCAAACGATGCGCCGCCAATGCTTGAACCAGCGGGGCTTTTTGGTTTTGCAGCACCCAGTTCAAATGACCTTCAGCCACGTCGTAACGGCGGGCATCAAATTCTGTCGCAGCCGCCATCAGCGTTGCTTGCGCGGCGGCGATAGAATCCGAATAGTTTTGCTGAAGATTGGTCAAATCGGCGTTAACTTCGGCTTGCGAAGCTTTTGCCTGCATTTTATCGACGATTTTCGCCAATACCGCAGCAGCTTCCTGATTTTTCGAGGCTTTATGGCTTTTATACATGGTATAGCCCAAATAGCCCAACGCCGCCGCCATCAGCAGAGCAAACAGCCATCGGCCGGTAGTTTTCCAAAAGTATTTAAAATTGTCTAACTCTTGTTGTTCTTCAAGATGGGCTGCCATTTATGCGTTCTTCCATTGTTGTAAAGTGTGGATTAAATCGTCGGCGGCGACAGTTTGCTGACCGTGTGCGCCGTTCATGTCTTTGAGCGTAACCGTACCGTTCGCCAATTCGTCTTGCGCGACAATCAAGGCAAAGCGCGCGCCGCTGTTGTCGGCTTTTTTCATTTGCGCTTTCAGGCTTTGATAGCCGGAATGCTGCATCACGTTGAAACCTTGTGCGCGTAAGGCTTGCGCGTATTTCATTACTTGCAAATCCGCGCCCTCGCCCTGATGCATGGCGTACACGTCAGGCGCGGCATTTACTTCCAGCGAACCGTATTCGCTAACCAGCAGCAGCAAACGCTCGATACCCATTGCAAAACCAATGGACGGAGCAGGCTTGCCGCCGAGTTCTTCAATCAAACCGTCGTAACGTCCGCCGCCGCACACCGTCGCCTGCGCGCCGAGTTTGTCGGTCGTCCATTCAAAAACGGTTTGGTTGTAATAATCCAAGCCGCGCACCAATCGCGGATTTTCGACGTATTGAATACCTAAGCCTTCCAGCATGGCTTTGAAGCGGCTGTAATGATTGCGCGACTCTTCGCCCAGATAATCGGTCAAATGCGGCGCGGCATTGCAGATTTCCTGCAAATCGGGATTTTTGGAATCCAAAACGCGCAACGGATTGGTTTTCAGACGACGTTTGCTGTCTTCGTCCAATTTATCTTCATAACGGGTCAGATATTCGACCAAAGCCGCACGGTGCGCCGCACGTTCTTCGCGATTACCCAAGCTGTTGATTTCCAAAGTCAGGTAATCGCGGATACCCAGCTTGTCCCACAAATCCGCCGACATGGCGATGATTTCCGCGTCGATGTCCGGACCTTCAAAACCCAACGCCTCGATACCGACTTGATGAAACTGGCGGTAACGTCCTTTTTGCGGGCGTTCGCGACGGAACATCGGCCCCATGTACCACAACTTTTGCGGGCTGTTGTACAACAGATTGTGTTCGACCACCGCGCGCAGGCAAGAAGCCGTACCTTCCGGGCGTAGGCTCAGGCTCAAAGAATCGTTGGAATCGGAAAACGTGTACATTTCCTTGCCGACCACATCGGTTTCCTCACCGATGGAACGGACAAACAAACCCGTCTGCTCTACAATCGGCGTACGGATTTGCTGATAACCATAAGCACGCGTCCAGCTGCCGACCACATCTTCAAACGCCTGCCAAAATGCGGCGGTCAGTTTGAAATCTTTCTGTTCGACGGGCAAAAGGTCGTTCATGCCTTTGACGGATTGGATTTTCTGTGCCATTTCAAATAGGGATACCGGAATCAAAATAGTTGGCAATTATAGCTGATTTTTAAGGAGTTGTGAGGTTTCGGCGATGAAGGATTTAGACAAAAAGGTCGTCTGAAAAAATTTTCAGACGACCTTTTTGTCCAAATTCAAAATGTACGCCACCATTTTATCTGTCCGACTGCGGACTCCGTCTGACGTTTCGGACTTCGAGTAAAAAACGACGTATCACGTTCAGCTTCCTCTCTATAAATAATTTGTATAAAAGTTAACACTATCAGCATAATACTCATAAAAAATAAATATACGTAACATATATCATTTTGACTGCCGTGTATCTCACCATTTCACATAACGAACAAATATGTAAACATTAATAAAAAAGATAAAAAAATAATAGATGAACTCACACCAACTATTTTTACAAGCAAATTTTATATATAATTTGCGTAAAATAATATTGAATGCAATCATCAAAGCAAATGTTATGTACCAATTTGACATTTCGCATCACCATTCAACTTAGAGTTAGCGGTGGCTTTCTTGATACAGAAGGTTCGGATCAATATAATGGCGCATATCCACCGGCAAGCTCCTCCTATAACTCCGCCACAAATGATTTGATAAAGCCGGATTTTTACCGTCCTAAACAGCAATATAATTAATCCCTAATTGATATTTGATAGGCTCTTATCCTTGGCTTTATTTTAAGCATACCATTTAAATTACGGCTTTCCACCTATAAATAACCGACATTACCATATAATTCTGCCTTTTCTCTTATACCATAAGGTATGCCTACCATACTCAAACCCATATTCGTATTCCAATTATTTTCTTGAAGTTCAGTTGAAATGAAAATAAACTTGCTGAACCTGTTTGGATATAGATAGTAGAAGATAATTCCGAATGCCCACTTTCACTATTTACATAACTGGCAGCATATTATGATTTGACCTTCCCCTATCAGTCTGCAATGACTCCAAATTTAAAGGAAGTTCAACTAAAGCAACAGACGGTACAAGGGAAAAATTGGGATGAAAATATTTTTCATGTCTTTCTCTATTTCTCATCATATTTTTTCAAAAATTAATTTCTCAAATATTTATTGTCAACAATTTTTTTGTAAATTTTTCAAAATAAACAATGACAAAACGCTAAATTAAAAGCTTAAAGCTTTTTAGACAGTTGAGTTTATCAAAAACAGAACCAGTAAATCATTTTCAGACAATTTTTTCTATAAGCAATCCGCCACATGAAAAAACGCTCCAATCCCCTCCCTCTTTTAAACGGTATAAAACCCAGCTATTTGGTGCTGCCGCATGAAAAAGAGTTTTACGGCCTGCCGCTCCTGCATTTTCTCTGCACACGTTTTCCTTTTGTCGGCGAAGAAAATTGGCGCAGGCGGCTGAACAGCGGCTTCGTGGTAGGTGCGGACGGGGTGCCGCTTAACGAGCATACGGTGTTTGAAGCAGGCAAGACGATGTTTTATTACCGTGAAACCAGCAGAGAAAGCGAACCGCGGATTCCGTTTGAAGAGAAAATTCTGTTTGTCGATGAACATCTTATCGTGGTTGATAAACCGCATTTTCTGCCCGTCATCCCCAGCGGGCGTTTTTTGCGTGAAACGCTTCTGACCCGCCTGCGCCTGCGACCGGAATTACAGCATTTGAATGTAGCGGACATTACGCCGATTCACCGCTTGGACAAGGATACGGCAGGGGTCATGCTGCTGTCGCACAATCCTGCCACGCGCCGCGATTATCAAACCATGTTCCAAAATAAAACCGTCTGTAAAACTTATGAGGCAATCGCGCCGACGCGGACGGATTTAGCTTATCCGCTAAACATTTCTTCACGCATGGTGCGCGGGGAAAAATTTTTTACGACACTTGAAGTGGAAGGCGAGCCGAACGCGCACACAACAGTCGAGCTTATCGAAAACCGCGGTGCGTTCAGCCTATACCGCCTCACGCCGCATACGGGGAAAAAACACCAACTGCGCGTACATATGATGAGCCTGGGCATGCCGCTGATGAACGATGCGCTTTATCCCGTTCCGTCTGCGGCAGGTGATGAGGATTATGGGAAACCTATGAAACTTTTGGCAAAAAGAATTGAGTTTAATGATCCGGTCAGCGGAAAGGCACGGATGTTTGAAAGCGGTTTTAAGTTGCAGCGATAGGGTTGTGTTTGATAAAGGTCGTCTGAAAGCTGGTTTTCAGACGACCTTGGTTATTGAATTTCCTGCGGAAAATGACGATACAAGTTCATTTTCATCTGCTACAAAAGCGGACTGACTAAGCGGACTGTATTTTCAACCAGCCCGCGGAATTTGGAGCGTTGCTGCCATGCTTTGACGGTGATGTAGCTGCTGTTTTTAAGATAGTGGCGCTGGAGGTTGCAAATTTGTTTGGCGATGTTGCGGTCATAGATGGCAAGGCTGATTTCAAGGTTGAGGAAGAAGCTGCGCATGTCCATGTTGACCGTGCCGAAGAGAGCGTAGTCTTCGTCTATGGTCATAGTTTTGGCATGTAGCAGCCCGCCTTCGAACATGGCGATTTTGACGCCTGCGTCGAGCAGCATGGGGTAGTAGGCGCGAGAGGCGTAACGCACCATGAGGGAATCGACTTTGGCGGGTAGGATCAGGGTAACTTTGACGCCGCGTTTGGCGGCAACGGTCAATGCCATCAGCAGGGGTTCGTCGGGGATGAAATAGGGGGTGGTGATGGTAATTTGTTTGGTGGCGACGTAAATTGCATTGATAATGGTTTCGTAAATGACGTGGCTGCCTTGCTCGGGCGCGGAGGGGATGACTTGGGCAACAATGTCGCCCTGCTGCATTTTTTCGGGAAGGATTTCAGGAATGCGCTCTTGCGCCTGCGTCAGATATTGCTGTACGCCTTCGAGGTTTTCGTCGGTTTCGACGGCGAGGTCGGCAAAGAAGACTGCGGAGAGTTCGAGTACCATCGGACCGATGCAGCGCATCATGACGTCCACCCACTCGCCGACGCCTGAATCTTTTTTGAAGAAGCGGGGATCGACGAGGTTGAAGCTGCCGGTATAGCCGATTTTGCTGTCGATGACGAGTATTTTGCGGTGGTTGCGCAGGTCGGTGCGGGTGAAGAAGGTGCGCCAGACGCCGACGGGCAATGAGGCGTGGACTTCTATGCCGGCTTTGCGCAGGGTTTCTACCCAGCCGCTGTCGAAAAAGCGGCTGCTACCGACGGCGTCGGCGAGAATGGCGCAATCCAAACCTCTGTCGGCGGCGGCGAGGATTTCGTTTAACAGTTCTTCTATCCTGCCTTCGGGTTCGATGATGTAGAAGGCGAGCATGCAGGAATGGCGGGCGGCGCGGATGTCGGCGAGCATGGTGTCGATGATTTCATCGGTGGCGGACAGCAGCGTCATGGCGTTGTTGCGCGTGGCGCCGAGTCCTGTGCCTTTGGCGGCGACTCTGCTGATGCCGTGATAACGGGATTTGACGTTGTCGCCGATATCAAGGTAAAGGTTAGACAGGTAAGTTTCGACGAAACCTTGATAAAAACGGTTCATCTCGTCCGTACGCTTCGCACGCGCCGTGCCGAGTCGGGGTTCGCCGATAAGCAGGTAGGCGATGGTGCCGAAGACGGGGAAAAGGAAGAGGATAATCAGCCAGGCGAACGTGGAGCCGATGTTTTTTGTTTGTACAACACACGCAAGACGCAGCCGAGCGCGGCGCAGGTGTGGGCGAAAATGAAGATTTCTGTCCAGGTAATGTCTTTTAGAAAGGTCATGTTCGATAAGCGGTGGAGGAATGGCGGGAGCGGATGTATTTTGAATCTGACTGGTTTGAGGCGGTAAGGTTCAAATAGTGAGTATATACAAAGGTCGTCTGAAAAACGAGTATAGCGATTTTTCAGACGACCTTTCTGCACGCTCAATCAGGCGTGATATTGGCGCGACAGTTCGTGTACGGTATCGACTAAGATTTTGGCGTGTTCGGGGTCGGCATGTTGGTTGATGCCGTGTCCGAGGTTGAAGACATGACCGCTGCCTTGTCCGTAGTCGGTAATGATGCGTGCGACTTCGGTGCGGATGGCTTCGGGCGTGCCGAAGAGGGCAAACGGGTCGAAGTTGCCTTGCAGGGCGACTTGGTTGCCGACGCGGCGGCGTGCTTCGCCGATGTTGCACGTCCAGTCCAAGCCCAATGCGTCTGCGCCGATTTCCGCCATGCTTTCCAGCCACAGCCCGCCGCCTTTGGCAAATACGATAACGGGAACGCGTCTGCCTTCGCTTTCGCGTTTCAATCCGGCAACGATTTGGCGGATGTATTTGAGGCTGAATTCTTTAAACGCCGCATCGCTCAAAACGCCGCCCCAAGTATCGAAAATCTGCACAGCCTGCGCGCCCGCGTCGATTTGGGCGTTGAGGTAGGCGGTAACGGCTTGGGAATTGGTGTCGAGGATTTTGTGCAGCAAATCGGAGCGCGAGTACATCATGGTTTTGATGGTGCGGAATTCTTTGCTGCTGCCGCCTTCGACCATGTAGCAGGCGAGCGTGAACGGGCTGCCGGAGAAGCCGATAAGCGGTACGCGGCCGTCCAATGCTTTGCGGATGGAAGTTACCGCGTCGAAAACGTATTGCAGTTTTTCCATATCAGGAACTTGCAGCTTGGCGATATCGGCTTCGTGTTGCAAGGGGCGTTCGAACTTCGGGCCTTCGCCTTCGGCAAAATACAGTCCCAAGCCCATTGCGTCAGGGACAGTCAGGATGTCCGAGAACAAAATTGCCGCGTCCAAATCGAAGCGTTCTAAAGGTTGAATGGTAACTTCGGTCGCCAATTCGGTGTTTTTACACAAATCAAGGAAGCTGCCCGCTTTCGCGCGTGTGGCTTTGTATTCGGGCAGATAACGCCCCGCCTGACGCATCATCCAAATCGGCGTGTATTCGACGGGCTGTTTGAGCAAGGCGCGGAGGAAAGTGTCGTTTTTCAAAGAGGTCATGTGGGGCTTTCGGTTTGTTTGTAAAACAGGGAAGGAAAACGGTTTTCAGACGACCTTTGCGGAGATTTTCGCAATGAAAGGTCGTCTGAAAAGGGGATAGATAAGGATGTTTCCTAAACTCAGCTGTGCGGCACCAACGCGGCGTGGCGCTCTTCTTCGGAGACGGATTCCAAAACCAACTTCCGCTGTTCCTGAGCTTTTTGCGGCTGTCCGGTTTCGTCGTGTACGCGCGCCAGCATGAGGCGGGCAGCAGTGCTCGGTTGTAGGGCGATGCTGGCTTCAAGATAACTTTGCGCCTTGCCCCACAGGCTGCGGCCGTAGGCAAGCTGTCCGAGGTACATCAAGAGCGGCGCGTCGTCAGGTTTGTCTTTCAGCCAAGAATCGGCAAGGTCGATGGCTTTTTGCTGATCGCGTTCGTTGAGGAAGCGGACGCTTTCGACAAAGGCTTCCAAAAGTTCGGGACGGCGGTTTTGCGGATAGTAGTGGCGCACCCATTTGACGGCTTCGGCATAGAGTCCGAGACGCTCGTATTTTTCGGCAATGGCGACACACAATTCGTCTGCTTTGAGTGCTTCGGGAATACGCTTCAGGCAGGCTTTCAGACGAGCTGCGTCTGATGCTTCCGCCAACAGGCGGCGGTATGCCCAGCTTTGGTATTGCTCCGCCTCAAAATCATTAATCGCGCCGGCTTTCATCAGTTTTTCAGATTTCGCCAACACATCTTCGGCATCGCCGTGATCAAAGGCATAACGCAGTTGCAGGCGGACGAGGCGGGACAGGTTGGGATGAATATGCGCGGCGGCGTTCAGATTTTGCTGGGCGGTCGGATAATCGCGGCGGCCGAGCGCAGATTCCGCCAACAAAAGATAACGGGAAAGCTGCTGTTTGTTCGGCAGTTTTTCGATGTCTTTCAGGTATTGGTCGCGCAGTTCGAAGTTTTCCATTTGGTCGGCAGCGTGTGCGCCCAACATCAGCGCGAGGTTTCGGTTGTCGCCGGCTTCTTTGTTTTCCAATACTTTGGACGCTTCCTGCTCCGCTTTTTCAAAGCGGCCTTCGAAAAACGCCAAACCTGCGCTGTTCAAGGCGACGGCTGCCTGACGGCCTTTGCGCGCCGTGCCGAAACGCTGCATACGGGTGGGAATGTTCATCAGGCCGACGATGAATTTGATCAGGAAATATAGGGCAACGACAAACAGGACCAGCCCTAAGATAAAGGCGTGCAGGTTGACCCGCATCATGACTTGTCCGACGACGATATAGACATTACCTGTGTAAACACCGGAAGTCAGGACGATACCGACTGCGGCTGCGAATAAAACGACAATCCAGACGACGGCTTTCATGCGCGGCCTCCTTTGGTTTCAACATCGGCGGCAGGACGGCTTTGTTTTTCAGGAGCCGCTTTCTTTTCCGGCTCGGAAATGTTTTGCGGCTTGGTCTCGGAAGGCAGCGCCGGAGCTTCTAAAGGTTTTGCTTCTGTTTGGGCGGCAGGGGCAGGTTTCTGCGCAGGCGCGGGTCTTGCTTTGGCAGGATGGGGAGCCTTCGGTGCAGAAGCGTTTTCATTTACCGGCGCAGCAGTTTGAGGAGTGGCAGCTTCCGAAGCAGCGGAAGGCAGAGGCGCGGACGCGGCGGAAGTTACAGGTTCGGGTAGTGCGACCGGAGCGCGTGTGCCGTCTTGATAAGCGCGGACTGCGCTGAGGCTGGCTTTCAAGCTGTCGTCTGAAATCATGCGTACTTCCAGCGCCTTCAATTCTGACAATTCTTTCAACCATGCCTGCGTCGCGGGCGATTTGCCGTCAAAGTATTGTCTGACCGCGGCTTCGACGTAGTTCAAATCGCTTTGATAAACCTCGCCGTTGTGTTGCAACAATGCGGTACGCGCGTCCAAAAGGCGCAGGCGCAGGTTCTCGCGGACGAAATACGCCTGTTCGGGCGACAGCAGCATGGCGTCTTTATTGTCGAGTCGGCGGACTTCTACCAGCCCTTTCAGCGCAACCAAAGATTTGTCCCAAGCGTTTTGCCACCAAGAGCCTGAAGACGCGCCGTTGCTTTGCGCCTGCTCGCCCGGCTGCAATACGCCGTCCAACACCAGCGGCAGACCGGAAACAGCGGTTTCCAAACGGTCGAGGCGCAACGCCGTGCCGGAAATATCGACATAAGGACGGTTTTTCAATGCTGCCAAATCATGGCTGACGGCTTGCTTGATGGACAGCAGTTCGGGCTGGTCGAAACGGCTCAGGCGGCCGTCGATGTGTTCCAACACCGCCGCTGCGCCTTGTACATTGCCTGATAAAAGCAGTTGCTGAGAAGCAAGGTTCAACATGGTTTCTGCTTCGTCAACCAGCCAGTTGACGCGTCCTTTGGTCAGCTCTTGATACGCTTTTTGCGTCAACAGGATTTGTTCGTTGTTTGCCATTTGCGCTTTGCCCAAGCGGTCGATTTCTGCTTGGATGGCGGTTTGGCGGTTTAAATGGTCTTTCAGGAGTAAGGCGTTTTCAGATTCGCCCAATGCGGCTTTATCGAGCTTTTGGTTAAACGAAAGCTCTTGATTTTTCAGGACGTTTTGTCCGTGTACGAACAAAAAGCCGCTTGCGCCCAAACCCAGCAGCGCCAGCACCAGTGCGCCTGCTGCCAGCCCTCTGCCGCCGGATTGTTTGATGATGACGGGGGCAGGTTGGTTTTGGGATAGATTTTTAGATTCAGACATGTGTGTTCCTGCGTATTCGGAGGTTTTAGGCTGTTTTGCCTTTTTCGGAGCCGCTGCTTCAGACGACTCCGCGTTGCCCTGACTGTCGACGATAATCGGCCGACCGGCTTCGTTTGCTTCGGATGGATTGTCTTCAGACCGGCTCATCGGTTTGCTCCTTAGGAAATGATGAAATTGCCGCTTTTAGAGAAGCGACGACCCGTATGTGGCGCGCACCCGCCTCGCGAAGCGCGTCGGCTATGCGCGGATGATGGGTGAAGTATAACAAGGATTCGAAGAATCGGGAAAATTGCGGCGGAACCTGCGCAAACAGCCCGCGTACCAGTTCGCCCGAAGCGATAAAGGCGGCATCAATGGATTCGGCATCAAAATCCTGCCAATTCAATTCATTAGGTCGTCTGAAATACACTTCCGCGATTTCGACCGCAAAGCCTTTTTTCTTTAACGACTCCGCCAAAAAATCGCGCCCGCCGCGTCCGCGCACAATCAATATGCACGCGCCCTGCGGCAGCGCATCCCAAACCGGCAGCCGCAACACCGCCTCGCTGTCGTTGCCTTCCTGCGGCGCATAAACATTTTTTGCGCCGCAGCGTTCCAAAGCCCGACCGCTTGACTGCCCAACCGCAACCAGAACCTTCAGGTCGTCTGAAAAATCCATATACGGTGCAGCGGTTTCAACCGCCGTCGGACTGACCCAAAATACCGCGTCCGCACGGGAAAACTGTTCTTTCAAACCGAGCAACGCCGTTTCATCCGGCTCGATTTCAACCGGACTCAACACCCGCGCACGCCACCCTGCCTGCGAACAGGTGCGCACATCATCTCCCGCACGCGCGGACGGACGGACAATCAGCATGACAGGCATTTCAGACGACCTCTTTAAATAAGGTTAAACCCAAGTTGTACAAAAAATATGGGAAAAAGTAAATATAAAAGCGCAATGCCGACGCAGGCGGGAATCCATCAAACTCATCAAATTCATCAAATAAACAGACGGCAAAACGTCGATGCTGATTGTCTTGGGAATTTTCAGATAAAGCCCAAGCTAGATTTTGATTTATTTTAAACCCTTGTTATCTGACCATACTTAAAAGGTCGTCTGAAAACCTGTTTCGTTTTCAGACGACCTTTGTTCACAAATAACACCGCCCTATTGTCCTTCCTCTTCCTGCAATAGCGACGGCCGCTGTGCTTTCCTCAACTCTTCCACTTCGTCCAAAAGCCGCATAATCAGGCCCAACGCCGGGATGCCGGCCTCAAAATCACGGCTCAAACGCTGTGCGCGGCGGATGCGTGCAAGGTGGAAACCGCTGAACGTAGTTTGTTCAGGCTTGCCGCCTATGCTGATGATGTCTTCCTCGATGAGTTCCAACAGCCAATCGCGGCGGCAATGGCTGACAGCAATGATTTCTTCAAAAGTCAATGTGATGTCGGTGGATTGCGTCATGGTTTATCCTTCCTTTCATGCGTGTTTCGCAGCGAAATGCTCTGCCAGTTTCTCCCATGCGGCACGGTCGGCTTCGCTTTCCGCAACAGGTACATTGATGCGGATATTCAAGTATAGGTCTCCCGCCTCTTTTGCCGGAATGCCCTTGCCTTTAAGGCGGATGGTTTTGCCGCTCTGAGTGTTGGCAGGCAGATTGACCTGTAAGCGGCCGGATGCGGTAGGAACGATGATTTTGCCGCCCAATACCGCTTCCCACGGTTTGACGTCTATCGTCTGATATACGTCTTTTCTGTTTTTGACGTATAAGTCCGGCCGGTCGTGGAACTTGATTTTCAAGTACAAATCCCCGTTCGCTCCGCCATTGCTGCCCGGCAATCCCTGCCCTGCCAAACGGATTTGCTGGCCTTCGGCGATGCCTTTGGGAATTTTGACGTTGAGGGTTTTGCTTTGGTAAACCATACGGCCGTATTCGTCCAGAGTCGGCACATTCAAAGTCAAACTGCGCTCCGCACCGGTATAGGCTGCATAAATATCAATGCTCAATTCGGCGTGTTGATCCTCTCCCTTGACGGGACCGCGCGGCTGCTCGGGACGGGAGCCGGCGTGGCGGAACGATGAAAACAAGTCTTCGAAATTAAAGTCGCCCGCGCCGAACGGCTCTCCTTCCCGGTACTCATAACTGAAACTTCCGCCGTCGAAACCGTTGCCGAACGGGTTCCCGCTTTGTCCGAACGGATTGCCTCCTGCATTGCGGCCATAAGGGTTTGCCAGCATTTCATCATACTCGGCACGTTTCTCCTTGTCGGAAAGTGTCTCATAAGCACGATTGATTTCCGCCGTACGCTCAACGGCATCCGGCTCTTTGCTCACATCAGGATGGTATTTACGCACCAGCTTTCGATAGGCTTTTTTAATAGCGGCTTCATCCGCATCTTTAGCGACGCCCAATATTTCATAATAATTTTTTTCTGCCATGTTATTCCTTTGATTAATAATATCCAAAATTTTTATTGGATTTATAATTAAGGGCAATCGCTCTAAAATCAAGTCGGACGGAAGTAAAAAACGCCGTTTCGGCAAACGGCGTTTTTAAAGAGTGATTGGATGCTTAACCAACCAAATTTCGGACATGACGCGATCTTTTCCATTTCAATGCATATCCGGCGACGACAGGCAGCAAAGCCAGGACAGATTTGAAAATCCAGCCTGCGTACCAAGGTTTTGCGACCACAATCGCCGCCGCTTCAGAATTCGGCACAATAATATCTTTGACGGCAAGCCAATCCAACATCGGCCACCAGCAAGCAACAAGACATCCTAAAAAAACAGGCCAAATATTGCGCTCCCAGCCTTTTTGCCAGCAAACAAAACATACTGCCGCCCAAATCAAGGTCAGCCCGGTGATCAACATCACCGTATAAGCATCCGCCCCACAAAATGCGGCCAGAAAATACGTCAAAACCACCCATAAAACAGCCAGCACTAAAACAATGATTTCTTCAGGACGTTTAAACATTTTTACAGCTCCAAAATCTTTTCCTGTAGAGGAAACAACCGTATATCAATAAGCGACACTATACCCGAAACGACATGCTTTGGATATGCGCCGCCTTTCACTTTTCAGACGACCTTGGTACCTGCCCTACTCTGTTACAATGCTAATCATTTAAAACCAAGGTCGTCTGAAAAAACATTCCGTTTTCAGACGACCTTCAGACATACCTTTTCAATCATGATGAACACACCACCCGCTCCCGAGACAATACCCGCAGAAATCCAGCAAGACCAAACCGTCCTCCGCAGCAATACCGACAACGCGCCGCGTTCCGCCATCCATCAGACGCTTTATTCCGCCGATACGTTTGCCCAGCACGATTATCTCGCGGGCAAAAAGCTGCCCGACATTACCCATCCACAAGAGGGGCAGATCAACTGGCTGCACTTTGTCGGCATCAACAATGCCGCACTGCTCAAACACGCGCTGGAGCCTTACAGCATCCACGAGCTGGTCATCGAAGACATCCTCAGCCGCAAACAACGCCCCAAAATCGAAGACTACGGCAATTATCTGTTTATCGCTGCGCAGGTTTACCACTACACCGCCGCCGGCAAACTGAATTCCGACCAAGTTTATCTGATTATCGGCAAGGATTTTGTGTTGACGTTCCAGCAAAAACCGCTGGGCCTGTTCAGCCAGTTGCGCCGCAAAATGAGCGAAAATCCGCGCGGTATTTTGAGCAAAAACACAGCCTTCCTCGCCTATTGCCTGCTCGACCGCATCGTGGACGACTATTTCATCGTCTTGGAGGAGTACAACAACCGCGTCGAAGCCATAGACAAATCTTTGTTTAAAAACGAAAACAGCGATATTCTCGGCAAAATCCACCGTCTCAAGCGCGACGCCGTCCGCCTGCGCCGCACACTTTTGCCCTTGCGCGATGTGTTCTATCAGCTTGCCGTACGCGGTGATTTTGCCATTTTCAAAGGTGAGTCCACCGTCTATTTGCGCGACGTGTACGACCATATCATGCAGCTTATCGAATCGCTCGACGCCTCGCGCGACATGGTGTTGAGCATGATGGACATCTACCTTTCCTTCCAGTCCAACCGCATGAACCAGCAAATGCGCGTCTTGACCGTCATCACCATCATCTTTATGCCGCTGACCGTCATCACCGGCATTTACGGCATGAACTTCGACAACATGCCCGAGCTGCATTGGCATTACGGCTATTTTATGGTCTTGGGTTTGATGTTGTGCATCATCGTCGGGTTGCTGATTTTCTTCTCGCGCAGGAAATGGTTATAAAGAAACAGACCGTCCGAAGATTTTCAGACGGTCTGCATAATTATATTATGACTCTAAATCAGAACTCGTGTTCGGCAATAGAAATAACATAGACTCGATCCGAGCATCTGACCTGTTTGTTGCTACGGCTTATACAGATCTCCATCCATCGCGGAAACCTGTGTATGCATCATAGGCTGCATTAAAGAGAGCAATATACCCCCCAAGACGTCCTCCGCCTCCTCGTCCCCCTCTTCCGGATCTGCCGCCACTGACATTGTGTAATTCCAATTGAGTCAAAACTTTCATGATATTCTCCTAAATATTAATAGTCACCTTATTGGGTATAATAAATTCACACAATTACCTAATTTCTTTGATTCTATCCATACGGATTATAACCATACTTCCTCCGGTGTTCCGCATGAGCATTTACACCTCGATGAAATCCTCTACCAAGACCATAAAAAACGTCATAGACGCCACTACCACCTGCAACATTTTCTAATTCAACTTGATTCAAAACTTTCATGATGTTTCCTTTCAATTGAAGAAATTAATCAATTACAAAGCCTGAATTTCAGGTTTTACAATGCAGAGCCTAAAATCTAAACTCTAGTTAGTAGAGTAAATACCCCTACTAAAGATTCTTAAATTTTTAGTTAAAAAATGAGAATCTTTATCAAATTAGATCTAGTTCAAAGACATTAAAATTTATAAACAACTATCTAAACAAACTAATGAACTCAAAATTATCTTTCTACTGGCTTAACTAGTACATTTTACTATGAAAAAATAATATTGATTAAATCTAACATAAGAAAGTTATTGTTTTATTGAGAAAATATACATAAACCCAATTAGGTAGAGTCAGTAGATATCGTTAGCCGTTTTAGACGGCGTAACGATACATTCCATTCTAGCCCTTTGTTTCCCTGTATCATGGTGTGGAGTATGATGGACATGTACCTTTTTCCTTCCAGTCCAACCGCATGAACCAGCAAATGCGCGTCTTGACCGTCATCACCATCATCTTTATGCCGCTGACCGTCATCACCGGCATTTACGGCATGAGCTTCGACAACATGCCTGAGCTGCACTGGCATTACGGCTATTTTATGGTCTTGGGTTTGATGTTGTGCATCATCGTCGGGTTGCTGATTTTCTTCTCGCGCAGGAAATGGTTATAAACCCATAAAAAATTCCAATTGCCGTATATTCATATATTAAATACACTCGTTATTAAGGTCGTCTCAAATCATTCAAACCAATCGCAGACCGCCCGTTTCGATATAAACATTCATTTTTAAAAAGAGGAACATCATGGAACAAGCCCGCCAACTCCCTTCACACGAACTCATCATGTCCGAGCTGATGATGCCGGACACCGCCAATTTCAGCGGCAACGTCCACGGCGGCGAACTTTTGCGCCTGCTCGACCAAGTCGCTTATTCCTGCGCCAGCCGTTACAGCGGTAATTATTGCGTTACCCTGTCTGTCGATAAAGTCTTGTTTAAAGAGCCGATACGCGTCGGCGACTTGGTGACTTTTTACTCCAGCGTCAACTATACGGGCAGAACTTCCATGGAAATCGGCATCCGTGTCGAAGCGCAAAACATCCGCACCGGTGAAGTACGCCATACCAATAGCTGCTATTTCACCATGGTCGCGGTTGAAGACGGCAAACCCGTTCCCGTCCCGCCGTTGGAAATCACCACCGAGCGTCAACGCTGCCGTTACGAAAAAGCCAAAAAACGCAAAGCCTTGAGCCTTCAGACATCCGACGAGACTTCCTGCGGATGCTGAAAACGGACGGACAAAACAGATTACAAGACAAAGGTCGTCTGAAAACCATGTTTCAGGTTTTCAGACGACCTTTTGTCATTGAACAAGAAAAATGATAATTTCGCTAAAGTACCAAACGAAACTCGGTTGCTATTTAAATAATTTCAATTTTTTTTCATAAATTCAATTAAGAAGCATCATTTATTTTATTTGGCAACTCTACTACCGCACTGTCCTCGTCCGCATGTGGCGGCAGCTCTTCTTCTGCTGTTTGCGACGAATACGAAAAAGCCTTTGCCGACATTACTAAAGGTGTTGATGCAGGCACAAAAGACCTGATGCAAAAATCATTTGAGCAAACTAAAGCAGCCCTGAAAGATATGCCTGCTGACCAAAGAGACGCTACCTGTAAAGCAGCTTTGGATGGATTGAAAGGCAATGCCCCTGCTGCTTCTCCGGAAGATAAAGCTGAAGAAGCAAAAGAAGCTGCCGAAGAAGCGAAAGACGCTGCTGAAGAAGCCAAAAATGATGCTGAAGCAGCAAAAGAAGAAGCTAAATAATACGATACATCTTATAGCGAAAACGGATTCCGACTACTCGGAATCCGTTTTTTATTTATACCTTTCAATCTGCAATTTGCTTTCAGACGACCTTAAAGGTCGTCTGAAAATTTAAAACGGCAAACCGCCAATTAGATGGCGGCATGCGTGGGTAACGCACACACAATACCCGTCTGTTTTAAAGTTTATGCTGCCCGCAGTGGATAGTTTTTTATAGCGTATTTACTCTCCAAAACTCATTACCGCCGTTTCTTTTGTGCCACCCCAATCTAACGGCAGCCATCCATCCCGCACATAACGGTGAAACGACGAAAACGCCCAATCGCGGACATTGCCGCACAATCCATGCTTGACGGGATTGAAATGGATGTAGTCCGCGCAACGTTGCAAATCCGTTTCGTCGCGCACGGTGTGTTCGTAAAAACGCCGTTGCCAAATACCGCGTTCGTGCCGCCGCTGTTTGCTGGCAGACAGGTTTTCGGCACGAGGGAAATGTGCGGAGAATTTGGTTTTAATCAGCCGCCAGCGCAGGGAATAATCCGCATCATCGGGCGGCAGCGTCCAAATGGCGTGAATATGGTTCGGCAGTACGCATACGGCGACGGTTTCAAAGGGATATTGTTTTTGCACATCCATATAAGCCGCACGCAATAAGCCGATATGTTCGACAAACAGGCGCGATTTTGGGTCGGCGAGTTTGACGGTGAAAAAGAATGTGCCGCCGGCAATGAAGTTTCTGCGATAACGCGCCATAGGATTTTTGTTTGTGGTTTGGGTGTTGGAGAAGGAATGGTTTGTTGTTTAAGGTTTTAACTTCGTTGAAGTTGAGGTTTTCAGACGACATTGGAGGCCGTCTGAAATGTTGAAACAACAAAACCGTCAATCAAGCAACCGCGTGCGTGCGTACCGCACACACCCTACGCGTTGGTTTTTAAGTTCCGAGTGATTCATCGGTAGCAACTGTATTTTTCACCCCGTCGGGCAAAAATACCAAAACTCAAATCAAGCCGTTTGAATACCA
>NZ_AEPF01000166.1 GCF_000193735.1 Neisseria sicca 4320
TATGGTCAATTAAAATAAAAATAAGACAGTAGCGCATCGTCAAATCGGACGTAATCAGACAATACAGTTCGCAGATACCGCTTAATATTTGCCCACACCTTCTCAATCGGGTTGAGCTCAGGTGAATAAGGTGCAAGA
>NZ_AEPF01000165.1 GCF_000193735.1 Neisseria sicca 4320
TCAATTAAAATAAAAATAGGACAGTAGCGCATCGTCAAATCGGGCGTAATCAGACAATACGGTTCGCAGATACCGCTTAATATTCGCCCACACCTTCTCAATCGGGTTGAGCTCAGGTGAATAAGGTGCAAGAAG
>NZ_AEPF01000164.1 GCF_000193735.1 Neisseria sicca 4320
GGCGATTTCCTACGCTTTACAGATGTTCAAAGGAATTAAATGAAAAGGCGGATTAAAATATGGGTCCCAAATTAGTGGGTTGATAAAGGGGTTTTATAACAAGGC
>NZ_AEPF01000163.1 GCF_000193735.1 Neisseria sicca 4320
ATAGGCGGGACGGCCGCGGTGGTCTCGGACGTAACGTGTTCTCTGACGATTCAGGTACTGTTCGATCGGCTGCCAATCAATCACCTGATCCAACTTCAATCGCGGGAAGCGGTCGATGTGTTTGGCAATCATGGCTTGTGCGGTTTGTTGGAAGAAGGTGCTCATGAGAAATCCCCTAAATGTCTTGGTGGGAATTTAGGGGATTTTGGAAAATTTTGCAAAGGTCTCAGGAAAAGGAAAGCGTTACCTCCCTAACCCGCCGCTACCAAGTGAGACGCGTCATCACCTACCCGAGCACTTAAGGTCGTAAGGAGTAAGTCACAATATTGTAGAGAAATTGCCGAAACGGT
>NZ_AEPF01000162.1 GCF_000193735.1 Neisseria sicca 4320
TTGAATTTAGACTATTGACGGTTTAACTTCCCCTACATAGCAAACGTCGTCTGAAAACCAAATTTCCAGTTTTCAGACGACGTTTTACTTAGAGGCGGTTCTATTTACCCGATCATTTCATCGACTTTGCGTTGATAGCTTTTCAACAGCTCCGCCGAGCGGGCAAAGCGTTCGGCTTCGTCGTCTGAAAGTTGCAGGTCGATGATGCGGACCGCGCCTTGGCGGTTGACGACGGTCGGTACGCCGATATACACGCCGTTTTGTCCGAACTCGCCTTCAAGCAAGGTGGAAACGGGCAATACGACGCCTTGATTGTGCAGGATGGCGTTGGAGATACGGCTCAAGCCCATGCCGATGCCGTGGCTGGTCGAGCCTTTGGCGGCGATGACTTCGTAGGCAGCATTGCGCACGGTGTTATAGATTTTGTCCATACGCGCCTGCCCGTCTTCTGATTGTTCCAACATCTTCTGAACCGACATACCGGCGATGTTGGCGGTACTCCAAAGCGCAATGATGCTGTCGCCGTGTTCGCCGATCATCATGGCATCGACGCTCCAAGGCGCGACGTCGAATTCGTTGCCCAGACAGACGCGGAAACGGGCGGAGTCAAGGATGGTGCCCGAGCCGATAACGCGCTCTTTGGGCAAACCTGAAAAGCGCAGAACGGCATAAGACAGTACATCCACGGGGTTGGAGGCAACCAAGAAGATACCGTCAAAGCCGGAAGCCATGACTTTCGAAACGATGTCGTGGAAGATGCGCAGGTTTTTGTCGATTAAGTCCAAACGGGTTTCGCCGGGTGCCTGCGCCGCGCCCGCGCAAATACACACGATGTCTGCATCCGAACAATCATCGTAATCGCCGACGTAAATGCGTGCAGGCGAAGCGGCATAAGGCATTCCGTGGCGGAAGTCGCGCGCCTCGCCTTCCGCACGCGTGCGGTTGATGTCGATTAAAACCATATCGTCGCACAAGGCTTGGTTGAGCATGGAATAGGCGTAGCTGACACCGACCGCGCCCAAGCCTACGACAACCACTTTATTACCAACTTTTTTCATATTAATTCCTGCTTGTTTGTGAATAGGAATTATTAATAACACTTGGGCAGAGTGGCGTCAAATTTCAGACGACCTGTTTGATATGTAGCGGATTGTAGTGGAAAAATAAGCACATAAGGCATTTGCCGGTCACGGTGGGAGCAATAGCAAGAAAAGCAGTAAAGAGGCCTGATATAATGCAGTATATTTATTTTGATTTAAGTCATGAATATCATCATAAAACCGTTATAGTATAACTTACGGAGTGTGTCCGAAAATTCGGACGGATTTTGTTTGCAGACATTGCCGCCGAAATACGGAGGCACAATAGTTATGAATCATGATAATGAAAGGAAACGAATGAAAGCGAAATCTTTATTGGCGGTTTTGGCTGCCACCTGCATTTTGTCCGCTTGCAGCAGCGCAGGCAGCAGCTTGGCGGACGGACTGACCAAGCCGCTTGATCCTAATGCAAAAGATTGGAAGCAACTGACTGTTTCCGAATCTGTTCCCGACGACGGCGTACTGGAGTTGACCGACAGGGGCGGTAAAACCCAAACCCTGAAAAAAGGCGGGGTTTTGGATACGGGTTATCTGAAAAACGACCGTGTTTCCGACTTTGACTATGTGAAAAAAATTACTGTAAACGGACAACTTATCGAATTGGAACGCGGTGATTTTTTGGTGTATAAACAAAACCATTCCATCGTTGCCGCCACTTTGGCAAAGCAGAAAACCAATCCGGCAGATGGCACACGTTCCGAGGCATTCGATTTTCATGTTAACGAAATTCAGGGGCAGGATATTGCTTTCGGTAATCTGCCTAAATTGGGACAAATAAACTACAAAGGTATCGCGTTCAACGGCGACGACCGCAGCGGGCGTTTGTCTTACACGGTTGATTTTGAGAAGAAACAAGGCAGCGGCAGCATCAGCGGAATGCATAGCGGCTATAACGTCGAATTGGCGAAAACCGACATCCAAGCCATGGGCAACGGCTCAGGCTTGAGCGGCAAAGCCATGAAGGACGGTTTGGAAAAAGGTAGTTACGAGCTGAAGCTTTTCGGCAGTAAAGCTGAAGAAATTGCCGGTAAGGCTAAAATCAACGATGGCGGTAAAATTCAGGAAATCGGTTTTTCCGGTAAGAAAGAGTAGGGTGGGACAATCCTCAGTCTGACGGACAAGGTCGTCTGAAACCTTTATTTTAGATAAAAGGTTTCAGACGACCTTTTTGTATCGGAAATTTGGAAAATATAGCTAAATTACTTTATTTTCGATACGCAACTTACCGGGTGTCGTCATTCCCGCGCAGGCGGGAATCCATTTTTGAGATTCAGAAACTATTTTTCAAACCAAGGTTTCTCAAGTTTTACGATGGATTCCCGCTGTAGCCTGTTCTCGTGTAGGTGGGGGGCGAATGACGGAATTTGATGGCATGCTGTATTTAAAGTTAAGTATGTTTGCTATATGGTTTGTAGGTATGGATGCTTTGGACTCAAGCAACTTTCATGATGCGTTCGATTTCATGCCAAAAGCCGTCGGAGCGCAATTCGAGTTTGGCGATTAAGCCGCTTTCGATTTGGCGGACGGCGTGGTCGGACAGGGTCTGCGCTTCGGCGACGCGGGCAGGGGCGAGGTATGCCATGCGGTCGATGAAGTGGTAGCGTGCGCCGTCGTGGGTCGGATATGTCGACCAGTCTCGGATAAAGACGCCGTGCCAACAGTATGGATTCAGCGGGGCTTCGGTGGAATCTGCGCCGACGGGGAAAAAGCCGATGCCGCGTATGACGGAGGCGGGTTGCGGCGCGTCGGGGAGGCGGTTTTTCCGCAGGGTTTCGCTGCCTTCGGGGGATTGAAGCAGGACAAGTTGGCGGGGCAGTTTGGCGGCTTTGGCGGCGAGGGTGTCTTTGGCATTGAGGCCGCACATATCTGCGGATTTGCCGCTGTTGCTGCCGTAATATTTGCAGGTCAGTTCGATATGGTAGGGTTTGCTGTTGATGGAGGCGATGAAATCGGCGGCGCCTTGCGTGAGGTCGTCTGAAAATACGGGCAAGTTATAGGCGTAAAGCTCGGTATGCGGCGCGTGGGCAAACCAAAATGCGAGCAGGCGCTCGGCGTAGATACCGAGTCGGTTGCCGAAGGGGGCGTGTTCGGCAAGATAGTCATCTAAGGGGGCGGGATTGCCGTTCAAATCCAAAAGGTAGCGGAAGCCGCGTTCGCCCAATAGTTCGCGGACGCTCAATTCGCAGCCGCTTTGCCAAAGCGGCGGGGCGGTCAGCAGAGTGGCGAGGTCGCGGACGGACGGGTGGGAGAGTTTCCACCAAAGGGCATCTAAGGCGTAGTTCATGGCTGTATCTGGTTGATAGTTTGTCTGAGGTCGTCTGAAAACTTGCAATCAAGTTTTCAGACGACCTTTTTCAGTCTTTCTTCTTCAGACGATGGCTGACGGTATTGAAAAAGCCGCGCAGGATGTCGATGTCTTCGGTTTGTGTATTTGCTCTGCCGAACAGGCTTTGCATACGGCGCATCAGGCGTTCGCTGTTGCGGCGGTTGAAGAAGCCGATGTCGTCCATGACGCTTTCCATGTGGGCGATCATGCCTTTGATTTGCTCGTGTGTGGCGGCGTGGTCTTCCTGTTGCAGGTGGGTCATGGGCATATCGGTCTGGCTGAAGATTTCGTAACACACGACCTGAACGGCTTGGGCGAGGTTGAGCGAGAAATAGTCGGGGTTGCCGTTGATGGTCATCAGGCGGTTGCACGCCTGTACTTCTTCGATGCTCAAGCCGAAGGTTTCGTTACCGAAGACGAGGGCAACCTGTTCTCCGCGTTGTGCCGCCTGCAATAATTCGGGAACCAGTTCGCGCGGGGTTTGCAGCGGCGCGGTGATTTCGCGGCGGCGGCTGGTAAGGGCGCAGGCGAGCGTGGTGTCGGCGAGGGCTTCGTCAAGTGTGGCGGCAATCACGGCGTTGTGCAATACGTCTGCCGCGCCAGAAGCTAGGATGAAACTTTCCTCCGGCAGTTGGAAGTCTTGCGGGTGTTCGGGGTTGAAAACGGGCGGCTGCTCGGTCATCGGCGTGGACATCAAATTCGGGGCGACGATGGTGAGTTTGTGCAGCCCCATGGTCTTCATGGCGCGGGCGGCAGAGCCGATATTGGCAGGATGGCTGGTGCGGGTAAGGATGATGCGGATATTGCCGAGATAGTCGGGCAATTCGGGTTTGGCTGAAGTCATGTTTTGTTTTCGGTTTGTTCGGGAATCGGGTATAATGCGCCATCTTTTTGTTTTCAGACGACCTTTCGCCTTGGGGCTTGAGAGGTCGTCTGAAATGTTCTTTAACAACGTCGGAAACGTACAAACGTTGCGTCCGGTGCAGATGCACCGGACGGTATTTTACCTGATTTAGAAAGAAAACCCATGAATCCGTTTTTAAATACCGCTTTCAAAGCCGCCCGCAAAGCCGGGCAGATGATGATCCGCGCAAGCGGCAATCTGGATGCCGTCAAAATCGACAGCAAGGCATTCAACGATTTTGTTTCCGACGTTGACCGCAATTCTGAAATGATTTTGGTGGATGCGCTTAAAGAAGCCTATCCGCATCACAAAATCACTTGTGAAGAAGGCGGCTCCCATGGTAAAGCCTCTGCGGAATACGAATGGATCATCGATCCGCTCGACGGCACGACCAACTTCTTACACGGTCATCCCCAATACGCGATTTCTATGGCGCTGCTGCACAAAGGTGTGTTGCAGGAAGCTTTGGTGTACGCACCTGAGCGCAACGACGTTTACATGGCTTCGCGCGGCAAAGGTGCGTTGCTCAACGACCGCCGTATCCGCGTTTCTTCCCGTATTGAGTTGAACCGCTGCTTGATCGGTACCGGCTTTCCTGTTGTCGATCAAAGCATGATGGACAAGTATCTGGCGATTTTGAAAGACTTTTTGGCAAAAACGGCCGGAGGACGCAGAGAAGGCGCGGCTTCGTTGGATTTGTGTGCCGTGGCGGCCGGTCGTTTGGACGGTTTCTTCGAGTTCAACCTCAAGCCTTGGGATGTTGCCGCGGGCGCGCTGATCGTGCAGGAAGCGGGCGGTATCGTTACCGATATGTCCGGTAACGAAGGCTGGCTGGAAAGCGGCGATATCGTGGCAGCCAATCCGAAAGTGCTGGCGCAGATGCTGCAAATTATTGCCGGACATCTATAAACAGAAGGTCGTTTTCAGACGACCTTTTGACCGTTTTAATACGGTGTCGTGATTTAGCAATAGTAGGAATATCATCCATGTTACTTTCAGGCGCATATAACTACCTTTTGTCGCAATCTGAAAACAGAGATACCGATTAATGATAATATGCTCAAAGAATTGATTTGCAAAAGGCCGCGCCTCTGCCAATCAGATAAATGACGAACCGTATTGCTGTGAATAATATGAAGAAAAAATCTTTTTTGAATCGTCCCGAAGCATCCATCCTTCGCACCGGCCGAATTGCTGCCGCAGTTTGTGCGGCGGTGTGTGCGACAACAGCGCAGGCATATCCTTTGAAGGCTATTTTGAGAGATGCCATGGTGTCCGATCCGATTGTAAAGGAAGCAAAAGCGACTGAAGATTCCGCAAGAGGTACGACCAAGGCGACCCGTGCGCGGCATTATCCCGTGTTGACTTTGACGGGCACCAAAGTTTTGACGCAAAAAAACAAATATTCCAGCAGCGACATGAGTGACGGTATCGGTATACGCGGAACTGTGAATGTTTATTCGTGGGGCGCCATCAATTCAGCGGTAAGGCGTGATAAAAACAGAGAGCAATACTATCATCAGCGCTATTTTGAAAATCAGGAACGTCTGGGCAGCGACATCGGCAAGCTCTATCTGACCGCATTGCGCGCAAAAGAAATCCTGCGCATCAACCGTCAAAGTCTGGTTAGGCACAATAATCTTCTGAAAGATTTGAACATTATTGTGAAATACGACAGTGGCCGCCGCTCCGAACTCATCGAAGCGCGTGCGCGCCAGTTGCAGGTCGAATCGTCAATCGCCCAACAACAACGCACGATGGAATTGGCGTTGAGCCGTTTGTCCCGCTACACCGGACGGCAGTTGACGGCAGAAGATTTGGAAGATCCGTTTGCCAGCGACAGCGCGGAATCATTGGTTCGCCGTTTCAAAACCGCAGATAACAACACCAATCCTTCCTATCGGGCGCAGGTGGCAGAACGCGACAGCGTGAAGGCAGATTTGGACGTTTCCAAAGCAGAACGCCTGCCCGCCGTGAATCTGGAAGGTAATGCGAACCGTGACAACAGGCAGCTTTATCTGAATGTGGCATGGAATGTCTTAGACGTTGCCGCGCGCCATAATGTGCAGAAAAATGCCGATGCCCTGATTGCCGCCGAATCGAAATCCGAGCAGATTATGCGCGACATTACCGAGAAAACCCAAACCGCCGAAATCGACATGCGCGAGAGCGAACGCCGTGCCGATATTGCCGCTCAACATATTGCCGCCCAAAAAGACGTGGTTAAAACTTACGAGCTGCAATTTAAAATTGCCCGCCGCACGCTGACCGATGTTTTGGGCGCATACAACGAATTGTCCAGCATCGAGCAGGAAAACATTTCGGCGCGCAACGATTTCCGCGATGCCGCATTGGATTATTTGGCTGCGCAGGCGCAAATGGCGAATTGGGCAGGCTTGAAGCAATAACATAAAATCTTAACATCATTACTCATTACGCGAATTATCATGAAAGCAATCATTGAACATATTGTGTTGGTTACCCGTCTCTTAGGGGCGCCTGTGTCAGAAGCTGCGCTGACGGCAGAGGTGGTGCGGGATAAAAAACTCAATGTCAACTATCATTCCCTTGTCGAAGTCTTACGCAGCCACGGCTTTGAAAACACATTGTCCAAGCGCAATCTGGAAGACATTCCTTCGCTTGCCGTTCCTGTGATAATCATTCTTCACAACGAAGAAGCTGCCGTCATTACGAACATCGAAGGTTCGGGTCGAAACAGAAAATATCATATCCGTCAGGTAGATGGCTTGGAGCAGCAGCTTGATCATGACCAGCTTTCCGGTCTGTATCTGGGTTACTGCTGGTTTATCAAGCCAAAAATGGCGGCGGACACGCGTTCCGAACTGCCCGAATACCACCTCCCCAAAGCATGGTTTTGGAAAGTTATTTGGCGTTTCCGCAGCTATTACTATCAAGTGATTTTGGCGACCGTCATCATCAACTTCCTCGCCTTGGTCAGTTCGTTGTATGTCATGAACGTGTACGACCGCGTCATTCCCAACCAAGCCTATGAAACTCTTTGGGTGTTGAGTATCGGTGTTGTCCTTGCCATTTTGTTCGAATTTGCCGCCAAGATGATACGCGGCCATTTGACCGACATCGCCGGTAAAAAAGCCGACCTGATTATCAGCTCCGCCTTATTCCGCCGCGTGATGGCATTGCGCCTCGCCGACCGTCCCGCTTCGTCCGGTTCATATGCCAACAACCTGCGCGAATTTGAATCCGTACGTGAATTCATGACCAGCGCGAGCCTGTTGACTTTGGTGGACTTGCCGTTCCTGTTGCTGTTTATCTTTGTTATTTCGATAGTCGGCGGCAAACTGGCTTTGGTTCCTTTGGCGATTATTCCGATTGTCGTTATTGTCGGATTCATCGTCCAACGCCCCTTGTCGCGCCATATTAACGAATCCATGAAAGAAAGTTCGCAACGTTCAGGTCTTGCCGTAGAAGCTATCGAAGGTATCGAAACCCTGAAAACCAACAACGCGACTTCATGGGCGCAACAACGCTGGGACGAATTCACTGCCAAAACATCCGCCTCATCTATAAAAGTTAAAGATACCAGCAACTTCATGGTCAACTTCGCCGTTGCTATGCAGCAACTCAATACCGTCTTTTTGGTCGTTGTCGGTACCTATCTGATTCATGCCGACAACCACGCGGAACGGATTACCATGGGTGCGTTGATTGCCTCTGTCATCCTGTCCGGTCGAGCATTGGCGCCATTGGCTCAAGTTGCCGGTCTTGCTACCCGCTTCCAACAGGCTAAGTTGGCGTTAAGAGGCGTGAACGACATTGTTTCCCGTCCGATTGAGCGCAGCTCGGAGCGCAAATACATTACTTTGGATAACGTTCAAGGCAATATCGCCTTTGAAAACGTAACGTTTAAATACAAAAACGAAAGCAACAACGCGGTTGATGAGTTGCGCATCAACATCCGACCCGGTGAAAAAGTCGGTATTCTCGGACGCATCGGCAGCGGTAAAAGTACCATGTTGAAGCTGGCGAGCGGTCTGTACGATACCGAAAAAGGCAACGTAACCCTCGACGGCGTCGATATGCGCCAACTCGATCCGAACTTCCTGCGTAACCAAGTCCTCCTGTTTAGCCAATCTCCACGCCTCTTCTTGGGCACATTGCGCGAAAACATGGACTTGGCGCGTGCCGACAGCTATTCAACCGACCAAGACCTGCTGACCGCACTTAAACGCTTCGGTCTGGATCAAATCATCCGCAACCATCCGAGAGGCTTGGATATGCCTTTGGGTGAAGACGGCTTGGGTCTGTCTGGCGGTCAAAAACAAATCATTGCCCTCGCACGCATGACGCTGCGCGACCCTAAAGTCGTCCTTTTGGACGAACCGACAACAAGTCTCGACCAAGGTACCGAACGCATGGCATTGAACGCTATCGCCCAATGGGGACGCAACCGCACCATGCTCTTGGTAACCCACCGTCCGCAAGTGCTGCAAATCGTTAACCGCATCATCGTGATGGAAAACGGCAAAGTCGTTATGGACGGTCCGCGTGATTTAGTCTTGCAAAAACTGATGCAAAACGAGCAAAACAAAGTCAAAGCAGCACAACAAGCGCAGGAAAACCAACGTCCCGGCGAAGCGGCGCAAGCATGACGAAAAGGGAAAAGGTCGTCTGAAAACACGTAGAAAGCGTTTCAGACGATCTCTTTGAAAACAACAAACAGATACCGAAGATTCATCATTATGAGCGAAAACAACGTTAAATCCAAAGACCTGCATCTCATTAACGATTTGAATGCAGCCTTGCAAAAAGAAAAACACAGCGGCCAATTTTGGGTCATCATCCTGTTTTTCCTGCTGCTCGTCGTCTTTGTCGTATGGGCATACAACAGCACCGTTGAAGAAGTAACCCGTGGTAACGGCAACGTTATCCCCAGCAGTCGTGAACAAGTCATCCAAAGTTTAGACCCCGGCGTGATTACCCAAATGATGGTTAAAGAGGGCGATTTGGTTGAAAAAGACCAAATTCTGCTGAAGCTCGATGACACCCGCAGCCTTGCCGTTTTACGCGAGAGCGAAGCCAAAGTTCAAAACCTCGAAGCCACCATCGCCCGTCTTAAAGCCGAAGCCTACGGCGGCAAACTTAGTTTTCCTAAAAACGTCAGCCCTGAACTTCGTCGCCGCGAAACCGCCGCATATAATGCCCGCCGCCAAGCCATGACCGATGCCGTACAAAGCCTGGTACAAAGCAAAGCCGCACTCGACCGCGAAATCGCCATTACAGCGCCCATGGTGGCACAAGGTGTCATGTCCGAAGTCGAGCTCCTCAAAATGCGCCGCGAATCCAGCGATCTGACCCTGCAAATTGCTGAACGCCGCAACCGCTACAGAGCAGATGCCAACAACGAACTCGTCCAATCCGAGTCCGAGCTGGCGCAATCCAAAGAAAACATGGCGATGCGCGCCGACCCGGTTGACCGCTCCCAAATCCGCGCCCCCATGCGCGGTATCGTCAAAAACATTAAAATCAATACCATCGGCGGCGTAGTCAATCCTGGCGAAGAAATCATGCAAATCGTCCCTGTTGACGACAAACTCCTTGTCGAAGCCTATATCCGTCCGCAAGACATCGCCTTTATCCGCGCAGGACAGCCTGCTTTGGTTAAAGTCAGCGCATATGACTACTCCATCTATGGCGGTCTGGACGGCAAAGTTACCCTCGTTGGCGCAGATACCGTCAGTAACTCCATGCAAAGCCGCGCCAATGACTTGAAACTCGACCCCAACCAAGTTTACTACCGAGTCATCGTCCAAACTGAGAACAACACTCTGAAAGACAAAAACGGTAAAGACATGCCGATCATCCCCGGTATGGTTGCTACGGTGGACATTAAAACCGGTGAAAAAACCATATTCCAATACCTGATCAAACCGATTACTCGTATGAAGCAGGCATTGAGCGAGCGTTAATTTTTTCCTAATAAAACTTGATTAACCGTACAAAAGGTCGTCTGAAAATGTATTTCAGACGACCTTTTGGTCGAATAGGGGAGTATTGGCAGTCCTCACTCCTATTTGTACGGGAATAGGGTCTTACAGTATTTTCATCTCGATCCGTTTCTTTTACGAATATAACGAAATCATCTTTTTTTAAAACCAAGCATTCTTTCCCATTTTCAGACGACCTCATTAAAGTAACGGGCAATCCGAGAATTAAGGAAAGAACCATGACCGCAACCACCGCCCCGCTTTTGCGCTTCATCACCGCCGGCAGCGTCGACGACGGCAAATCCACCCTCATCGGCCGCCTGCTCTACGACAGCAAAACCCTGCTGACCGACCAGCTCGACAAACTCAACCGCGCCGCCGAGAACGGCGAAACGCCCGACTTCGCCAGCCTCACCGACGGCCTTGCTGCCGAGCGCGAACAAGGCATCACCATCGATGTCGCCTACCGCTATTTCGCCACGCCCAAGCGCAAATTCATCATCGCTGACACGCCGGGACACGAACAATACACCCGCAACATGGTAACGGGTGCATCGACCGCCGATGCCGCCATTGTCCTGATAGACGCGACGCGCGTCGATTTTTCCGGCAGCGAACCCGTCCTTCTGCCGCAAACCAAACGCCACAGCGCGATTCTGAAACTCTTGGGCTGCCCCAACGTCATCATCGCCGTCAACAAACTCGACCTGCTCGACTTCGACGAAACCAAATATCAGGCCATTACCGCAGCCTACCGCAAACTGGCTGAACAAATCAGCCTCCAAGCCCAAATCCACTTCCTGCCCATCAGCGCGTTAAAAGGCGACAACATCGTCAACGCCAGCAGCCAAACCCCGTGGTATCAAGGTTTGCCGCTTTTACCCCTGCTCGAAAGCCTGCCCGTCAACCGCCAAAACGCCGCCGACCAAGCCGCCCATTTCCCCGTGCAGCGCGTCGCACGGCAAGACGGCAGCAGCAGCGACGACTTCCGCGGCTATCAAGGCAGACTGGAAGCAGGTCGTCTGAAAACCGGCGACGAAGTTAAAATCCTACCTAGCGGACACACCGCCAAAATCGCCGAAATCTACAATCCAAACGGCAAAACCGAATCCGCCGAAGCAGGCGAAGTGCTGACCGTCGCGCTCGACACCGACCTCGACATCTCGCGCGGCAACAGCATCGCCGCCGCCGACAGCCCCGTCGCGCCCGAACAGCAGTTTCAAGCCTCGCTGTGCTGGTTCGACGACATCCCGCTCAACCTGCGCCGCAAATACCTGCTGAAACACACCACCCAAACCACGCCCGTCAAAATCAGCGCGATTTCCTACGTTTGGGACGTGAACACCCTCAGCCGCGTCGAGTCCGCCGACACACTCAAACTCAACGACATCGGCAGCGTCAGCCTCAAAACCCAGCAGCCGATCGCCGCCGCGCCCTATGAGGAAAACCATGCCCTCGGCGCGTTCGTCCTGATAGACGAAGCCACCAACCACACCGTCGCCGCAGGCATGATACGCAAGGCAGACCATGCGGACAGTTTTGAAATTTAAAACAGGGCATCTTGAATTGAAGAGGTCGTCTGAAAAACCGAAGCAGAGTTTTTCAGACGACCTCTTTAACATGGCAGACTAAGGCAGGGAATATGGCAAGTTGGCTTTAAGTCCTGCGGCGCAGCCTTGTCCTCATCCAACGCGGCGAAAATTACAGTGAATTAAAATAACGAAATCGCGGCATGGCATTTTTATTTGGATGCATGGTAAAAGGTCGTCTGAAATCGGAAAGGAAGGTTTTCAGATGATCTCTCATGACGGCTCGTCTGAATCAAACAATTTTCGGCACGCATACAGCAGTCCGCCCGTCAATACGGCCAGACCCACCGCCGCCCAATACGAATCGGCATAGCCGACCGACTTTGCCAGCCGCAGGGCGGCGAAACCGGCCGCGTAACTGCCGAGCAGGACGACGGAAAATTGCAGGCTGCTGTCGAGTGCGGCGGTGGCGCGGTCGGATTTGTCCATCACCAACGCCAGTATTACCGGCAGCAGCAGCGTGTAGCTCAGGCTCAGGGCGATGATTTGCGCGGGTGGCAGCCAAGGGTGGACGCGGGCAAGCGCGTCGATGGCGGTCATGGACGCCAAAAGCGGCAGTTGCAGCGCGTAGAGCAGGAACACGAGTTTGCGGCGCGGATAATTGCGCGAAAACCAGCCCGACAGCGGCGTAACAATCAGGCAGGCAACAGGAATACCCACCGCCAGAATTCCGCCCGTCTGTTTCGGGGAGAAGCCCAAATCCGCCAGCTTGGGCACAAAAGTCGCCGCCGCAAACGCATACGGTGCGGCAACGGCAAACAGCAAAACCAGCCACCGCCAGCCCGTTTCAGGTCGCCGCCAAAAGGAGACCAGCCGTGCCGCTAACGCCGTCAAACCGCCTTGTGCCGTCGGGCTTTCCGGCTCGCGGTAGCACAAGAGTTGCAGCAACATCAGCAGGGTGAACGCCAGCATAAAGCCCGCCGCCGCCGTCTGCCCGTATTCCTGATACAGCCACAACACCAGCGCACCGCCTATCATCTTGCCGCCGCGCGCCGCCATCGTCTGAATCACACCACCGAAACCGCGTTCGCGGTGCGGCAGGACGATGCACGACAAGCCCAGCATCGCGCAGCCGTATACCGCCGACATTGCCGAGAGCAAAACGCAGCAGGTCAAAAGCAGCGGGAAATTCCGTGACATGTCGGTGCAGGCCATCAGCCCGAACACCGCCGAAAGCCCCAGCGTCGCCGCCAGCAGCCAGCCGCGAAACCGCCCGAACCGTCCCGCCGGACGCCGCTCCATCAGCGCGGCAAACAACACCTTCGCCGCTTCGATACCGCCGATTAAATGTATCCAGCTCAGTTGGTTCAGGCTGTAACCGTGGTTTTTCAAAATAGCGACCAGCGCGACCAGATAAAAACCGGTCAGCGTGAATTTGTAGGTGCTGCCGCCGATAAGCAGCAGCCAGTCGCGCGGGGTGGGGGAAGCGGAGGTTTGCGGCATGGGTTGGTTTTCCTTGGGGCGGAGCGTGTGAAGGTAAAGGCCGTCTGAAAATAAAAAAATCAAGCGTGTGCAGCCGATTTGCGGCCGAAAAACCGCTATCGGTGTTTGCAGTCTTTTCAGACGGCCTTTAACGCTTCTTCCGCCCGCAGCAGGGCGGTTTGCTCGTCGGCTTCGACGATGTAGTTCACGCCCAGCGCGGGGGCGAGTTTGGACGATTGTTCGCGGAAGAATTGCAGTTGCGCCGCGTCGGGTTCGATGAGGAGCATGGCGGCGCAGCGTTCGGCGAGTTGCGGCCGGTGCGCCTTTATCCATTCGATGTAGGTTTTGCGGTCGGCAATGCGCTGTTCGTCGCTCACCTGCCGCCGCATGGGGGTGCAGACGGTGGCGAAGCGGGTGTTTTGGCTTAACAGGGTTTCGAATTCGGTCAGCCAGTCGGAAAAGTCGGCGACGTGGGTCAGGTCGGTTAGGTAGATGGCGCCTTCGGGCAGGGTTTTGACGGGGGTGAAGTAGTGCATGGGATTCCTTTGGGTGTTGGGGAAGCAGGGTAGGTCAATAGTTGGGCATTTATGCTTGGCTTTTTATTAGATTTCTTGTGCCGTCATTAGTTTACGCAAGTCCGCTTCGCTACCCCCGCGCAGGTGGGAATCCAGAATGGAGACTCGAAGGTACTTCTTTATCTGAATAAGTTTCTGTGCGGATAGGTCTGGATTCCCGCCTGCGCGGGAATGACGGTAATCGGTTGTTACGGCCGTTTCAGACGATCTTCGTTATTCCAGTAACCGTAGGTAGGGCATAAATGCCTGACCTACGATTGTTTCAGACGACCTCCATCATTTCAGCCCCGCCTAAAACTTCCATTCCGCGCTCACGCCCACGCTTCTGGGGCGTTGGTAGAGTGCGTCTTGGCGGTCGGCGCCGAAAATGAATATGGGGCGGCGGCGGTTGAACAAGTTGTCGGCGTAGAGCGAGACGCGGCCTTGTTTGAAGTTGTAGGCGGTGTAGAGGTTGACTTGGTTGTATGCGCCGATTTTGCCTGATTCGGCATTGTCGGCGGCGGAGTAGTAGCCGCCGTAGAAGCGCACGTCGCCGCCGGCTTCCCAGCCTTTGTCGTTCAGGTATTTCACGCCGATGTTGGCGGTGTATTTGGGTGCGCGGCCGAGTTTGTTGCCTTCGATGCCGCTGTCGGGATAGCTTTTGATTTTGGTGTTGAGCAGCCCCAGTCCGGTGGTGAGTTTCAGGCTGTCGGTCGCCTGCCAGTCTGCGGCGAGTTCCGCGCCGTAGGTATGGACTTTTTTGGCGTTGCGGATGACGACGGAGTTGGTGCCGAGATAGAAGGGGAGCTGCATGTCGCGGTAGTGGTTCAGGAACAGGTTGCCGGAGAGTTGCAGGCGGCGGTCTGCGCTGCGCCAGCGGGTGTACCACTCGTAGTTGTTCACATATTCGGGTTCATAAGTGTAGGTTACGACGGGGCGGCCGAAGGTGATGCCCGCGCCGCCCGGGTTGTAGCCGCGCGCGGCTTTGATGCCGCTGACCCATTGGTCGGTGGGTTTGAAGGCGATGTCGATTTTGGGTAGGAACACGGTCTGGCCTTTGTCTAAATCAAGGTGCAGTGCGCCGCTGCCGCCGCTTCGTTTGTGCGTTTCTTTTTCAAGGCGTGCGGCGGCTGTGATGTCCCATTTTTCGCTGGGGCTGTATGTGGTTTCGGCAAACAGGGCGCGCACGCTGTTGCGGTCGTCAAAGGTGTTGCGGCCGCCGACACTGCGGATATCTACCCATTCGTCTTGTTTGCTGCGGAAGTAGTGCAGTCCGGCAAGGCCTTTCAGACGGCCTTTGTTGGAAAAATGCAATACCGGCTCCCATTGCAGTTCGCGGCCTTTGAGTTCGGCGGGCACGCCTTGCGGGCTGACGGTCATCGGCAGGTGCAGCCGCTCGTTGTGGTAGCGGCCGTAAACCAGTTTGTTTTCCAGTTTCAAATAGTCGTTAAGCTGCCACGATACGTCCCAGATGCCCGATGTCGAGCCGGTTACGAACACGGGCTTTTCTTTTAAAAAACGGCGGCTGGCGGTATTGCCCATGATTTCGTTTTGCGGTGCGCGCGAACGGATGTGGTTCAGCGTCAGGCGGCTGTAAAAATCGGGATGATTTTCGGGCGTGAGCAGGAGTTTGAAGCGCACGTTGGTGTTTTCCACGCGGCGCGGGTTGCCGGTCGGCTCATAGGACACGAACGGCTCGTAGCTTTCACGCTGCTGCCGCTCCGCGCTCAAGCGGAAGGCAAGGTTGTTTTTCACAATCGGGCCGGACACTACGCCGGCGACATTACGCGTTTTCTGGTTGCCCAAACCCAAGCGCAGCGCGCCTTCCCATTCGTCGGTCGGATCTTTGGAACGCATCACCACCGCGCCCGCCACCGCGTTCTGCCCGCGCACATGGCTTTGCGGCCCGCGCAAGACTTCCACTTGCTGCATGTCCCACAGCGACTGCGTGCCGAAGGCGTATTCGTTGTAAGTGGCGGAGCGGCCGTCTATGGACAGGTTCAGGCGCGGCCGAGTGCCCGCGAAAAACGCCACCGCGCCGACGGCGGGGCCGGAACCATCGACACCGCGCACAGTCGGCAGATCGTTGCCGCTGCCCAAGTCCACCGTGTTCACGGTCTGTTTGAGCAAGTCGGTTGCGGAAAGATTGTGGCCGCTGCGGTCGATGTTCGGCGCGGTGAAAACGCGGTTGGATGTGGCGGTTTCAAAGCCGCTGCGGTTGGTGCGTTCGCCGGTGACGACGACTTCTTCCAACTGCACTTGTTCCGCATCTTGCGCCGCATCGGCGGCATAAATCCATTCGGAGGCGAAAGCGGCAGCAAGCAGCAGCGGCAGGCGGCGGAGGGTAGGTTTCTGCATTTCCTTATCCTTTCAGACGACATACGTCGGAGCGGATTGAACATCAGACAATCCAACCACTCCATCAGTATGCAAATATTTGTTGTTTACACATTTACATAAAACAAACTATTAATGTAAAGTATAAGAAACAAAAAACAGGAATGCAAGTGTTTATCATTCACTTTACATCCCCCCTTTTTATAGTGAACTATCTAAAAAACAATTCCCTCTCCCGTTCGGCGGGAGAAGGTTGGGGGAGGGCGATTCTGTAACCTTTATGAATTTGGCCTGCTAAGCATCCGACAGCCCCCTGTCCGCAGGGCGGAGCGGAGGGATAAGGAAAGAGGTCGTCTGAAACGCCGCCGTATTGCCATTGCCGCCGTGGGGAAATATGATGAGTATCCGACTTGCGGATAACTTTAATGAAAACCCTTTATGAACAAAATCAAAACCTTCCTACCGTCATGACCGCCAGCAAACAACAAACCATCGCCGACACCGCCCGCCGCCTGTTCCGCGAACACGGCTTTTCCGCCGTATCCGTAGGCGGAATCTGTGCCGAGGCCGCCGTCAGCCGCGTTACCTTTTACAAATATTACAGCGGCAAAAACGCGCTCTTGCAGGAAATCGTTACCGAACAGAAAAACCGCGTCCGTGCCGAATTTGAGGCGCTGCTTGCACGGCAATGCAACCTGCGCGAAGCCGCCGAAGCCGTGTTTGTCCTACAAAAACAATCGTTTGAAGAACTCTATTCCGCCGCCTTCCTGCGTGACATCGAAGAAAACACCGATTTGGAGCTGGAGCGGTTTTTCCATGAGTTGAACGAAGAAAAATACGCCTTTATGCGCAGCTTCTTCCACACCCTGCAACAACGCCGCCTGATTCAGCCCGATTTGCCGGTGGAACTCATCGACCTGTTCATCCGTCAGGCGGATATATTGATGCGCCATCCGCAACTGGCCGCGCTTTATGCCGCTGCGCCGCAAAAACTGCCGCAGGATATATTGGGATTGTTGCTGCACGGTTTGGCGGGAGAGGACGATGAACGCCTGGGATGATTGATCCGTGGGTAGTCGAAAGAGGTTTATCGTGTTTGATAAAACGTCGTCTGAAAACGGATTGCCCGTTTTCAAACGACGTTTCGGATGTTTGCCATATCAAAAATTACAGTAACTCGGAGTCGGGATAAGCAGCAGGCTAATTACCAGCCGATAAAGAGTTTTCTCAAATATCTACGGTTTGTGGGGAAACAGGCAATATACCGTCAAACCTGTGATAAAAGGATGGCTGAAAATATCCTGTTTTTATTTTTTCCCCGTCAAATAGAAACGTCGTCTGAAACCTGATTTTCGGTTTCAGACGACGTTTGCGCTCAGGCTTCTTCTAAAAATCCGGTTTGCCTCAGCTCAGCCGATGATATTGGAAGCGCTCAGCAAAGCCGCCTGACTGTCGTCAAATTTGGCGAACACGGTATTGCTGCTTGCACCTGCCGCTCGGTAGGCGAGGGTTTGAGATACAGAGTCGAAGACGAGGTAAGAACGGCCAGTGTCGTAATAATAAGGATTTTTGACGAACAGTTCCGACCAGCTCACATTTGCCTCGCTGCCGCTTAGCAGGGAACGCATACCGGACAGGTCAAGCTTGTCCATATAAGGGTTGAAGTCGGTAATACGGTCCATACTGCCGTCGCGGATGTCTGAGGTGGAGAAAGCGACGGTATCTTTGCCTGCACCTGTAACGATGGTATCGCTGCCCGAACCGCCTGTGAGGTAGTCGTTGCCGTCGCCGCCGTGGAGGTAATCGATCCCGTCTCCTCCATTCAGCCTGTCATCCCCGTCGCCGCCGTAGAGATAGTCGTTTCCACTGTCGCCCGACAACAGGTCGTCTCCACTCATGCCGTAAAGGGTATCGTTGCCGCCCTCACCGTTTAATTGGTTGTGGCCGCTGTTGCCGGTAATGGTATTGTCGCCGTAATTGCCGATGCCGAAAGTGTTGTTGCTGCCGGTCAGGGTCAGGTGTTCGACGTAGGTTGGGATTGTGTAGGAAACACTACTATATATCGTATCGACACCTTCTCCCCAGCGTTCAATCACTTTATCATTGATATTGTCGACATAATAATTATCATGACCATCATCGCCACGCATGGTGTCAGCTCCGCTACCGCCGTAGAGATGGTCGTTACCATCCCCTCCCATCAGCAGGTCGTTGCCTTCATTGCCGTATAGCGTGTCGCTGCCGCGTCCTCCGCTTAATCGGTTATTGCCGCTGTTTCCCGTCAGAATATTATCGGCGTTGTTGCCGAATGCGAAGGTATTGTCGTTGCCTGTCAGCGTTAGGTTTTCAACGTGAGTTGGCGCGGTATAGGTAACACTGCTGTAAATCGTGTCGATACCGCCGTTCATTTCCTCAATAACCGTATCGTTTACATTATCAACATGATAGACATCATTTCCCAAGCCGCCGGCCATAGTGTCTGCACCGCTGCCGCCGTCTAAAGTATCGTTGCCATAGCCTCCGTCGAGCAGGTCGTTGCCTGCATCGCCACGCAGGATGTCATCACCTTGTCCGCCGTAAAGTTCATCGCGATCATCACCACCCATTAATAGGTCGTTACCTTCCATGCCATAGAGCGTGTCGCTACCTCGCCCGCCACTCAAGCGATTGTTGCCGCTGTTGCCGATAAGGCTGTTATCGGCATTGTTGCCAAAGCCGAAGATATTGTCTTTACCTTCTAAAATCAGTTTTTCAACGTGGGTTGGCGCGGTATAGGTAACACTGCTGTATATCGTATCGTAGCCTGCATCTGCGTCTTCGACGACTGTATCTTTTACATTATCTACATAGAAAGTATCGTTTCCCTTTCCTCCGAGCATGGTGTCCATACCCGTACCGCCATATAAGATATCTTCCCCGTCATGGCCATATAGAAAATCGTTTCCGCTTCCACCATTCAGAACGTCGTTGCCGCCTAGTCCGCCAAGTCGGTCATCACCATCGTCGCCCCATAGATAATCGTTGCCATTTCCGCCAAGCATCCGATCATTGCCGCCTTTGCCGTATAGACGGTTGCCGTTGGAATTGCCCCATATAACATTGTCTGCATCATTGCCGATACCTAACATACTGTTGCCCTGCAACTTCAGATCTTCGACATGTTCCGGTAAGGTAAAGTCGGTGCTGCTATAGATTAGATCGCGGCCTTCGTTTTCACGCTCGATGATGGTATCGCCCGCATTTTTACTGTAATAAGTATCGTTCCCTAAGCCACCGTAGAATATGGTATGTCCCGTACTACCATATAAAGTATCATTACGGTCCGTACCGGTAATAACGACGGATTGGTTGTTTTTTAAAGAAAGCAATGTATCAGCCATAATAGTTCTCCTGTGGAAAAATGGATGGGAAGAGTGAATAATAAATTTATATCTATTTGACATTAAATAGATTTTTTCTTATATGGCATGATGTCGATTGTATCGGAGAAAACAATAATGGATAAGATATAATAATTTAATATATTGTTTAATATGTTAATTTAAAATTAGAAATAATTAGGTAGAACATTTGGTGTACCGATAATAGGGAAAGTAAAACTGAAAAGGTCGTCTGAAAACTGTTTTTCAGACGACCTTTTGTCGTTTTATCGCTCAAGAAAGTGAAGGAATTACGACCGAACCTGCCCGTCGCCCAACACTATCCATTTCTGCGAAGTCAGTCCGTGCAGACCGACGGGACCGCGGACGTGGATTTTGTCGGTGGAAATGCCGATTTCCGCACCGAGACCATACTCGAAGCCGTCGGCGAAGCGGGTGGAGGCATTGACCATGACGCTGGCGCTGTCGACCGTGCGCAGGAAAGTGCGGGCGTCGGTGTAGGATTCGGTTACGATGCTGTCGGTGTGGTGGCTGCCGTGGGTGTTGATGTGGGCGACGGCTTCTTCGAGGCTGTCGACGATTTTGACGGAGAGGATGGGGGCGAGGTATTCGGTGTCCCAGTCTTCTTCGGAGGCCGTCTGAATGTGGGGCAGGATGGACAGGGTACGCGGGCAGCCGCGCAGCTCGACGTCGCGGTCGGCGTATTTCTCCGCCAATACGGGCAGGATTTCGGCGGCGCGGCTTTGGTGGACGAGCAGGGTTTCCATGGTGTTGCAGGTGCCGTAGCGCGAGGTTTTGGCGTTGAAAGCGATGTTGACGGCTTTTTCGGCGTCGGCGGCGCGGTCGATATAGACGTGGCAAATGCCGTCGAGGTGTTTGATGACGGGTACGCGGGCTTCGGCGGCGATGCGGGAAACCAACGATTTGCCGCCGCGCGGGATGACGACGTCGATAAACTCGGGGCTTTGCAGCATGGCGCCGACGCTTTCGCGGTCGGTGTTTTCAATTAGGCTGACGGCCGCTGCGGGCAGGCCGTTTTCAACTAACGTCTGCGTAATCAGTTTGGAAAGCGCCATATTGCTGTTGAAGGCTTCGCTGCCGCCGCGCAGGATGCAGGCGTTGCCGGATTTGAGGCAGAGGGCGGCGGCATCGACGGTTACGTTGGGGCGGGATTCGTAAATGATGCCGACAACGCCCAACGGTACGCGCATTTTGCCGATTTGCAGGCCGTTTTCGCGGGTGCGGAATTCGTCCATTTCACCGACGGGGTCGGGCAGGGCGGCAATCTGGCGCAAACCTTCGCACATGGCGTCTATGGTTTTTTCAGTCAGCCGCAGGCGGTCGAGCAGTGCGTCGTTCAAACCTTTCTGCGCGGCCTGTTCCATATCTTGGGCGTTGGCGGCGAGGATGGCGGTTTGATGGTGTCTGATGAGTTCGGCGGCGCACAGGAGCGCGGCGTTTTTTTGCGCGGTCTCGGCGGCAGCGACAATATAGGAAGCCTGCTTGGCAGCGGACGCAGTGCGGAGGACATAGTCTTGGATATTTTGCATGGTGTTTCTGCGGGAAAAGTGGGAATGGGTTGATGATAAGGTCGTCTGAACGGGAATTCAATACAAAACAGGGTGAAGGCGGCTCTAACTTGCGGTTTGTTTCACGGCAGTATGGAGTTTCAAGGTCAATGGTGGAAAGGTCGTCTGAAAATTTGAAAGTTGGATTCAAGAAACAATGGGTCGGGCATTTATTAAGACTTCCGCATAGGCAGGGGCGGGAATAACGATGGCGGATAAACACTGTATCGGGAATGGGTAGATTTCGTGGGCAAAGCCCACGCTACTTCTGTCTGAAAAGATAGGATGAAGGAAAATAAGAAGCCTCTATGCCGTCATTCCCGCGCAGGCGGGAATCCAGAGTCTTAAAGCTGTACCAATCTTTAAACATTCCTAAAAATCAAGGTCTGGATTCCCGTCTGTTTTCAGACGACCTTTTGTCGTATGGTCTTACTGCTGATTACAGGATTGTCGGTTGATGTTTATTAGGATTCCGTTTCCGCCAATTCCTCTGCGGCTTTTTGAACCATGTCCGGCGTGAGTTTGTTCAGACAGTCGGTATGACCGAGCGGGCATTCGCGCTTGAAGCAGGGTGAGCATTCGAGGTGCAGGCTGACGATTTTGGCTTTTTGGCTCAAGGGCGGGGTGTGGTCGGGGCTGGACGAGCCGTAGGCGGCGACGAGTTTGCGGTCGAGGGCGGCGGCGAGGTGCATCAGGCCGCTGTCGTTGCAGACGACGGTGTCGGTGCAGGAGAGCAGGTCAATCGCTTCGGAAAGGTTGGTTTTGCCGCAGAGGTTGGTGCAGAGGTTGTCTGAAAGTCGGTTGATTTCTTCGGCGATGTCGAAATCTTTTTGTGAACCAAAGAGCCAAACTTGCCAGCCTTCCGCCAGATAGCGGCGGCCGAGTTCGGCGAAATGGCGTGCGGGCCAGCGTTTGGCGGGGCCGTATTCCGCACCCGGGCAGAAGGCGAGAACGGGTTTGTCGGTGTCCAAACCGTATTTGGCAAGCGCGGCGGCGCGGCTTTCGGGGGAAATGGTGAAATGCGGGTTGTCGGAATGTCCGTTGAAATCCGCCTGCGTCGGATGAGCGAGGGCGGTGTAGCGGTCGACCATCAGGGGCAGGGCGGCTTTGTCGAGTTTGCGGATGTCGTTGAGCAGCAGATAGCGCGATTCGCCGACGTAGCCGGTGCGCTGTTTGATGCCGGTGGCGAAGGCGATGAGGGCGGATTTGAGCGAGCCGGGCAGGACGATGACTTGGTCGTAACCCTGTTTGCCCAGTTCGCGCCCGATGCGCCAGCGTTTTTTCAGTTCCAACGCGCCGTGTCCGAACGGGTTTTCGATGACGCGGCTGATTTCGGGCATGCGTTCGAATACCGCCATCGACCATTTGGGCGCGAATGCGTCTATGGTGCAGCCGGGATGGAGTTCGTGCAGGCGGCGGTAAAGCGGCTGGGTCATGACGCAGTCGCCGATCCAGCTCGGGGTGATGATGAGAATTTTTTTGGACATGGTGGTAGGGTAGGTTTGTATTGCGCGATATTGTAGCCGATTTAAAAAGGTCGTCTGAAAAACATTTTCAGACGACCTTTTTGCATTGTGGCGATTAATGCCAACGGCTGTCGTTTTCGCACGGAATACCGTCATGATCACCGTCCATTTTGGTGTTTGGGCAGTTTTTGATAAAAAATTCCGCCTCTTCCAAAGAGTTCATTTGGGAACAGTGCTGACGACCGTCGCATTTGAATGCAGTGGTAGTGTCGGTGGCGGCGGCGGAGCCGGTTGAAGCAGTTGAACCGTGTTTGAAAGCAGTACGTCCGCTTGCGGCGTCTTTCCATGCCTTGCGTTCGGCTTTCATCTTTTCGGCAACTTCGGACACCATTGTAACCGGTGCAGCCGCCGTTGTTTCCTGTACCTGACGGCGGTATTCCTGCCAATAGTTCCAGCCGAACCATCCGCCTGCGGCCAAGAGGGCAATGACGGGGATGATCCACAGGAGTTTGGAAAAGGCTGCTTTAAAAGGCTCAGGCTCGGGGGCGAAAAAGTCGGCTTCGCCGATGCAGTCGGAAGCGAAGCAGATGTTTTCCGCTTCGTCGCGTCCGCGTCTGCCTTTGATAATTTCAAACGATACGCGCTGACCTTCGGCGGGCGGGTGCGGCAGCGTGGTGAAGGCGGAGAGCGGGGCGAATATTTCTTTGCCCATGTTTTCTTCCCGGATGGCTCCGAACCTCCGGTTGTCGTTCCAGCGGATGATGGTTCCGTAATGACGCATTTTATCTATATAGAATAGTTGTTGTTTAGGTCGGTATTTTAAACGAAATCTATAAATGGACAAGGGGAGGGGTTGATATTTATATGTAAATTTCGGGTTTTTGAATTAAGAAAGATATTTTTGAAAACAGGTTGTTAATATTTTTATGATTGTATGGGTGCTTTGTTGTTGTCGTGCCGGGGTCGTCTGAAAACTCGTCTTCATGTTTTAGCGAACGTGCTTTATCCGCTTTCAGACGACCTGTGTGTTGCATCAAAGCAAAGATTGCTGCCGCACGATGGCGCGGATGACGGCGCGGTTTGGATTTAGGGCGGTGCGCAGGCGTTGGGACAGGGGCTGAGGCAGGTCGAGGATGTCGGCGGTAATGGCGGCAGCGCAGACGGGGGCGGTGGCGAGTCCGCGGGTGCCGTGGGCGGTGTTGATGTAGGCGTTCGGCAGGTAGGGACAGGGGATGTTGTCGAGGCGGTAATTTTTGTCCAACGCGAGTTTGGCGTAGGCGGTCTGCATGGCGGCGATGTCGCCGAGCGCGCCAACGACGGGCAGGTGGTCGGGGCTGTCGCAGCGCAGGGCGGCGTGTCCTTGCGGCGGGGCAGAGAGGTCGTCTGAAACCGAGCAAAGCGGGTTTTGCTCAAACAATGATTGCGCCAATGGCGGGTTGAGTTGTTGCAGGGCGGCGCGGTTGGCGGTTTCTTCGTGCGGATACCAAGCGTCGTCGTTACTGTTGAGGACGAAGGTTGCGCCGTAGCAGTGTCGCCCTTGCCAGCTCGGGCTGATGTAGCTTTCGCCGGATAGCGCACAGCGCAGGCGTTTGGAAAAACCGCTTGCTGCCGCCACGCCGGTTTGCCCGCGGATTTGGCGGAAAGGCAGGGCGGAGACGTTGGCGTCGGCGGCGTTCGGGCTGTGTGCGCCCATGCAGTAAATGATGTGAGTTGCGCTGAAGCTGCCGTGTGGTGTGTGCGCCGTCCAGTTTGCGCCGTCGTATTCGGCGGAGGATAAGGGCGTGTTTTCGTGCAACTCAATCAGCGGATGATTCAGTAAGGCGCGGACAACGGCGGGCGGGTTCAGCCATACGCCCTGCGGCCAGTAGAGGCCGTCTGAAAAGACGTCTATGCCTGCGATTTGCGCCGCTTCGTCGGTGGACACGCTGCGGTAAAGGTGGGCATGATGCTGCTGCAAACCCAATGCCTGATTGCGTTTGCGTTCGGCTTCGTCGAAATTGAGGTGCAACACGCCGTCGCCGCCCCAGGCGTCGGAATCGGGCAGCAGGTCTTGCAGCAGGCGGCGGGTGTAGCCGTAGCCCGCCAGCAGCAGTTCGGTCTGCTCGGTGTCGTGCGGTGAGATTTTGGCGTAGAGCAGCCCTTGTCGGTTGCCGCTGCCGCCTTGCGCCGCTTTGCCCGCTTCCAAAACGGTAACGCGCACACCGTGTTCCGCCAGTTTGCGCGCGGTCGCGGCGCCGGCTATGCCCGCGCCGATAACCAGCGCGTGTTCGGGCGGAGTGGTAGATTGTGGTCGTCTGAACCAAGGTTTGACGGGCTTGGGCGCAGCTTGCGGTACGGCTTCGGTCTGCCATTCGATACGGTCGAAATGTTCGTGCAGGCTGTCGGCGCGGTGTGGCGGAACAAGCCAGAGATGCACATTAGGCAACAGGTTTTCCAGAAAGTTGACGCTGTTGAACTGAAGGCATTTTACAGCTTGGTCGAGGCGGTTTTTCAGACGGCCTTCCAGCTCGGTCGGGGCATCGGACAAATGAAAATCAGGAATGCGGTTTTCGCTCAGACAGGCAATCAGATGCAGCGGCGCGGGATGAGTTTCAATCACGCGGGCAAGTTCGGCGGGGGCGGGCAGGGTGTTCCAAGCGAGGATGGGCATGGTGGGGTCGTCTGAAAAAGTGGGGAAACAGATAAAAGTATCTCAGTAATTTTTATCGTCTTTTATCATCAATTTTTAGTGTAAATGATTGATGAATTTTGTTATTCCAGCTTGCGCGGGAATGATGGAATGTGTGTATTTGGGATTTGAACGGATGGTTATTAAAGGTCGTCTGAAAACTGGGCAATCGGGTTTCAGACGACCTTTGATGTTTATACGAGTTGTTCGCCCCAGTGTAATTTTTGGCGCAGGGTTCGGAAGTATTGGTAGTCGGTGGGATGGAGGATGCGCAAGGGGTTGTGGTAGCGGCGGATGATGATGCGGTCGAGGTTTTGTACGTCGATGAAGGATTGTCCATCGAAATGGACGCGGGCGTCGCCGCTTTGGGTAACGAGGATTTCGATTTCGGAGGTGTCGGGGATGGCGATGGGGCGGTTGGTCATGGATTGGGGGCAGATGGGCACGAGGGTGAAGGCGTGCAAGCCTGCCTGCATGATGGGGCCGCCTGCGGCAAGGGAGTAGGCGGTGGAGCCGGTGGGAGTGGAGACGATGAGGCCGTCGGATCGTTGGGTATAAACGAATTCTTGGTTGATGAAGACTTCGAACTCTATCATTTGTCCGGCACCGCCGCGCGAGAGGACGGCGTCGTTGAGGGCAAGGGCGCGGTGGATGGTTTCGCGGTCGCGGACGAGGGTGGCTTCGATGAGGATGCGCTCTTCGGGCAGGTATTTGCCTTCGAGGACGAGTTGCAGCTCTTCGGTCATGTTTTCGCGGGGGATTTGGGTGAGGAAGCCTAAATGCCCTTGGTTGATGCCGATAACGGGTACGGTGCGCGGGGCGATTTCGCGGGCGACGGAGAGGAATGTGCCGTCGCCGCCGAGGACGATGACGAGGTCACAGTGTTTGCCCAAGTCGGATTTGCTGACGATGTGGCAGCCGACGGTATCTTGAACATAGATGCAGCGCTCTTCTATGCCGATTTCGTCCAGATAGACGGTGAGGCCGTGTCCCTGCAGGAAGTGGATGAGGGTGTGGGCGGTGTTTTGGATTTCGGGGGTATTGGGGCGGGTTACGATACCGATGTTGTGAAACGGGCTGTTCATAGGCATAGGGTCGTCTGAAAGTTAGTCTATCCAGATGTCGCGTTCGAGCCGGTCGAGGCGTTCATTAAGGCGGGCAACGTCGTCGCGCAGTTTGTCCACTTCTTCCATCCAGGCGGACAGGGTGGCGGCGTCGATAACGGGGGATTCGGGTTCGCGGGAAAAATCGCTGATTTGCTCGGCTATGCTTTGTCCGATTTTTTTGACGGTTTGTCCGATGTTTGCAGCGCGTCCGCTGATGCTGCCTGCGAGTGAGTCGCCGAAGATGCGGGCGAGGTCGTCTGAAGCGTAGTAGCGCAGGCTGCCGAGTATGGGCAGGACGGTCATACCGAGCATAAGGTCGCCTTCGAGGCTGATGTCGCCGACGCCGGGTTCTTGTCCGGTCAGGATTTTGCGGATGGCGCTTTGATGGAAGGTGATGAGGGTGTCGGCAGGCTGGTCGGCGGTTTCGAGGAAACCGTCGTGATTGATGTGTCCGGTCAGCCCGAATCCGGCGAGGTTGAGGCTCAGGGTTTTGCCTGACAGGCGGGACAGGTCTTGTCGGTGTTCCGGATTTTGCTGTATCAGGTGGTTGATAACGGGAAATAGGGCGGACATAGCGTGTTCTCGATACTTTCGGGCTTGTGGTTGTATAGTGGGTGAACTTGATTTGTGTGGCGATGTTCCGCCTTATCCTGATTTTGTTGACTCACTATGTTAAGTAAGACTGTGTTTTTTGGTTTTGGTTTTGCCGCTGCCGAAAGGTCGTCTGAAACGGTCGCGGAGCCGTAATTTTACAGGCTTAAGCCGTCGGCGGAAACGGTATTTACAATTTTGCCGCCGCTTGTGTCATCAGGCGCGAAATCGGGTGGCGGGAGACCGAGTTTGGCGGCTTCGGCGGTGTAGAAATCGCGGCGGGTCGGGTGGCGCGGTTCGACAATGTTGCGGATGCGCCTGCCGTTTGGATGGAGGGTCGTCTGAAACAGGGTGTCGATGGCGATGTCGCGGTGGACGATATTGACGGGCTGGTTGCCGCCCGGGATGTTTTGCTTTTGAACGAGGCGGCTGACGGGATGGCGTTCGGCGCAATAAAGCCCGCCCAGCCGCAGGATGTCGATGTTCGGAACGCCGCTGTCGAGCAGGTATTGCTCGGCGGCGACGATTTGGCGGGCGGACTCGGTTTGCGGGTCGGGTGTTGCAGTTTCGTCGCATTCGCGCGCTTTATCGCCGTAAACGCTGGTGCTGCTCGTGAAAATCAGGTGTTGCACGTTACACGCTCGGGCAAGTTCTGCCCATTGTTTGACGGTGTCGGCGTAATGCGTCAGCGAGGATGGCGGCAAAAGGCAGAACCAAACGGGTTTGTCGGCGTGGTGCTGCCAAAAGCTTGTATCACGGGCAAGGTTCGCGCTTTGAAACACGTCGTCTTGATTGAGGTCGAGGGCGTCGAGGCGTATGGGCAGATTAATATCGTCCGAAGTCAGGCTGCGTTTGACGGCAGCGACTCGGCTGCCGTGTTCGTAGAGTTTCTGCGCCAAAGGACGGCCGAGATAGCCTAAGCCTAAGATGGATGCGTCGGGGGAAGTATTCATGATTTTGATGGTTTAGATGTAGTCTTTTACGTTCGGGCTTCTGCCAAACACAGCTTCGTGAGATTGGCGGATACAGAGCCGGTTGAACATGACGCGTTGGGTTTGGTCGCCGTCGATAATCTTCACTTTGCCTTGCAGTTTCGGCGCGTCATGATGGAAAGTATTTTTAAAACCGTGCCAGCGTGCGGCTTGCAGGTGGACGACGGCAAACATATCGTGGGCAATATTGACGCCGATGCTGATGAGTTCGGATGATGCCTGAAGGCAGAAACCGCTGTCGCCAAAGAGGCACAGCCCCGTATCGTCGGGATAGCGGAACAGCTCGATTTTCACGGCTTGCGGTTCGGCAAAAACGGCGCAAAACAGCCGCTCGAACAGCGACGGTTGCGAAACGCCTTCGCTCAACATGCCATACAGCCCTGAGAGCCAGTTGACATAGCCGAGAAAGGAGAAATGGAAATCCTGCATGATGGATTCGATGCGTTTCGGGTCGCGGCGGCTGATGAGGCTGACGAACTCGAATCCCGCTTCGGGGAGCCGTGAGCGCAGGATTTGAAGCAGGCGGTAGGCAAACGGGTTTTGATGGTTGCGGGGATTGCGCAAAATGCCGAGGAATTTGAGCCGCAGCACGCGCCACAGCGCATCGGGGACGTTGACTGAGTCTGTTTCGGTGAAACCGGCTTCGCTCGTTTTCAGACGACATCCGGGCAGCGCGCGCAAGTGTTCGCAGGCATCTTCATAGCCGCTTTCGTGGCGGTTGAACCAGCTTTCGAGGTTGTATTGGTTGCCGGTGTTTTCAACGAAAGCCAGCGTATAGAGGTTTTTCGCCGACAGATTGCCGATGATGTTGACGCTTGCAGCTTTAGGCGTGGCGGCCGGTTTGGCAGCGTGTTTGCGTTTTTTCCTTTCATCATGCGGCTGATGGGAATGAGTGCCAAACAAGGATAGGGGCAGCCGGTAAACATTTTGGTTTTGCGGGCTGACTTGGGGATTGTGCGCATGCTGCCGTTGTTCGGTTTGGGCGATATAGTGGTGTTCCTTGGTCAGATTCGCCGTCAAAAGCGCATAGGGCTTGCTCCTGCCTTCGGGCAGAGGCTGGTCGCCTAGGATGAAAACTTGTCGGGTCATGGTTTGGGAAAGGTCGTCTGAATGTGCCGATTATAGTTTATCGGGGCAAAGGTATTCAAAATCCCTGCAATAGATTGGAACGCAGGTTTTATAGCCGATTGAAATAAAAGGGCTGTCATTCCCGTCCGTGTTTATACAGTGACGGGAGAAGGCATTAATTGTTTTGGTTTGAACTGGCTGGATTGAGTTTTCAGACGACCTAAAAACGGTTTTTCAATTCCCGCAGCGCGGCGAATACTTCCAAACCGCTACTCAATCGCTTCCCTGCCAATTCCTCAACCCGTTCGCGGACATGGGGCAAATCGACCCGTAAAAACGGATTGATTTTGCGTTCATGTGCGAGGGTTACAGGCAGGGTCGGCGTATCTTCAGCCGCGCGTAAAGCCGCTTGAATATCGGGATTTTCCGGTTCGATAAATTCGGCAAAACGCAGATTAGAGGCGGTGTATTCATGCGCGGGATAAAACAGCGTTTCTTCGGGCAACTTATTGAATCTTTGGAAACTGTCGTACAAATCTTCTATCGTTCCCGTAAATACCCTGCCGCAGCCTGCAGAGAATAATGTGTCGCCGCAGAAAACGTGCAGACCTTCGGCGTTTTCCAAAAGATAGCTGACGTGGCGGTCGGTATGACCGGGCGTCGCCCACACGGTAACCAGCCCATCGCCGAATGGAAACTGCGTACCAGCAGTAACCGTATGCGTTGCCAAGTCAATATCCGCCTCTCCGTACACGGGCGATTCCATAAAGCCGTTTTTGAGGGATTGGACTCCGCCGATATGGTCGTGATGCAGATGGGTAATCCATGTTTGCGCCAACATCAGGCGGTTGCGGACGAGGAATACCAAAACCGGCGTGGCATCGGACGGATCGATGCAGGCGGCGTGATTGCCGTCTTGAATCATCCAGATGTAGTTGTCGTTCAGGGCTTTGACAGGGGTGATGTTCATAATGTGGTTTCCTCACTTGGAAATAGCGGATTTTAGCTGATGATGAAAAGGTCGTCTGAAAATCTTGAACAAGTTTTTCAGACGACCTTTTGTATGAACGGATAAAAATAGCGGCAGAGGGTTCGGATTATTTTTGATCTATGTGTTCATATCCGGGGCAATCTGCATTGCTTGCCCAAAAGATACCGTCGCTGTCGAGATAGACGGAGCAGGTCTCTTTGCTTTTGTATCCGTCATTCGGTTTGGCTTCGAGCAGGAAGCCCGAGGCGGACGGATTCTTTTTCTCTTCTGGGGTGTTTTGATAGTCGAAAAACCGGATGGTGAAGTATTCGTTTTGAACCAGGTCTGTTGCCGGGAACTTCTCAAACGTACGGTTTTGCGCGTAGAAGCGTTCGAGATTATGGGCATTGATCATGAGCTCGGAACGGACGTTCTCCAAACGGCTTTTACGGATAAAGCGTTCGTAGGACGGATAGGCAAGGGTGGCAAGGATGGCGAGAATGACGATGACGATGAGCAGCTCGACCAGCGTGAAGCCTTTTTGTAATGTGTTTTTCATGATGTATGTCTTGATTTTTATTGTACCTGGGAAGTCAGGCTCTAATTATAGTTCTTTTCTCCCATTTTGAATGTTTGGATAAATTTCAGAATTGGGAAACTATGTAAATGGGTCGCAATATCTTGGAAATGGTTTTTTATAAAATGATTATAAAACAGATTATTATGATTTTATTTGATTTGCCGTTGACTTGGCTGGAGTAAAGGCTTGCAGTAAAATCCGCTCGTTTTCAGCGTTTTCGGCGGATAAGTGTTGGGATTATGCGACATGAATCGGGTGCCGGATTGAACAGATGAAATGGATGAATCAGAAAGTCGGTTATGGCAAAAATCATTAATAAATGGACGGTCGGAATAACGGTTGCTGCGGTGCTTGGGTTTGCCGCGTGGTCTTATTTTCAGCCCGAACCTCAAACTTCTTACATCACGGAAACGGTCAAACGCGGCGACATCAGCCAGACGGTATCCGCTACGGGCGAGATTTCGCCGTCGAATTTGGTGTCGGTGGGCGCGCAGGCTTCGGGGCAGATTAAGAAGCTGTACGTCAAGCTCGGACAGCAGGTTAAAAAGGGCGATTTGATTGCGGAAATCAATTCGACCACTCAGGTGAACACGCTGAATACGGAAAAATCCAAGCTGGAAACGTATCAGGCGAAATTGGTTTCTGCCGGAATTGCGCTGAACAGTGCGGAGAAGAAATACAAGCGCGAAGCGGCTTTATGGAAGGAAAACGCGACTTCCAAAGAGGATTTGGAAAGCGCGCAGGATGCGCTGGCGGCGGCTAAGGCGAATGTTGCCGAGCTGAAGGCTGCCATCAAGCAAACCAAAATTTCCATCAATACTGCCGAGTCGGAATTGGGCTATACCCGCATCGTTGCGACGATGGACGGTACGGTGGTGGCGATTCCGGTGGAAGAAGGGCAGACCGTGAACGCGGTGCAGTCCACGCCGACGATTATCCAGTTGGCGAATCTGGATACGATGTTGAACAAAATGCAGATTGCCGAAGGCGATATTACGAAGGTGAAGGCGGGGCAGGATATTTCGTTTACGATTTTGTCCGAACCGGATACGCCGATTAAGGCGAAGCTCGACAGCGTCGATCCGGGCTTGACCACGATGTCGCTGGGCAGCTACACCACCAGCACGGACACGACTTCCAATGCGATTTACTACTACGCCCGCGCTTTGGTGCCTAATCCCGACGGCAAACTTTCTATCGGTATGACGACGCAGAATACGATTGAAATCAACGGCGTGAAAAACGTTTTGCTCGTGCCGACGCTGACGATTAAAAAACACGACGGCAAATCGTTTGTCAGCGTTTTGGGCGCGGACGGTAAAGCTTCGGAACGCGAGATTACGGTCGGTCTGAAAGACAGCATGAATACCGAAGTGAAAAGCGGTTTGAAAGAAGGCGACAAGGTAGTGATGTCGGAAATGAGCGCGGCGGAGCAGGCTGAAGCGGCGCAACGCGCCATGCAGGGCGGTCCGCCGAGATAAATAGGCAATAGGTCGTCTGAAAGTTTTGTTTCTTGGCAAAATCCCGCTTTCAGACGACCTTTTCACTCCATACATCATTATCGGTCGGAAACACTTATGAGCTTAATCGAATGTAAAAACATCAACCGCTACTTCGGCAGCGGCGCGAACCGCGTTCATGTTTTGAAAGATGTCAGCCTGTCGATAGAGAAGGGCGATTTCGTCGCCATCATCGGGCAGTCCGGTTCGGGCAAATCCACGCTGATGAACATCCTCGGCTGTTTGGATAGCGCGACTTCGGGTTCGTATCAAATCGACGGCATCGAAACCGCCAAAATGGAGCCGGACGAATTGGCGGCATTGCGGCGCGAACGCTTCGGCTTTATTTTCCAACGCTACAACTTGTTGGGCTCGCTGACGGCGCGGGACAACGTTGCCCTGCCTGCCGTGTATATGGGCATGGGCGGCAAAGAGCGTTCCACGCGTGCGGAAAAACTGTTGCAGGATTTGGGTTTGGAAGGCAAAGAGGGCAATAAACCCAGCGAGCTTTCCGGCGGTCAGCAGCAGCGCGTCTCCATCGCCCGCGCCCTGATGAACGGAGGCGAAATCATCTTCGCCGACGAACCGACCGGCGCGCTCGATACAGCCAGCGGCAAAAATGTGATTGAAATCATCCAAAAGCTGCATAAAGAAGGACATACCGTGATTATGGTGACACACGATCCCGGTATCGCCGCCATCGCCAACCGCATCATCGAAATCCGCGACGGCGAAATCATCTCCGACAGTTCAAAAAATCCCGAAATCCCAGAAAGCAAAATAGAACGCATCAAAGAAAAATCTTCGTGGCTGTTTTATTACGACCAATTTATCGAAGCCTTCAAAATGTCGGTGCAGGCGATTATGGCGCACAAAATGCGTTCGCTCCTGACCATGCTCGGCATCATCATCGGCATCGCCTCGGTCGTGTCCGTCGTCGCTTTGGGCAACGGCTCCGAGAAAAAAATCCTCGCAGACATCAGCGCGATGGGGACGAACACCATCAGCATCTTCCCCGGACGCGGCTTCGGCGACAGGCGCAGCGGCAGGATTAAAACCCTGACCATTGACGACGCCAAAGTCATCGCCAAACAAAGCTACGTCGCTTCCGCCACGCCGCAAACGACCTCCGGCGGCACGCTGACCTACCGCAACACCGACCTGACCGCCTCGCTGTACGGCGTGGGCGAACAATATTTCGACGTGCGCGGGCTGAAGCTGGAATCAGGGCGTCTGTTTGACGAGAGCGATGTGAAAGAAGACGCGCAAGTCGTCGTGATCGACCAAAACACCAAAGAAAAACTCTTTGGTACAGACGTCAATCCACTGGGCAAAACCGTCCTCTTTAACAAACGCCCGCTGACCGTCATCGGCGTGATGGAAAAAGAAGAAAACTCTTTCGGCAATTCCGACGTATTGATGCTCTGGTCGCCCTATACGACCGTGATGCACCAAATTACCGGCGAGAGCCACACCAACTCGATTACCGTCAAAATCAAAGACGACGCCAACACCCAAGTCGCCGAAAAAGGGCTGACCGAGCTGCTCAAAACGCGGCACGGTACGGAAGACTTTTTCATGAACAACAGCGACAGCATCAAGCAGATGGTTGAAACCACCACAGGCACGATGAAACTGCTGATTTCCTCCATCGCCCTGATTTCATTGGTGGTCGGCGGTATCGGCGTGATGAACATTATGCTGGTGTCCGTAACCGAGCGCACCAAAGAAATCGGCGTGCGAATGGCGATCGGTGCGCGGCGCAACAACATCCTGCAACAATTCCTGATTGAAGCGGTCTTAATCTGTATCATCGGCGGCTTGGTCGGAGTAGGGCTGTCCACTGCCATCAGCCTTGTGTTCAACCATTTCGTCACCGAATTTCCGATGGAAATTTCCATCGGTTCCGTCATCGGCGCGGTCGTCTGCTCGACGGCTATCGGCGTGGCGTTCGGTTTTATGCCCGCCAACAAAGCCTCCAAACTCAACCCGATTGACGCCTTGTCTAAGGATTAAAGTTTCAGACGACCTCCAAACCCAAAAGGTCGTCTGAAAACCCCGTTTGGCTATTGTCATCACAATGAACATACACACATCGAGAAAAACCGAATGATTACCCTACATGTATTGGCACAATCCCGCGCACTGCGCATCGTCTGGCTGCTCGAACTCATCGGCGCGCCGTATCAAATCAAAACCTACGCGCGCCATCCCGAAACCCTGCTCGCGCCCGACGAACTCAAAGCCGTACACCCGCTGGGCAAGTCCCCCGTTATCGACGACGACGGATTCGTACTCAACGAAAGCGGCGCGATTACCGACTACCTGATTCAAACCTACGGCGGCGGACGCTTCATGCCCGAACACGGCAGCCGAGATTACTGGCATTACCAACGCTGGCTGCACTATGCCGAAGGTTCGCTGATGCCCTTGCTTTTGCTCGGGCTGGTGTTCCGCAAAATAGAAAACGCGCCCATGCCGTTTTTCGTCAAACCCGTCGCACGCAAAATCAGCGGCAACGTCAAAAACGGCTTTATCGAGCCGCAAGCCGCCCTGCATCTAGCCTATTTCGAAAACGAATTAAACGGCAAAGACTGGCTGGTCGACAACCGACTCAGCGGCGCCGATATCATGATGAGTTACCCGCTGCAAGCCGCCGCCGACCGCTTCGGATTGGCGGACTATCCCAACATCCGCGCCTATTTGCAGCGCATCGAAAACGACCCCGCCTATCAAACGGCGGTAGAGAAAGCAGGCGGCCCGCTGTTGCGTTTGGATAAATAAGGTCGTCTGAAAAAGCAAAAGTAGGGTCCGGCAGCCCGACGAGATACCGAACACACAGTTCACACAATACATTGCGAAAACAGCCCGAGCGTCGTCCGAACCCGCAACATATAGTGGATTAACTAAATCAGGACAAGGCGAAG
>NZ_AEPF01000161.1 GCF_000193735.1 Neisseria sicca 4320
TACCTATATCTAAGTTACTTTATTTTCGATACGCAATTTACCGGTTGTCGTCATTCCCGGGCAGGCGGGAATCCATTTTTGAAATTCGGAAACTGTTTTTCAAATCAGGGTTTCTTAGGTCTTACGATGGATTCCCGCCGTAGCCTGTTCTCGCGTAGGCGGGGGCGGGAATGACAGTGCTAATCCGCCTATAACAAACGTCGTCTGAAAACCAAACTTCCAGTTTTCAGACGACGTTTTCAGTTCATAAACCTAAGCGTTATTTCTCTGCTTTCAACACCCGCTGACGGCGCGTTTCGCTCAACACCATGCCTGCGCTGACGGAGACGTTCATGCTTTCGACCGTGCCGAACATGGGTATCGACACCAGCATGTCGCAATGCTCGCGCGTCAGGCGGCGCATGCCTTCGCCTTCGTTGCCCATTACCCATGCCGCGCTGTCGGGCAGGTCGCAATGGTAGAGGTCGGAATCGCCGCCCATGTCGGTTCCGATGATCCAGATGCCGTATTCTTTCAACTCGCGCAGGGTGCGGGCAAGGTTGGTTACGGTGATGTAGGGGACGGTTTCCGCCGCGCCGCAGGCGACTTTGCTGACGGTGGCATTCAGTCCTGCGCTTTTGTCTTTCGGCGCGATGACGGCGTGTACGCCCATTGCGTCGGCAGTTCGCAGGCACGCGCCGAGGTTGTGCGGGTCGGTGATACCGTCGAGTATCAGCAATAGCGGCGGTTCGCTCAGGTTTTCCAATACGTCTTCGAGGTGGACGTGGTTTTTGGAAGCGTCGATAAACCCGACCACGCCCTGATGCCGCGCACCTTTGCTGATGGCGTTGAGGCGGTCGGCGTCGGCGAAGTGTACGCGCACGTTTTCGTTTGCCGCTTTTTCCAACACATCGCGCGTGCGGGCATCATTTTTGCCTTCTTGGACGTAGAGTTCGGTAATCGATTTCGGGTTTTGCCACAGGCGGGCGTTGACGGCGTGGAAGCCGTAGATGAGTCTTTGGTTTGCCATGATTTTGCTTTATAAAAAATTTCAGACGACATTATAACAAGATAAGGTCGTCTGAAAGGGAAAGGTCGTCTGAAAGCAGATAACCGGTATCACGAAAACGCAGCCGCCTAGCGCATCAAATACCCCAACAGCCCGGAACTGCCGACACCGATCAACACGGTAACCAACATGGAAAACCTGCTTGCGGCAAGCACGGTCAGCGCAATGGCAATCAGCTCGTGCGGTTTGTCGGACACGAAATAAGGCGCGATGACGGAAATCAACACGCAGCCCGGCGCGGCTTGCATCACGATTTGTGCGCGGCGGCTTAAGGTGCGGTTGCGCAAGGCAAAAAAGCCGATAAGGCGGGTGGAATACGTTACCGCCAGCATGCCGGCAAACAGCAGGAACGACTGCCAAGAGAGCAAATCCTTCATTCCTTCTCTCCCCAAAGATAGGCGGCGAGCAGGCCGGAAATCGCACCCATCGGCACATACCAATGCCCGTCCACCGACAAATAAGTCCCGCACGCTACAATCAGGCTGACAAACCAAAGGCGTGCCGCCTTAAAGCTTTTCCACATACCCCGCAGCAGCACCAAAAATACGGCGGGAAACGCCATGCCGAAGCCCCATGCCGCGACATCGCCGAACATCGGCCCGACCGCTGCGCCAAAAGCCGCAAAGCCGATCCAAGTGGTATACAGGATAAAGCATACGCCCGCATAAAATGGCATATTGAATGCCGGCAGCCCCATTGCCTTGCGTTTTTGGATTTCCGCAAACGCCATCGCCCAACTTTCGTCGCACATAAAAAACAGCGCGGGCATGGCTTTTCTCAACGGCATATCCCGCATATAAGGCGCGATTGCCGCCCCCATCAGAATATGGCGCGAATTAATCATGAAGGTAACGGTGGCAATCAGCAGAATCGGCAACGGGTTTGCCCACAGATTGACTGCCGCAAATTCCGAGCCGCCGGCGAAATTCATGCCCGTCATCAGCAGCATTTCCAGCCAACTCATGCCCTTCTGACCGCCCTGCATACCCAATATCAACGCCCACGGCAAAAGCCCGATGAGCATGGGCGAGGTTTCTTTGATGCCGCGTAGAAATTCGGATTGCGGAGAATTGGGGTGTGTCATTTTATTGGGGAGCTTAAAGAGGGTTTAGGGTTTGAAGATGAAAAATGAGGGAAGGTATTATACACAGTCGGACAAACTTAAAAAGGTCGTCTGAAACGGGCTTCGATAAAGCAAAAATCATCGCCGCAAGACTTTAACACTTTTTAATCCTTGACAGGCATTTCACTATGAAAATATGCTAAATTTTTGATTAAAAACATCATTATTCATTAAGATAAACATTACGTTCAGCTTCGCATAGCGACCGCCCGGTCAAGATGTTTCACACAAACAACAAAGTAAGCTACAATCCAAAGCATTTCCTTCCATTTAGAAGCAAACCCTATTGCGCCCTACAAATAAAAGGTTTCCTTATGTTACAAGGCAGTTTGGTTGCCCTGATTACCCCCATGAATCAAGACGGCAGCATCCATTACGAACAACTCCGCGATTTGATCGACTGGCATATCGAAAACGGTACTGACGGCATCGTCGCCGTCGGCACGACAGGCGAATCCGCCACACTCTCCGTCGAAGAGCATCTAAGCGTAATCGAAGAAACGGTCAAACACGTCAACAAGCGAGTCCCCGTTATCGCCGGCACCGGCGCCAACAATACCCTTGAAGCCATCGCGCTCTCCCGTGCCGCCGAAAAAGCCGGCGCAGACTACACCCTTTCCGTCGTCCCCTATTACAACAAGCCCTCCCAAGAAGGCATTTACCAACATTTCAAAACCATCGCCGAAGCCACTTCGATTCCGATGATTATCTACAACGTACCCGGCCGCACCGTCGTCGGTATGACCAACGACACCATCCTGCGCCTCGCCAAAATCCCGAACATCGTCGGCGTCAAAGAAGCCAGCGGCGATATCGGCAACAATCTCGAATTAATCAAACACGCGCCCGAAGGTTTCACCATCCTTTCCGGCGACGACCCCACCGGTCTGCCCTTCATGCTCTGCGGCGGACACGGCGTCGTTACCGTGGCCGCCAACGTCGCCCCCAAACTCTTCGCCGATATGTGCCGCGCCGCCCTTGCAGGCGATATTGCGACCGCCCGTCAATTAAATGACCGCCTGATTCCGATTTATAACACTATGTTCTGCGAACCAAGCCCTGCCGCGCCCAAATGGGGCGTATCCGCGTTGGGCAAATGCGAACCTTATGTCCGCCTGCCGCTCGTCCCCCTGACCGAAGCCGGACAGGCAAAAGTCCGCGCCGCATTGCAAGAATCCGGACAACTCACCGCATAAACCGCAAAGGTCGTCTGAAAACCCTTTTCAGACGACCTGCCGTTAACTCATCACATCCCACAGGAAACCAATATGACCTATATGAAACCTGTCGTCGTAGCAATCGCCCTGATCAGCATGACCGCTTGTTCGGGCAACAAAAAAGACCTGCCCAAGCTGGATTACCAAACCCAGACACGCAAAATCGTCAAATTAGAAGTACCGCCTGATTTGAACAATCCCGACCAAGGCAACCTCTATCAAGTACCCGCAGGCAGCGGTGCCGTCCGCGCCAGCGACCTGAGCCGCCGCACATCGGCAACCCAACAAGCCGCCAACTCCGAAGTCCTCAAATCCGTCAAAGGCGTCCGTTTGGAGCGCGACGGCAACCAACGCTGGGTTGAAGTCCAAGGCAAATCCCCTGCCGAAATTTGGCCTTTGCTGAAAGCATTCTGGCAAGAAAACGGCTTCGACATCAAATCCGAAGAACCCGGTATCGGTCAAATGGAAACCGAGTGGGCTGAAAACCGCGCCAAAATTCCGCAAGACGGCCTGCGCCGCCTGTTGGACAAAGTCGGCTTAGGCGGCATCTATTCCACCAGCGAGCGCGATAAATTCATCATCCGTATCGAACAAGGCAAAAACGGCATGACCGACGTTTTCTTCGCCCACAAAGGCATGAAAGAAGTTTACGCAGACAAAAACAAAGATACGACCACATGGCAGCCTGCTGCCAACGATCCCAACCTTGAAGCCGCCTTCCTCGCACGCTTCATGCAATATATGGGCGTCGATCAGCAACAAGCCGAAAACGCGCTGACCCAAAGCGTTGCCAAACGCAGCGGCAACGATTTGGCTCGAATCGACGGCAACACCCTGCTCGTCTCCGGCGACTACGGCCGCAGCTGGCGCCGCACCGCGCTCGCCCTCGACCGCATCGGCTTGAACGTCTTGGGTCAAAACATCGAACGCCACGCCTTCTTGGTTCAACAGGCACCTAACGAAAGCGAAGCCGTTTCCACGAAAAAACCGGGCTTCTTCGGCCGTATGTTCGGCAAAGGTAAAAAAGTTGAGAAACCGGCAGCCTACCCCGAAATCATCGTATTCGTCGAGCCTGTCAACGGCGGTTCACGAATCCGCCTTCTCAACAAAGACGGCAGCGCATACAACGGCAGCGATGCCTCTACGCTCATCAGCCGCCTGCATACCGAATTACGCTAACCCGCTTTTCAAAACCTCCTGTCCGCAGGAGGTTTTTTTTTGCGCTTACCAAAAGCGACAAGCAAAATACAGCCGTTCACAAAATAGACATGTCAATTTATTGATTCGAGTGAAAAACGAAGACATCAGATTAATTATGAGGCCTATTGATGCTTAAACATCAGTTAAGAGAAAGGTCTTCTGAAAACAGAAATCCTGTTTCAGACGACCTTTTTTCATGAAACCGTTTCGCTATAAATAAAATTGTTATATTATAACCAATCAAATTTTCTACCCGATACATTTGGAGAATCCATGAAAAAAACCGCATTGTTCATCGCATCCGCGCTTCTGTTCAGCACAGCTGCCCAAGCACACCGCGTCTGGGTCGAAACCGCCCATACGCACGGCGGCGAATATCTGCAAGCCGAATTGGGCTACGGCGAGTTCCCCGAACTCGAACCCATCGCAAAAGACCGCTTGCACATTTTCAGCAAACCCATGCAGCTCGTTACCGAAAAAGGCAAAGAAAATCTGATTCAAAAAGGGACGTTCAACTACCAATACCGCAGCAAACAGCCGGTTAAAGACGGCAGCTACCTCGTTATCGCCGAATACCAACCGACCTTTTGGTCTAAAAACAGCGCAGGTTGGAAACAGGCGAGCATCAAAGAAATGCCTGACGCCAGCTATTGCGAACAAACCCGAATGTTCGGTAAAAACATCGTCAACGTCGGACACGAAAGTGCAGACACCGCCGTCATCACCAAGCAAGTCGGACAACATCTAGAAATCGTCCCGCTGAATAACTCCGCCAACGTCCACGTCGGCGAACGTTTCAAAGTCCGCGTCCTTTTCAACGGCGAGCCGCTGCCGAATGCCACCGTTACCGCCACATTTGACGGTTTCGACACCAGCGACCGCAGCAAAACCCACAAAACCGAAGCCCAAGCCTTCTCCGATACCACGGACGACAAAGGCGAAGTCAGCATCATCCCCCTGCGTCAAGGCTTCTGGAAAGCCAGCGTAGAACACAAAGCCGATTTCCCCGATCAAAGCGTGTGCCAAAAACAGGCGAACTACACCACCATGACCTTCCAAATCGGTCATACGCATCATTAATATCCAATAATAAAGGTCGTCTGAAAACCGTATTGCAGGGTTTTCAGACGACCTTTCTCTTTATCAGCCAATCAATTTAATAGGCAGCCATTCATCAAGGCTTATGCGGCGCAAACGTCCATTGACCAAGCTCTAAGCCCAAATCAAACAGGTTCAGACGACCTATCGCCACCCTGACCAAACGCAGACACGGAAAACCCGCCTTAGCCGTCATCCGCCTGACCTGACGGTTTTTGCCTTCCGAAATCCGAATTTCCACCCAAAAATCAGGCACGGATTTGCGCACGCGGATAGGCGGCACGCGCAGCCATAAAACATCCGCTTCACCTGCTTCCAACATGCGAACCTTTGCCGGACGCGTGACAAAATCCCCCAAATCCACCCCGCGCCGCAGCATATCCAGCTTCGCTTCTTCGGGCGAACCTTCCACCTGCGCCCAATAAGTTTTCTCCAGTTTAAACTTAGGATCCGCAATCCGCGCCTGCAAATGTCCGTTGTTCGTCAACAGCAGCAAACCTTCGCTGTCCGTATCCAAACGCCCCGCCGGATAAAAATCCGGCAGCGACACATAATCTTTCAAACACCCATACTTTTCATGCGCCGTAAACTGGCAAATCACGCCATAAGGCTTGTTTAATACAATCAAATCATTCATTTTCATCACATCCTGAAACCAAGCATGAATTGTACCAGCCGCCGCATACGAGTTACAATTTTACGTTTCTTTATATTTTATACAAATGATTTCATACGGTTAAAAAATACACTCAGGCTCGGCTTGACACGTCCGAGCCAAACCAGTATATTACGCACTTCCTTAGGAGTAATGGCTGAGAGGCTGAAGGCACTTCCCTGCTAAGGAAGCATGTGGGGTCAACCTGCATCGAGGGTTCGAATCCCTCTTACTCCGCCACCATACGAAAACCCGCCGATTATTCGGCGGGTTTTCTTTATTTACCTATGAAACAAAAAAGCAGTCATGTCCCCCCGTGCAATCAGGATTAAGAACAGCAACGGATAGCAAACAGCTCATTATAACCGACTATCACTGCGGTAAACTCCTTGTCAGACCCGGTTTATATAAAAGGTCGTCTGAAAAACCTGATT
>NZ_AEPF01000160.1 GCF_000193735.1 Neisseria sicca 4320
GCGGTGCCGTTTGATTTCGCGGCTGACGGTGCTTTTGTGTCGGTTAAGCTGTTTGGCGATTTCGGTGACGGTGCAGTGGCGGGACAGGAATTGGATGTGGTATCGTTCGTCTTGGGTCAGTTGTGTGTAGCTCATGGCAATCTTTCTTGCAGGA
>NZ_AEPF01000159.1 GCF_000193735.1 Neisseria sicca 4320
ACGGTGCCGTTTGATTTCGCGGCTGACGGTGCTTTTGTGGCGGTTAAGCTGTTTGGCGATTTCGGCGACGGTGCAGTGGCGGGACAGGTATTGGATGTGGTATCGTTCGTCTTGGGTCAGTTGCGTTAGCTCATGGCAATCTTTCTTGCAGGAGAGTG
>NZ_AEPF01000158.1 GCF_000193735.1 Neisseria sicca 4320
ACATTTCCGTCTTAGGTCGTCTGAAAGGATACATCATGACCCAATACCGATTCACTTTGCCCTCAAGCAGCGGCAACGACTTCGACTCCGCCGAACATCTGCCGCTGATTGTCTATTTCTACCCCAAAGACAGCACGCCCGGCTGCACCACCGAAGGCTTGGATTTCAACGCCCGTTTGCCGCAATTTAAAGAACTCGGCTATACCGTCGTCGGCATCTCGCGCGACGGCGTGAAATCGCATCAGAATTTCTGCGCCAAACAAGGCTTCAATTTTGAATTGTTGAGCGACAAAGACGAAACCGTGTGCAAAATGTTTGACGTGATCAAGCTGAAAAAGCTGTACGGCAAAGAGTCTTTGGGCATTGAACGCAGCACCTTCGTCTTGGACGCAAACGGCGAAATCATCCATGAATGGCGCAAAGTCAAAGTCGCCGGACACGCGCAGGAAGTTTTGGAAACGCTGTCCCGATAAACCGATAATGCAGCAAAAAGGTCGTCTGAAAATGAGCTTGGCGGGTTTACCCAAGCAGGTTTTCATTTTCAGACGACCTTTT
>NZ_AEPF01000157.1 GCF_000193735.1 Neisseria sicca 4320
GCCGGACAAAACTCGCCAAGTTTCTGACTGAACACCTGATTGATCCCTGCCCATACCTGATTGGGTGCGTTTACTCCGACAACGGTACGGAATGAGACCCTTGGATTCGGATTTCAAGTGCAACACTATGATGGTACCAGTGGTTGGAACAGATTCAAGAATAAAACACTTGGCGTTTCGTAGCCAAGTGTTTTTCTTGGCCGGTGGTTCAACTCATCTTGAACCCTGCGTATCTCCCGATTACTGATGTTTCGGAAATCGGTTTGTTTGGGGGGAAATATTGGCGGATGAGTCCGTTGGTGTTCTCATTCAGCCCTTTCTCCCAAGAATGGTAAGGGCGGCAAAAATAAGTCTCCGCTTTCAATGCTTTGGCTATTTTGGTGTGTTGGTAAAATTCTTTGCCGTTGTCCATGGTTATGGTGTGCACTCTGGCTTTATGTGCCCTTAATACCCTAATGGCCGCTAGGGCAGTGTCTTCGGCCTTTAAGTTATCCAATTTGCAGATGATGGTGTAGCGGGTAACGCGTTCGACCAAGGTCAATAATGCGCTTTTCTGATCTTTGCCGACGATGGTGTCGGCCTCCCAATCGCCGATGCGGGTTTTCTGGTCGACGACGGCGGGTCGGTTTTCTATGCCGACGCGGTTGGGCACTTTGCCTCTGGTCCATATGCTGCCGTAGCGTTTGCGGTAGGGTTTGCTGCATATTCTGAGATGTTGCCACAAGGTGCCGCCGTTGCTTTTGTCTTGGCGAAGGTAGCGGTAAATGGTGCTGTGGTGGAGCGTGATTTGGTGGTGTTTGCGCAGGTAGGCGCATACTTGTTCGGGACTGAGTTTGCGGCGGATAAGGGTGTCGATGTGTTGAATCAGCTGCGAATTGAGTTTATAGGGTTTTCGCGGGTGCTGTTTGGTAAGCCGGTTTTGCCGTTGCGCTTTTTCGGCACTGTATTGCTGTCCTTGGGCACGGTGCCGTTTGATTTCGCGACTGATGGTGCTTTTGTGGCGGTTAAGCTGTTTGGCGATTTCGGTGACGGTGCAGTGGCGGGACAGGTATTGGATATGGTATCGTTCGTCTTGGGTCAGTTGTGTGTAGCTCATGGCAATCTTTCTTGCAGGAAAGGCCGTATGCTACCGCATACCGGCCTTTTTCTGTTATGGAAAGTTGCACTTTAAATGCGAATCCGCCGACCTTTGCAAAAAAGCCCTTCCTTCGACAGCCGAAACCCAAACACAGTTTTTCGGCTGTTTTCGCCCCTAATTGCGCCTAATTTCACCCAAATGTCCCCTTAATCCTCCCCGGATACTTGATAAACAGGCATCCGGGCCGCCGTTTAGGCGGCCACAGGCACACTTAGCCTGTTAGCCGCTTTCAACAGGTTCAAACACATCGCCTTCAGATGGCTTTGCGCACTCACTTTGAGC
>NZ_AEPF01000156.1 GCF_000193735.1 Neisseria sicca 4320
CAATACCTTATGTCCCAATTTTTCCGCCATTTCCCGTAAGACACCCATACGGTGAAATCGTGCATTATCTAAAATAATCACCGATTTTTGAGTCAATGCGGGCAGTAGGCATTGCTGAAACCACGCTTCAAAAAAGACTCCGGTCATCGTATTTTGATAAACCATCGGAGCAATCAGCCGGTTGCCGACTTGTGCGGACACCGGAGATAAGCGTCGGTATCTTTTTCCACTTATCTGCGCTTTCACTATTTGCCCTTTCAGGCTGAGGGCATAGGGACGGAACAGGTAGCGGTCAAATCCTGTTTCATCCAAATAAACACGTTGGTAGTCGGAAAATTCGGCCGGCTGTGTCAAATAATGCGTTACTTTGGCCGGGTCTTGTTCTTTGTAAGTGGTGGTCTTTTTTTGCGCGTCATCCCCATCTGTTTGAGTGCATAGCAAACGGCGGCCGGCGTACAATCAAAATGTTT
>NZ_AEPF01000155.1 GCF_000193735.1 Neisseria sicca 4320
TTGTCGGATACAAGTATCCGACCTACGTCGAAACCGAACAATTTATGTAGGTCGGATTCTCGAATCCGACATTTCAATCATTCCCGAGGCCTTTTTGTCGGATACGAGTATCCGACCTACGTCAAAACCCCGCCCGAAGGCGGGGTTTGCTATTCAAGCCCGAATTAGCGGCAAGAAGCAGGCAGGTATTTGGCTTGGATACCATTTGTACCAGCAGCGGCACATTTCCAACCTTTGATACCACCATTCAACAAACCTTTACTTGTAAAGTTCTCTTTTGCCATCGGGGTTTGGTATTTATCATCAGCATAAGGAGTAAATGCCAATTTAACATTAGTACCCAATTGAGCAATGTTACGGGCTTCCACGGTAATAACACCATTCTCATCTGTGGTAATACCTTTAACATACTGAGTAGAAGTTGCATTAGTTGTACCTTCTTCACCACAGCCGAAACCATTTGCAGCAGGCTCTGTAGCCAAACCGGTTTGAGAAGCTTCGGTAATTGCGGTACGGCATTGGGAAGCAGCCAATACAACTTCAGATACTTTGGCGCGTGCGGTGTAGTCTTGGTAAGCAGGCAGGGCGATAGCGGCCAGGATACCGATAATTGCTACGACGATCATCAATTCGATCAGGGTGAAACCTTTTTGGATTGCTTTCATTTAATAAACTCCAGTTTAAAAAGTGTTGTGAATAAAAATGTTTGTTGTTAAAAAACCGTAATGTGTTTGGCTCTCTTGTTTTATGAGTAAAACCATCAAGTAGAAGGAATATACAGCTTCCCGATTCGGGCTTCGTTACTTCGTTTCCCTTGCCGGACGTAATGTATCAAGCAGGGGATGTGCCAAGTCTGGATTTTTTTGGATTTTTTATGAAAATATTTTGTAATTTTATGTTTTTAATAGGTTTAAATTTGTTTTAAGGATGTTTTCGGGCAGATTCGGGTTTTTTTATGACGTAGAATTTTTTGGGGGATATGACGTGTTTTGTCATTTTTGAGAAAAAAAGGGAAACGTTTTATGTCATATGACGCATTTCGTCACTTTCATACCTATTTTAATAATATTGAAATGGATTTGATAAACGGTATAGCTTTTAGACAAACGGTATTTTGAAGTTTTATATATTTTTAATATGATGATTTTATGTTAATTTTTTACAAGAATTTGATAAGCGGATTTTAATTTGGATAAACGGTCATTTTTAAAATGGAATTATAGATATTTGGTTTATTTTTGAACGTTTCATTTGAATAAAACCGTCGTCTGAAAATATGACTGGTTTCGCCGGTAAAACATAAACGCCCTGCCGAGACCAATGTCTCCGCAAACCGCATCCGTAGGCAAAGCCCATACTGCGGTAATCGTTGAATATTTCTGAAAATCAGAGGTCTGGATTCCCGCCTGCGCGGGAATGACGGCACGGTTGGCAGGTATGTAGGAACTGTTTTTTCAGACGACTTGCGGGTGTCTGCAAGCGGCATCCGTAGCGTGGGCTTTGCCCGCGAGAATATGAGAGACCCGCGCAACTGATA
>NZ_AEPF01000154.1 GCF_000193735.1 Neisseria sicca 4320
CTCCCCCGTTTTCAGACGACCTTTTATTAACCACCGGGCTAGGAATAACCCCAATCCGTAGCGTGGGCTTTGCCCGCGAACCCGCTGTCCGACAATCTGAACTGGGCGTTATCTTTATATTCATTTCGTGGGCAAAGCGCAGGCTACGGGTCGTCTGAAAACAAACCTTAGCGCTTTGCTTTAATCGAGTACTTGCGAACCTGGGAATATTTGGAAAACCAACCCCGTCCCATTCAATCTATATAGAAAATAGAAAAAGGTCGTCTGAAAACCCTGTTTCGGGTTTTCAGACGACCTTTGCTTTGCCTTCAAACAAGCTTTAGAGCAGGATTACCATTGGTAGCCGACACCTGCGGTCGCGCCGTAGTGGCCGCGCGAGTTGCCGGTAGCGGTACCTTTGATGACCCAGTTGCCGCCGTCGGAGATGCTGGAGAAGCCGACTGCGTAGCCGCTTTCACCGCGGTAAACGCCGCCTGCAACCGCCATCATGCTCTTACCCGGCAGGTAGGCTTGCGGCAGACCGGCCACCGCCATGGCTGCTGCGGTACCGGCTTTAGAGTCGCTTTCAACATTGTCGATACGTTGGTTGATTTGGTCACCCATGTTCACCACGTAATTGCCGATGTTGGTCACACTTTGGTTAATCGCCTGGTTGGTGTAATACAACTGGCTGCCGTTGATCGCATCGGTAGAATCCGCCGATACCACACCTGCCGCCACACCTTGAACCTGACGGGTCTCGTCCGTACCGTTGCCGACGGTAACGACACCT
>NZ_AEPF01000153.1 GCF_000193735.1 Neisseria sicca 4320
TTTAATCCACTATATTTCGTGGGTAGAACCCACGCTACGGATTGTTAGTTGTATTTGCCGTCTTACATCGTTGGCAAAGCCCACGCCACTCGTTGCTGCAACGGAACTTGTCCCTTCCCCCGTCCGGTGGGGGAAGGTGAGGATGGGGGTGGCTTTGTGGGTTTAGGTTAAATTAAATTCGTATAGCCCACAGAACCACCCTCTCCCCAGCCCTCTCCCGCCAGACGGGAGAGGGGGCAGGCTGCGGGTAAAAAATAAGGTCGTCTGAAAAACTTTTGGGATTTGGGTTTTTAGAGAAAACTCGTTTCACGCTCATTTTCAGACG
>NZ_AEPF01000152.1 GCF_000193735.1 Neisseria sicca 4320
GGAGCGGGAAACGAGTCTCGAACTCGCGACCTCAACCTTGGCAAGGTTGCGCTCTACCAACTGAGCTATTCCCGCCGAATGTCTGTTTTTGCTGCTGTTTCCGAAGAAGACGCAATTATTATGGATTTGAAACTTGTCGTCAAGGGGTTTGTTTTATTTTTTATTTGATTTCCTGCCACGCCATTTTCAGATAATAGAACATTGACCAGAGGGTTAATACAGATGCGATAAACATCAATATGTTACCTGTCTGATAAAAAATATTGTCAAACTGATTGGAGGCTAAAAGCAATAAAAATATGGCAACCATTTGCGCGGCGGTTTTAAATTTGCCGATGGTGGCAACGGCAACGCTGCTGCGCCTGCCCATTTGCGCCATCCATTCCCTCAAAGCGGAAATGGTGATTTCCCTGCCGATGATGATAATGGCGAAAATAACATAAGTACGACCAAGGCTGACCAACAGCAATAATGCGGTCGCTACCATCAATTTGTCTGCGACGGGATCGAGAAATGCGCCGAAATCGGAGGTTTGCTTCCAAAGCCTTGCTAAAAATCCGTCAAACCAATCAGTTACGGCTGCGAGTGCAAAGATGATAGCGGCTGTCCAATTGACGGTTTCCGGTGCAATCCACCCTTTAGGTAGGAAAAACAGCAACGTAAAGACCGGAATCAGCAAAACGCGCATCCAAGTCAGAAAAATCGGTATGTTCCAAGGCATGATTTACCTTTGATGTGTTTATGATAGTTAATTTGCCTATTATAACGGACTTGCTTGTCTGTCTGAAAGCTTGTATTTAAACCATCTTTCAGCCAATAAAATCTCTCAAGTCTGTTTGTTTTTTCGATAAAACCTGCATTGAGGCAGCCATTCTTTTTGACACGGGTCGTCAATAAATGACTTTAAAACGCTTTGAAAGGTCTGATTTTGGGCGTTGTATATGTTGTCTTTTAGATAACACGACGCGTAATAATGTGCCAACAAATCAGCCTGCTGCTCCATATTCAGCATACTGAAATGACAAATATCGGACAGCTTGGGATAGAGATAGGCACGACGGCGACGGTAGCCTCCGCTGACGAACAAAAATAATCCGCCCAACCAAGTTTTGAAGCCTTGCTGATACTGCCAAACATGGGTCAATTCATGAATCATCCATATTTGATAGGACGCGGAAGCGAGGGCGAAGTCGTCAGGGCAGTTATTACGCGGGAAATAGATGTTTCCATTGGGCGAAACGGCAACCTGCATGGTCGGCAGACAAGGAATGCCGCGATAGATTTTGACGCGGGCGTAATCGATACTGTCGGCAAAAATCAGCTTTGCCATTTTGATTTCGTTGTCCGTCAGCCTACGCCAGCGTTTGCTCATATCTTGTCCTTGTTACTTTCATGACGGCCGAGGTCGTCTGAAAAAGATTGTTCTGCCTGAGCAGTCATTCAGCTACGTTTACAAGCGATACTGCCATATCCCCTACCCGCTTTATAGTGGATTAACAAAAATCAGGACAAAGCGACGAAGCCGCAGACAGTACAGATAGTACGGAACCGATTCACTTGGTGCTTCAGCACCTTAGAGAATCGTTCTCTTTGAGCTAAGGCCAGGCAACGCCGTACTGGTTTAAAGTTAATCCACTATATTTGCACCAACATCATCACAAACCTTACAGCATGAAGGTCGTCTGAAATTTTTCAGACGACCTTTTGAGCCTGTCAAACTATTGTCCTGAATCTTTCGGCTTCTGATTGGCGTTCTCAAACAATTTGTTCATAGGGGTCAGATTGATTGCATTGCCTTGACTGACTATCCATTTATCCTCCACCCGCCAAACACCCGAGGTATCTTCCACACGCAGATACCAGTGGTTGGTCGGCGTCAGGGGTTTGAAAGTCGCTTCATACTCCATACGGCCGTTTTGGGCTTCCGTACTGACGGCGCGCAGTTTGACGGTTTGGTCTTCCGATTTTTTAGTCGGGTGCATCAAGAGAAGGTTCAACGGCTGCTTGGGATCGAATTCTCCGCTGACAAACACTTTGGCCGCATCCTTATCCGGACTGATCAGCACTTGCACCTGTATATGCCGCTTCACTGCCTCTTCATCGCGGTGAAGCTGGATGTCGATGTGTTTACCGTCTTTGTAATAGTCGTCCGTTACCAAGTCGGTTGTATGCTCTTTGGCGACAAAGAACATGGAGACACTGGCAATCACGACAAAAATAGGACCCGCCATCAATACCCACGGCCAAATGTGTTTGTACCAAGGTTTGACTTGTTTTTGTTCGGACACGTTTTATTCTCCGATAAAGGTTGCTTCTTCTTCCAAGATGATGGGTTTGCCATCTGCTTTGCCGGTTTCGCGATAAGTGAAGGTAAACTCAATCGGATGGCTGCCCTTGTTTGCATATTCGGGAATAGTGGAAACTTGGACGGGGATGGTCAACGTTTCGCGCGGTGCGATTTTCACGCCACCTTCCGGCAGTCCGGTCAGGGCAATTTCCTCAAAGCCTTTAACTGTCGCAGTCATCACTTGTTCGTTTTCGCTATTGTTGATAATGCGCAGGTTGTAAGCGTTTTCCAGCCAACCTTTGCTGTTTTCGCGCACCATCACGCCGCGGTCTTTCAGAATATCGACTTCGACCATTTTACGGGTCGAAAGTCCGACCAAGAAAGCGATAATGACCACCAGCAAAACGGCACCGTATCCCGCCACACGCGGACGTTTCAAGCGTTTTTTGATGTCGCTTTCAGGATATTCGTGTTCCAACGCGCCTTCGGTCGTATAGCGTATCAAACCGCGCGGATAGCCCATTTTGTCCATAATTTCATCACAAGCATCGATACACGCCGCACAGCCGATACATTGGTATTGCAAGCCGTTGCGGATGTCGATACCGACCGGGCAGACCTGTACGCACATGGCACAGTTAATACAATCACCCAACCCGCTTTCTTCTTTATTGACAGTTTTCTTGCGTGCGCCGCGCGGTTCGCCGCGCTCGGCATCGTAAGAAATAATCAGCGTGTCTTTATCGAACATCGCGCTTTGGAAGCGTGCATACGGACACATATGCAGGCACACTTTCTCACGCATGATGTGAGCAAAGAAGAAAGTAACAAAGCCGTAGAACGCTGCGGCAAACATCGCGCCGCCACCCGCCATCCCGGTAAACAAGTCGGGAACAAACTGGCGAATCGGAACAAACCAACCGGCAAATGTAATACCCGTCCACGCGCAAAAGAGGAAAATCAGCAGGGCTTTGGTTGCCTTGATACGGATTTTAGTGAAATTCCACGGCGATTTTTCCAGCTTCAGGCGTTTGTTGCGGTCGCCTTCGACCAAGTTGTCGATCCACAGCATGATTTCGGTGTAAACCGTCTGCGGGCAGGAATAGCCGCACCACAAGCGTCCGGCAATCGTCGTCCACCAAAACAGCCCGAAAGCGCAAATCATCAGCAGCAAAGCAAGGTAAATCAAGTCACCCATGCCCAGCGACAGTCCGAAAATGAAGAAATGCCGGTCAGGGATGTTGAAAATGACCGCCTGACGGCCGCTCCAGTTAAACCACGGAATCACATAAAACACAAACTGGGTCGCCAATACGGCGGCAATACGCAATTTGGCGAACCGCCCTTCCGCTTTTTTCGGATGGATGCGCTCGCCTTCCGGATGGATTTGAATCACGCTGGCTTTGGGATTAATCGGCTTGGGAGGCGCCATTTTCGCAGGTTTTGCCGGTTTTTCAGACGACTCTTTGGGCGCAGCCGGCGTTTCTTCTGTGGCAGCGTTTTCAGCTTGATTTTCTGTTGACATTTTCGGTGTTCCTTCAGGTGTTTTTCAGAGGCCTTTTATTCTGATTGCTGGCTTGATTGATTTTTCAGACGACCTTTTGTTTACGTCGGAATCATATCATTTGCACTTTATCAAAGCAAAAAGCCATCCTTGGCTTTTATATGCCGTCCGTCTTGATTTTTCTGTCGTTTCACTCCGAAATCGGCGATATTCAAGCAGTTGCATATAACCGATGACACTATATTTATAGCCAATTGCTATATATCCGATAAAAATTTATAAACTACTGTTTCAAAACGAAATAACAGTTAATCTCATCTACTTTGTCTGTTTCAGACGACCCCTTATGCGGACAACTTTTAAAACAGGACAAAGCGAAGCCAACGCCGTACTGATTCAAAGTGTTTCCAACAATATATAGTGGATTAACAAAAATCAGGACAAGGCGACGAAGCCGCAGACAGTACAGATAGTACGGAACCGATTCACTTGGTGCTTCAGCACCTTAGAGAATCGTTCTCTTTGAGCTAAGGCGAGGCAACGCCGTACTGGTTTAAAGTTCATCCACTATACAGAAAGGTCGTCTGAAAGCCGCCCATATCCTTGAAAGCCTGCCCGAATCGGGCGATAATCAACGGGATTTTCTTTACCGTTTCAAACCAATACAGCAAGGAAGGTACAAAATGTCTCAACTGGCAAACGCAATCCGTTTCCTCTCGGCCGATGCCGTTCAAAAAGCAAATTCCGGCCACCCCGGCGCGCCTATGGGCATGGCGGAAATGGCGGAAGTATTGTGGACGAAATTCCTGCACCACAACCCCGCCAACCCCAAATTCTACAACCGTGACCGCTTCATCCTCTCCAACGGCCACGCGTCCATGCTGTTGTACAGCCTGCTGCACCTGACCGGCTACAACCTGAGCATTGAAGACCTGAAAAACTTCCGCCAACTACACAGCAAAACCCCCGGCCACCCCGAATACGGCTACACCGACGGCGTGGAAACCACGACCGGCCCGTTGGGACAAGGCATTGCCAACGCGGTGGGCATGGCATTAGCCGAAAAAATCCTTGCCGCCGAGTTCAATAAAGACGGTTTGAACATTGTCGATCACTACACCTACGTCTTCATGGGCGACGGCTGCCTGATGGAAGGCGTATCGCACGAAGCCTGTTCGCTCGCCGGCACTTTGGGCTTGGGCAAACTGATTGTTTTGTATGATGACAACAATATTTCCATCGACGGTAAAGTGGACGGCTGGTTTACCGAAAACATCCCGCAACGCTTTGAAAGCTACGGCTGGCACGTCGTTCCCAACGTAAACGGCCACGATACCGCCGCCATTCAAGCCGCTATCGAAGCCGCACGCGCCGAAACCGGCAAACCGTCCATCATCTGCTGCAAAACCTTAATCGGCAAAGGCAGTGCCAACAAAGAAGGCAGCCACAAAACCCACGGCGCACCTTTGGGCGCGGATGAAATCGAAGCCACGCGCAAACATTTGGGCTGGACTTACCCTGCCTTTGAAATCCCGCAAGAAATTTACGACGCATGGAGCGCGAAAGAACAAGGCGCAAAACTGGAAGCCGAATGGAACGAACTGTTCGCGCAATACCAAGCCAAATATCCTGCCGAAGCCGCAGAATTCGTGCGCCGTATGGATAAAAAACTGCCGGACAATTTCGATGAATACGTTCAAGCCGCATTGAAAGAGGTGTGCGCCAAGGCCGAAACCATCGCCACCCGTAAAGCCAGCCAAAACAGTATCGAAATCCTCGCCAAAGCGCTGCCTGAACTGGTAGGCGGTTCTGCCGACCTGACCCCGTCCAACCTGACCGACTGGTCAAACAGCATCTCCGTTACCCGCGAAAAAGGCGGCAACTACATCCACTACGGCGTGCGCGAGTTCGGCATGGGCGCCATCATGAACGGCCTTGCCCTGCATGGCGGCGTGAAACCCTTCGGCGCGACCTTCCTGATGTTCAGCGAATACGAACGCAACGCCCTGCGTATGGCGGCACTGATGAAAATCAACCCCGTCTTCGTCTTCACCCACGATTCCATCGGTCTCGGCGAAGACGGCCCGACCCACCAACCCGTCGAGCAAACCGCCACCCTGCGCCTGATTCCGAATATGGACGTATGGCGTCCGTGCGACACTGCCGAATCCTTGGTCGCATGGGCGGAAGCGGTAAAAGCCGAAGACCACCCGTCCTGCCTGATTTTCAGCCGTCAAAACCTGAAATTCCAAGCGCGCAACGAACAACAACTGAACGACATCAAACGCGGCGGCTACGTCATCAGCGAAGCCCAAGGCAACGCCCAAGCCGTCATCATTGCCACCGGTTCCGAAGTCGAGCTGGCTTTGGAAGCGCAAAAAGCCCTCGCCGCGCAAAACATCGCCGTCCGCGTCGTTTCCATGCCGTCCACCAACGTATTCGACCGCCAAGACGCCGCCTATCAAGCCGCCGTCCTGCCCGAAGGCCTGCCACGTATCGCCGTAGAAGCCGGACACGCCGACGGCTGGTACAAATACGTCGGATTGAACGGCGCAGTCGTCGGTCTCAACCGCTTCGGCGAATCCGCCCCTGCCGAACTGCTGTTCAAAGAATTCGGCTTTACCGTGGACAATGTTGTCGATGCTGTAAAATCAGTGTTGTAAACATAAACCATCACATCAAAGGTCGTCTGAAAACGGAAGATAAGGTTTTCAGACGACCTTTTTCCTTTAAAGCCGCCCAAACCAGTTTAACGGAAATCCAAATACCCATACAGCAACGCAACCCTTCCTAAGAAGACGAAGTAGCGTAAACATGCCGAATAAAGCATCGTCTGCCCCCTTTACTCCCAATAATCCTTTGCCATATCTTGAAAGCCATACCGCTAAATCGTAAAATCACACCTTACCCAATTTGATATAAATTTACATCCAACCCGTCTTACCCACTAATCATGATTACCCGCCTTGCTACCTATCGGAAAACCCTCCTTATCTGCCTGATTTTATGGGCATCCATCGTCGCCGTTTTCTCCGTCGAACGTTTCTTCATGCTGCACCATTTCGTTTCAGATGACATCCGCAGCCGTTACGCGGGCGATTTGGCGGCTTTGTTTGTCAAAGGGCTGCTGTTCGACATCAAAATCGCCTCTGTTGCCGCCGCCTTCCCCTTCCTGATCGGGCTGTTCGGACTGACTACGCAGAAAACCGCCGCCTTTACCCTACGCCTCCTGCCTACCGTCGCAACAGTCCTTTTCCTGACAGCCTTTGCCGCTGCGCTGGGCAACTGGTTCTATTACAGCGTTTACGACCGTCAATTTGACGTCTTCGTTTTCGGACTGGCGGAAGAAGACACCCGCGCTGTCCTGAAAACCGTCTGGTCGGACTATCCCGTCATCCCCTGTCTTGCCGCCTTGATTGCCGCAGCTTTCGTTTTCGGCAAAATCTTCAGCCTCATCCGCCGCCGCACCCGCTTTCAGACGACCTCATGGGGGAAAACCGCTTGGATTGCCGCCGTCCTCTTACCCGTCCTCGCGCTTGCCGCAGGCATACGCGGCTCGTTCGGCAAATTCCCCCTGCGTCAGACTGCCATGCAGATTTCCGCCGCACCGCAAATCAACAAACTCGTTCCCAACGCCCTGACCTCCCTAAGCTGGGCAGTCAACGAATACCGCAACAGCAACGACTTCCATCCCGTCTCCGACGAAGACGGCAGCCGGCTCATCAGTACCCTGCTCGATAAAAAAACCGACGCCGACTTGACGCAGCTCTTTGCCCAAACCGCTGCAAACGCCGCCATCGAAAAACACCGTCCCAACGTCGTTCTCACCGTCATGGAAAGCATGAGCGCGCATCTCTTGAACATGGACAATCCCGAACGGGACCTTTTGGGCGAACTGGGCAAACACTGGCAGCAAGACTGGGTATACCGTAAATTCGTTTCCGAGGGAGACGGTACCAGCGACTCCCTGCACCGCTTCTTCGTCCGCAGCCCGCGCCTCAACCTCAGCCAATCCCTTGCTAAAAACAAAATCTTCCCCGGCAATATGTTCAAACCCTATCTCGATGCCGGCTACCGCGTCGTCTATATCACGGCGGGTAACGGCGGCTGGCGCGATTTCGACACCTTCCTGCGGCACTTGGGCGTCAACGAAATCATCGATGAAAACACCCTCAAAACCCACTATCCCGAAGCCAAATCCGAAACATGGGGCGTACCCGACGAATTCATGTTCCGTTATGCCGAAGAAGAACTCGCGCGCGCCGAAAAAAGCGGCATGCCCGTATTCATCATGATGATGTCCGTGACCAACCATCCGCCCTACCACCTGCCCGCACCGCACCAGCTCAAAAACTTCCGTTTGGAAGAACAAGAGCAAAAACGCCTTGCCAATCTCGCCTCAGGCAAAGAGTTGAATGAAATTTTCAACACATTCCGATACAGCAACGACCAACTTGGCCGCTTTATCGGCAAAGTGAAAACCATCGCGCCCGACACCATTATCGCCGCCACCGGCGACCACAATATGCGCGCCATCGGCTATCCCGAATCCGCCGATGCCGCACTCGGCCACAGCGTCCCCTTCTACCTTTACGTCCCGCAAGCCTACCGCGGCAGCGCCGAATACCATCCCGAACGCGCAGGTTCGCACAAAGACATCCTGCCGACCCTCTACAACTTAAGCCTGTCCAAATCGCGCTACTACCAAACCGGCTGCAACCTCACCTCCCCTCAACCCGATTCCGCATGGTGTGGCTACGGCTACAACCCCGAAGTCATCATTACCGAACGCGGTTTTTATCACCAACACAGCAAAGCATTCCACAAATGGGACAACCAAAACATCCAAACCGCTGAAAGCCGCCCAAGCACGCCGGATAACGAAGACCAAGCCATTATCCGCCGCGCCTCGGCATATACGCCGTTTCTTGAATGGCAGATCAACCGGATTGTCAGCACCCAATAAATCTGTTTATAAACATCAAAGGTCGTCTGAAAAGTTTCAGACGACCTTTTTATACCCATATAAACAGCCTTTGCTATAACGGCATTTACTTCACTTATCAAACTTGCCCATAAAACATTTTAAACCTACAATGCCGCTGTTTATCACGTCTCTGAGCCAATTATGTTTTTCGTTCTCTCTCCCGCCAAAAACCTCAATGAAAAAGCCCCCGCACCCGTCAAAGAATTCACCCAACCCGACCTCTTGGCGGAAGCCGAAATCCTGATGCGCCAACTGCGTGAACTCGCTCCGCAGCAAATCGCCGAGCTGATGCACGTTTCCGACAAAATCGCTCTCTTAAACGCCGAGCGCAACGCCGAATGGCATACGCCGTTTACCCCCGATAACGCCAAACAGGCAGTCTTTATGTTCAACGGCGACGTCTACGAAGGCATCGCCGCAGACACCTTCAAACCCGAACAAATCCAATATCTGCAACAACACGTCCGCCTGCTTTCCGGTCTCTACGGCGTCCTGCGCCCATTGGATTTGATGCAACCCTACCGCCTGGAAATGGGAACGGCGTTTGCCAACACGCGCGGCAAGAACCTGTATGAATTTTGGGGCGACACCATTACTGACCTGCTAAACGACACCCTTGCCCAAGCGGGCAGCGACACCTTGGTTAACCTCGCTTCGCAAGAATATTTCAAATCCGTCAACACCCAAAAACTCAAAGCCCGCTTGATTACTCCCGTTTTCAAAGACGAAAAAAACGGCAAATACAAAATCATCAGCTTCTACGCCAAACGCGCGCGCGGACTGATGGTGCGCTATGCGGCGGAACACAATATCGCCGACCCGAAAATGCTGAAAAACTTCGATTACGAAGGTTACGCATTTAACGCAGCAGCGTCCAATGAATCCGAATGGGTGTTCATGCGCAAAGAACAAACCAAGTAAAAACAAAAAACTAAATACTCACACAAAAATTTCGCTTGGCAAACCCGACAAATTTTATTATTATTCCCGCTTCAAGAGACGGAAGCGTGGCAGAGCGGTTTAATGCAACGGTCTTGAAAACCGTCGAGGGTTGATAGCCCTCCGTGAGTTCGAATCTCACCGCTTCCGCCATTTCTTGAAACAGCAAAACCAAATAAAAATGAATTGAAGCCTTGTGCAAAAGCATTTTTATTTGGTTTTACTTTATTCTAGGGAAACGCGACAGAGAGGCTGAATGCAACCGACTCGTAGTCCGCTGAGGGTTCAAATCCTGCTCGAAGCTTCCCTAATCCCACCATATTGCCAAATTTAAATAACAAGCTACCGTAAAATGGTAGCTTTTTTGTTATCCGACGTATTGGTTTTTATCGTATATTCACATAGAAAATATTCACCTGCCGTCATTTCTGATTAAAAACAACACACTATATATAGTAAATTAAAAACAAAATAGTACAATACTCACCTTTGAAGGTCTGACCATGGCATACTCTGCGGACTTAAGAAACAAAGCTTTAAACTATTACGAACAATGCAAAAACATCAGCCAAACCGCAGCAACGTTTAACTTGTCAAGAAACACGCTTTACCTGTGGATTCGCCTTAAAAAACAAACAGGCAGCCTAAAACATCAAGTTACCGGTCTAAATGCCGTCAAATTGGATAGGCAAAAACCGGCTCAATATGTTGGGCAGCACCAGGATGCCTATCTGCATGAAATCGCC
>NZ_AEPF01000151.1 GCF_000193735.1 Neisseria sicca 4320
ATAAGATTTAAAATAGGCAAATACAAAAAAACAGCCCGGTCAAAAATGACCGGGCTGTTGAATTTTTGGTCGGAGTGAAAGGATTCGAACCTTCGACCCCTTGCACCCCATGCAAGTGCGCTACCAGACTGCGCCACACTCCGACTCGATAAGTTTCGGATTATAGTTTTCTTGTCCGGCTTTGGCAAGGGTGAAGCCTGACGGTTTCGGCTATCTGATTGAAGCGGCTTTGAATTTGTTTGGCGTCAGGCAGGGCGTGTCGGGAAATATTTCACATTCGATTTGAATCCGCAATATTTTTCAGACGACATTCAAATGGCAAACGGATGTGGCGGAATTTTACGGCTGCTATATAATTACAGCTTTTTATTTTTAATGAAAAAATAGGGCTGATGGATAATATTTTGCATGAATTGTTTGCGCGTCAGGCGTTTACTTCGAGTTTGGTGGAGCGCAATTTCGGACAGGTTTCGGGCTGGATTGAGCTGGTCGGCGTATTGATGCTGATGGCGGTGACGTATTGGCTGTCAAACCGACTAAAAAACCGTTATTTCTTTGTGGAACAGGGTAACTTCGCGCTATTGCGGCATATCGGCAGGCGGATTTTGTGGCCGGTGCTGATGATGATTTTCGGCGCGGCGGCTTTGTTTATCTGCAATCTGACGGAGTTTCGCCCGGTATGGCTGCATCTGCTGATTTTGGCGGCGCGCTGGATGATTCTGATTCGGGTCAGCGTGGCGGTTGTTCATGCTGCTTTGCCGCAAAACAAACTGACCGACTGGCTGGAAAAATCGGTCTCCATGGTTTTGTGGGTAGGCTTCGTGCTTTGGCTGTCGGGCTTAGATGATAAGATTTTGGCGATGCTCGACGGCATCAGCTTTTCGGTCGGTTCGGGCAAACTGAGCCTGTTGATGATTTTGAACGGGATTTTGTGGGTCGGGCTTCTGATGATAGGCGCGTCGTGGTTGGCGCGCTTTATCGGCGAGCGTTTGGAGAAAAGCAGCCTGGACAATAATCTGTCCATGATTTTGTCCAAAATCATCAAAACGGTGATGATGGTTTTGGCGGTATTGATTGCGCTGCCGCTGGTGGGAATTGATTTGACGGTATTGTCGGTGTTCGGCGGTGCGTTGGGTGTCGGTATCGGTTTCGGCCTGCAAAAAGTGGCAAGCAACTACATTTCGGGTTTCATTATTTTGGGCGACCGCTCGATCCGCATGAATGACCGTCTGACCGTCAACAACTTTACCGGCTATGTCACCAAAATCACTTCGCGTTTCGTCGTGCTGCGCAATGCCAACGGTACTGAGGCGCTGATTCCGAACGAGACATTCGTTACTTCAATGGTGGTCAACGAATCGTATACCAGCCGCGAATTACAGCAGGCATTCAATATACAGGTCGCCTATCATTCCGACTTGATTAAAGCTTTGGAAATCATAAAAAGCGCCGCCGCCGCACAATCCCGCGTATCAGAAAATCCTGCACCTTTGGCAGTGGTTACCAATTTCGGCGACAACGGTATTGATTTGCGCGTGACATATTGGGTAAAAGATCCTGAAAACGGCTTTGCCGCGCTGCAATCAGCGATTTTTCTGGATATTTGGCAGCAGTTTAACGAACACGACATCGAGTTCCCTTATCCGCAACGCGAAGTCCGTATCCTGAACGAAGAGCAGTCCCCGAGCAACATCGCCATGATTAAGGCGGGAATGCAGGCGCGCAGCGATACCAAATCCGATCCCGCGATGGACGCTGCCGGAGACAATTGATGGCAAAGCCCTTGAAGTATCCCGTGTCCGCGCTGGTGGTTTTGCATGATGCCGACGGTAATATCCTTCTAATCGAGCGTACTTCGCCGCCAGGTTTTTGGCAGTCGGTAACCGGCAGCATCGAGCCGGACGAAACCATAGAGGAAACCGCCAAGCGCGAAGTTTGGGAGGAAACCGGCATCCGCCTTGCGGACGGGCAGCTCTGCAACTGGCACGAGAGCACGGTTTACGAAATCTACCACCACTGGCGGCACCGCTATCCAAAAGGCGTGTTTGAAAACCGCGAACACATCTTTTCCGCCGAAATCCCGCGCGATACGGTGATTGTTTTGCAGCCCGACGAACACGTCGCTTACGGATGGTTCGGCATAGAACAAGCGGCGGAAAAAGTGTTTTCTCCGTCAAACAAAAGGGCGATTTTGAAATTAGGGAAAAGGTTGGGGAAATGAACCAGCCTGATTGCTTAAAGGTCGTCTGAAAACAGCGATTGCGTTTTCAGACGACCTTTTTCCGCATTTTCAGAGAGTCTTTTGTTTGCTATACTTCCGCCGTTCAAACTTCCGTCAAATAAAGGAAATAAAATGGCAGACTTCAATAAAATCCTGACTCCGGGCGATGTGGACGGCGGCATCATCAACGTCGTCAACGAAATTCCCGCCGGCAGCAACCACAAAATCGAATGGAACCGCCGCCTCGGCGCATTCCAACTTGACCGCGTCGAACCCGCGATTTTCGTCAAGCCGACCAACTACGGCTTCATCCCGCAAACCTTGGACGAGGACGGTGACGAATTGGACGTATTGCTGGTTACCGAACAGCCTTTGGCGACAGGCATCTTCTTGGAAGCGCGCGTCATCGGTGTGATGAAGTTTGTCGATGATGGCGAAGTGGACGACAAAATCGTCTGCGTTCCCGCTGACGACCGCAACAACGGCAACGCCTACAAAACCCTTGCCGACTTGCCGCAGCAGCTGATCAAGCAAATCGAATTTCACTTCAACCACTACAAAGACCTGAAAAAAGCAGGTACAACCAAAGTTGAATCTTGGGGCGATGTGGAAGAAGCAAAAAAAGTAATTAAAGAATCTATCGAACGTTGGAATAAACAGGCTTGATGTTTTATTTCAATAAATAAGGAAAGGTCGTCTGAAAATGGTTTTCAGGCGACCTTTTGATTGGAATAGGGGCAAGAAATATAGTGGATTAACTTTAAACCAGTACGGCGTTGCCTCGCCTTAGCTCAAAGAGAACGATTCTCTAAGGTGCTGAAGCACCAAGTGAATCGGTTCCGTACTATCTGTACTGTCTGCGGCTTCGTCGCCTTGTCCTGATTTAAAGTTAATCCACTATAATATTGATAGGTCTCGTATGCAACATAGAAAAAAAACAAGTCAGGTACTGCCTGACCTAGGTATTCAAGATGGCGGTTATTTAAGATGGTTTAAAAACTAAAGCCTTGCTAAAACAGCAAGGCTTTAATCAAAACTGGCACGCCCACGGGGAATCGAACCCCGGTTACCGCCGTGAAAGGGCGATGTCCTAACCGCTAGACGATGGGCGCGGATAAGATAAATAGATTTTTTGGCGCACCCGGAGCGATTCGAACGCCCGACCCTCTGGTTCGTAGCCAGATACTCTATCCAACTGAGCTACGGGTGCGCTGTAACAAAGATTGGGATTATAGGGAAGGGGTGTAAGTCTGTCAAGGGTGTTGTTGGAAAATAAACAGGGAAAGTGTAAAATGCGCGGCTATTGGTTGAATTTACAGGAAAATAAAATGGAAAGCGTTTCTCGCTGGCCGTTGTTGCAGAAGGCATTTGCCCGTTTCGGGAGGCCTGTGGTTGTGGTGGATTTGGAAACTACCGGCGGGAATCTGTATCAAGACAGGGTAACGGAAGTTGCTTTTCTGCGTTTCGACGGGCAAAGCGTATGCCGTTATGAGTGGTTGGTGAATCCGTGTAAGCCGATTCCTGAATTTGTTGCGCAACTAACGGGCATCAGCAATAAAATGGTAAAAACGGCCCCTTTGTTTGCGGAAATTGCTTCACAGTTATTGCCGCTTTTACAGGGGGCAGTGGTGGTGGCGCATAACAGCCGTTTCGACTATACCTTCCTGCGTCACGAGTTTCGCCGCGCCGGAATTGATTTTGCCGCGCCTGCTTTGTGTACCGTCCAGTTGTCGCGCCGCCTTTATCCCGAGTTTTACAAACACAATTTGGACAGCATTATCGAACGGAACGCAATCGCAGTGGAAAACCGTCATCGCGCGATGACCGATGTCTTGGCTTTGAGCGATTATTTGGAACACAGCTTGCGCGAAAAGAATACAGAAGATTGGGATAATTACTGCCGGTCTTTGATGAATCCGAAAATGCTGCCGAATGGGGTAACGGATGCTTTGGCGGCGCAGCTTTATGCATTGCCGGACAGCGAAGGTGTGTTGGTCTGGTTTGACGCATTCGGCAAGGCGCAGGCGGTAGTTGCATTGGAGAAGGCGTATAGTGAAACGGCAGAAATGCTGCATGGTAAAAAAGTTCCGCTTTATTTGAAGGCTGCGGCTTCCGTGCGTTTTATTCCTGCGTTGGGCAGCCTGCATTCGGTATGGTTGAAGGCGCAGGCAATGAGGGAATATGGTATCCGCCCATCTGAACGAGTCGTTTCCAAGCCTACTGCATTTTCTACGGTTCGTTTTTCTCCCGACGAACACGGTGTATTGCAGGCAAGGATTGTGCCTTTGGATAATGGCAGTCGTGCTGTCCGCCCGTATGGGTTGTTCATCCATAAAAAAGCTGCCAAACGCGCGCTTAATACTTGGGCGCTGGAAAACAGACTTTGTCCTGATGCCTTGAATATCCTGCCTGTTGCAAATGGAAAAGGTGTGCCGTGTCCTGTACAGGCACTCGGGCAATGCGACGGTGCCTGCCGTACCGAGGATGGGATAGAAGCGCAAAATGGACGTATCCGCGAATTGGCGCATTTGTTGCCCGTTGCAGACTGGGGGAGGGCGCATGAGGTGGAGATTACGGAAACGGACGGCTTATCCGGAAAAAGCATCACTTTGCGTTGTGCCGGTGGGGCGATTGCTATGCCGGACGGCGGCTGGTACTTTGATGACAGTCTGCCCGCGTTGCTGAAAATGAAATTCAGGCGGGAGCGGGAAAGTGTCAAAATTATTGCTTAATGTAATAATGGCGAAAATGGAATAAGCAGGTTTCAGACGACTTCTGATAACCTGCTTATTTTTTAATCAAGTTTGTTTTTCTCTTGAGAATCAATATGAAGTAGGGTTTATACACAGCTTGTTTACATCATTGCATGTAGAAAGTGTGTATTGTTCCCGTCATTGCACGTTACAATATAGGTCGTCTGAAACCGATTGTATGCCTGATAATGAATACGCCAAAAATTATTTTTTTCGATATTGATGACACGTTATACCGAAAATATACCGATACGCTTCGCCCGTCTGTTGCTAAAGCGATGGAGGCATTGAAAGCGCGGGGTATTTTGACGGCGATTGCGACGGGGAGACCGCCGGTGGCCATTCCGGGTAAGGTGAAAAACCTGATACGCGACAGCGGCATTGATATGCTGGTTACGATTAACGGGCAATACACGACGTTTCACGGAGAGGTGTTGCAGGCTTATCCGATGATTGAAGCCGAAGTGGAGCGGATGTGTACATTTTTTGACAGTCAGTATATTGATTATGCTTTTGTAAATAATGATGAAATTGTCGCATCGGCTGCCGGCGGAAGGGTAAAAGAAGCCTTGTCGCACATCCTGCCTGCTTTTGAAGTGGATAAAGAATATTTCCGCAAACAATCGGTTTATCAGATGCTGGTGTTTGCAGATAAAGCCCAAGAGCAGGAAATTATCGGAAAAATCCAATCCGAAGGCTTCAAATCCGTGCGTTGGCACGAGTCTGCGCTGGATATGCTGCGCCGCGAAGGTTCAAAAGCAAGAGGCATTGCACATGCAGTAGAAAAGTTGGGTATAGGCATGGAAGATGTTATGGCTTTTGGCGACAGCTTTAATGATTTGGAAATGCTCTCATCCGTCGGCTTCGGTGTGGCCATGGGAAATGGTGAGGCTGCGGCGAAGGCCGCGGCGAAATTTATTGCGCCGAGTGTAGATGAAGATGGCGTGTACAGGGCTTTGCTTGAATTGGAAATTATTGATGGATAATGATTTATTTAGAGTTAGGTCGTCTGAAAAGCAGGTTTCAGACAACCTCTTTGTTTGAATAGTAAAAAGTCGGGATGGGGATTTCGGGCTGAGTCCGTGAAAATTGTAAAAACGTATCCCTAAAATCCCCCATTTCAAACCGGGATAAACCAACTAAAATACAGCTGTAAATATTTCGCTATAACAATAAAATGTCGTCTGAAAACAAGCATGATGGGTTTTCAGACGACCTTCAAACCGCTTCCTAAATCGTCCAACCAAGCAACAGGAGAAAACAAATGGAAGAAACATTCGTCCAAACGCTGACCATCGCAGGCTCGGACTCCGGCGGCGGTGCGGGGATACAGGCGGATTTGAAGACGTTTCAGATGCGCGGCGTATTCGGCACCAGCGTGCTGACCGCCGTAACCGCGCAAAATACGCTCGGTGTATCGGCGGTGCATCTGGTTCCGACCGACATCATCACTGCTCAAATCGAAGCCGTCCGTGCCGATTTTGAAATCCGCGCCTATAAAATCGGAATGCTGGGTACGGCGGAAGTGATTGAATGCGTTGCTGAAAATTTGAAAAAATGCCGTTTCGGCAAGCGCGTCCTCGACCCGGTGATGATTGCCAAAGGCGGTGCGCCGCTGTTGCAGGATTCCGCCGTCGAAGCGATGAAACGCCTGCTGTTGTCCGATACGGACATTCTGACGCCGAACCTGCCTGAAGCGGAAGCCTTGACGGACGTGCGCATTGAAAACCGCCAAGACGCGGAACGCGCCGCCAAAATCCTGCAAGATTGCGGCGTGAAAAACGTGGTGATTAAAGGCGGGCATTTGAGCGATAGCCGCAGCGAATACTGCACCGACTGGCTGTTTACGCCGGATGACGTGTTTGAATTTACCGACCGCCGCTTCCCGACGGCGCATACGCACGGTACCGGCTGCACGTTCTCCGCCTGTATCGCCGCCGAGCTGGCAAAAGGTTTCGAAACACTCGAAGCCGTGCAAACCGCTAAAAAATACATTACCGAGGCGATTCGCAATCCTTTGAACATCGGCGCGGGACACGGTCCGGTCAATCATTGGGCGTATCAGGATTGAGGGATATGAAAAGGTCGTCTGAAAACAGATTTTCCGTTTTCAGACGACCTTTTGTTGTGAATGATTCGTTGATGGCAAAAATCAAGCCGGATTCATGAAGCTTTCGATTTCCTGTAAGGAAATGTCGGGCGTCGCACCGTGTCTGGAGGCGACTAGGGCGCCGAGTGCGCAGGCGAAGGTAATGGCTTCTTGCGGCTCGGCATTGTTGAGCAGTTTGTAAGTCAGTCCTGCCAAGAAGCTATCGCCGGAGCCGACGGTATCGACAACTTTGATGCGGAAGCCGCAGTGGCGGTAGAGTTCGCCGTTTTTGTATAAAATTGCGCCGTGTCCGCCTAAAGTGACGCAGATGGTTTGTGCGCCGGTCAAGAGGTTGAGGTAGGCGATGTTTTGTTCGATGCTGTGGTAGGGCGAGCCGTAAGCCGCAGATAATTCGTACAATTCGTCGTCATTGAGTTTGAGCATATCCGCACGCTTCATGGTGGCAAGCAGGCGGTCGGTATCGTAGTGGGGTCTGCGCAGGTTGACGTCGAAGATTTTGAATTTGGCTTTTTCCATCAGTTTGTCTAATGCCGCACGGGAAATCTCGTCGCGGGTGGCAAGGCTGCCGAATACGAAGGCATCGGATTCGGCGACACGCTGCAAGGCGGCATCTTCGACGACGATGCGGTCCCACGCGCAGGGATACACGATTTCGTATGACGCGCTGCCGCATTTGTCCAAGATGACTTTGACAAGGCTGGTATCGCATTCTTTGCACACTTGCAGTAGGTCGGTATTGACGTTTTTCGCTTGGATTTGGCGCAGCAGCTCTTCGCCATCTGCATCATCACCGCGACGGCTGATGATGGCGGTATCGACCCCAAAGGATTGCAAACGGACCAAAACGTTCAGCGGCGCACCACCCAACACTTTGCCGCTTGGAAAATCGTCCCACAACACTTCGCCGAAACTGGTTACTTTCATTTTAGGCCTTCCTTGCTTTGAGTTGATTGGCTGGAACTGCTGCGCTGCGTACGGCTTACCTATCATGTATTTGTAGTAAAACTCCAATACTTAGGCGCGTAAGTATTATGTTTTAAAATCTACCGACTGACAAGCAATCGTAGGCTTATCCGTCAGGAAGTTTGATTCATCACAATATTGCGTTACAGACGGCCTTATTCGGCAAATCAGCAGGGTTTATTTTTCTTTCATTTTATAAGTGCTTTGGGAAGGGGGTAGGCTGATTTTTGAAATTTAAATACAAATCGGTGGAATATGTTTGAACAGACGGGCTATATATTCCGATTTTCTTCATTTCATTACGATATTTAAAAACCCTCTCTTTAAGCCTATAATGTAGTCGTTAAAAATACCGAAAGGTCGTCTGAAAACGTGAAAATCCATTTTCAGACGACCTTCATTAACGGAAAGAACAAATCATGCGTCCATTAAATGCCCGAATCCGCTTGGACAATCTGCGCCACAATTATCAAACCCTGAAACAGATTCACGGCGGCAAAATGCTTGCCGTTATTAAAGCGGACGCTTACGGACACGGCGCGGTACGGTGCGCCCACGCATTGTCCGAAATTGCCGACGGATTTGCCGTCGCTACCATGGACGAAGCCGTCGAATTGCGCGAGAGCGGCATTAGCAATCCCATCGTATTGCTCGAAGGCGTGTTTGAAGCGTCGGAATACGCTACCGTCGATAAATACAATTTGTGGCCGGGCGTCGGCAGCCAATGGCAGCTCGAAGCCTTAATCGCCCATCATTGGCAGAATCCCGTTAAAGTCTGGCTCAAAATGGATTCCGGTATGCACCGCGCCGGCTTCTTTCCGCACAACTACACTTCCGCCTACACCGCCCTGAAGCAATGCAAACACGTTGACAGTATTGTCAAATTCAGCCATTTCGCCTGTGCCGACGAACCCGAAAACGGCATAACCGAAATGCAGCTTGAAGCCTTTGATTTGGCGTGTGAAGGTTTGGAAGGCGAAGAAAGCCTCGCTAATTCCGCCGCTATCTTGAATATTCCCGAAGCGCGCCGCGATTGGGGACGTGCCGGTCTGGCACTTTACGGCATCTCTCCGTTCGGCGGCGTGGACGAACGCCTGAAGCCCGTCATGCGCCTGACTTCCCGCGTATTCGGCGAACGCGTCCTGCAACCTCATTCACCCATCGGCTACGGCGCGACGTTTTACACCAGCAAGTCCACCCGCGTCGGCCTGATTGCCTGCGGTTACGCCGACGGCTATCCGCGCCGCGCCTCGACCAACTCGCCCGTTGCCGTAGAAGGCAAACGCAGCCGCATCATCGGTAGGGTGTCTATGGACATGATCACCGTTGAACTCGACGCTTCCAAAGAAGGTTTGGGCGCCGAAGTCGAACTGTGGGGTGACGTTGTCAATATCAACGAAGTCGCCGAAGCTGCCGGCATGATTCCGTATGAAATTTTTTGCAACGTCAAACGCGCGAAATTTACCTATTCGGAGTGATTTAGGCGGCGGTTTGAACTGAAGGTCGTCTGAAAACAAAGTTAACGGTTTCGTTAAATGGTTTTCAGACGACCTTCTTCATAAGTTTTTTTTAAAATCTAAATATTTTAAGAGCTGCCGTCATTCCCGCGCAGGCGGGAATCCAGAACATAAAATTTAGGAAACTTTTTCTTTGACGATTTCTGCACGGATAAATTTGGATTCCCGCCTGCGCGGGAATGACGGCAGACGGAATATCAGGTTCGGGCAATGCAAAATTGTCAACAATCCAAGTCATATTATTCTAAAGCGGTGCTATAATTTCCCAAATCAATTTTTCAGACGACCCCTACAAGGACCCTGACTTATGAATAATTCAGTCATCACCGTCATCGGCAAAGACCGCGTCGGTATCGTGTACGACGTTTCCAGAATTTTGGCGGAAAACCAAATTAACATCCTCAATATCAGCCAGCAGCTGATGGACGATTTCTTCACCATGATTATCTTGGTGGATACCTCGAAATGCCCCAAATCGCGGCAGGAAATGCTGGATTTGTTTACGGAAGAGAGCAAAAAACTCGCGCTCGACATCCGTATGCAAAACGAAGAAATCTTCCAAGCCATGCACCGCATTTGAGTCGGAGGAATGTGATGAGTATCCAATCCGGCGAAATTTTAGAAACCGTCAAAATGGTTGCCGACCAGCATTTCGACGTCCGCACCATTACCATAGGCATTGATTTGCACGACTGTATCAGTACTGATATCAATGTACTGAACCAAAACATTTACAACAAAATCACCACCGTCGGTAAAGATTTGGTCGCTACGGCGAAACACCTGTCCGCCAAATACGGCGTGCCGATTGTGAATCAGCGTATTTCCGTCACGCCGATTGCACAAATCGCGGCGGCGACCAAAGCCGATTCTTACGTCAGCGTGGCGCAGACTTTGGACAAGGCAGCCAAAGCCATCGGCGTGTCTTTTATCGGCGGCTTTTCCGCGCTGGTGCAAAAAGGCATGTCGCCTTCAGACGAGGTGTTAATCCGCTCCATTCCCGAAGCGATGAAGACGACCGACATCGTGTGCAGCTCCATCAATATCGGCAGCACGCGAGCCGGTATCAATATGGATGCGGTCAGACTGGCGGGCGAAACCATCAAACGCACGGCTGAAATCACGCCCGAAGGTTTCGGCTGCGCCAAAATCGTCGTGTTCTGCAACGCTGTGGAAGACAATCCGTTTATGGCGGGCGCGTTTCACGGGTCGGGCGAAGCGGACGCCGTTATCAACGTCGGCGTGTCAGGGCCGGGCGTAGTCAAAGCCGCGCTGGAAAATTCGGACGCGGTCAGCCTGACCGAAGTCGCCGAAGTCGTGAAAAAAACCGCCTTCAAAATCACCCGCGTGGGCGAACTTATCGGACGTGAAGCCTCGAAAATACTGGGCATCCCATTCGGCATTCTCGATTTGTCGTTGGCGCCAACCCCCGCCGTCGGCGACTCGGTAGCACGCATCCTTGAAGAAATGGGCTTGAGCGTCTGCGGTACGCACGGCACGACGGCTGCCTTGGCATTGCTGAACGATGCCGTGAAAAAAGGCGGCATGATGGCTTCCAGCGCGGTCGGCGGTTTGAGCGGCGCGTTTATCCCCGTTTCCGAAGACGAAGGCATGATTGCCGCCGCCGAAGCAGGCGTGCTGACGCTGGACAAACTCGAAGCAATGACCGCCGTTTGTTCTGTCGGTTTGGATATGATTGCCGTTCCCGGCGACACGCCCGCACACACGATTTCCGGCATCATCGCCGACGAAGCCGCCATCGGCATGATCAACAGCAAAACCACCGCCGTGCGCATCATTCCGGTAACGGGCAAAACCGTCGGCGACAGCGTCGAGTTCGGCGGTCTGTTGGGCTATGCGCCCGTGATGCCGGTTAAAGAAGGTTCGTGTGAAGTGTTCGTCAACCGCGGCGGCAGGATTCCCGTGCCGGTGCAGTCGATGAAGAACTGACTGTTTGACCATGAAAAAGGTCGTCTGAAAACTTGCAATACTTGTTTTCAGACGACCTTTTCCAACTCTGCGCCTGTATTTATCCGTAGAAATTGTTTACAATATGAAAATGCGCCTGTTTATCAGGCATTTTCGCGACAGAAAGGCAATCATGCAAGTTACATCAAAATGGATAGACGGAATGTGCTTTGTCGGCACGACCGAAAACGGACACAGCGTCGTCATGGAAGGCGCGGCGGCGGAAGGGCAGGCGAAACGCGGCCCCAGCCCGATGGAAATGCTGCTTTTGGGCGTGGCAGGCTGCTCCAGCATCGATGTTGTAATGATTGCCGAGAAACAGCGTCAAAAGGTAGTGGACTGCCAAGCGACGGTTACCGCGAAGCGCGCCGACGATGCCCCGCGCGTGTTCACCGAAATCCATATCCATTTTAAAGTCATCGGACACAATCTGACCGAATCCGCCATTGAGCGCGCCGTGCAGATGTCCGCCGAGAAATATTGTTCCGCCTCGATTATGCTGGGCAAGGCGGCGAAAATCACCCACAGTTTTGAAACCGTCGAAGCAGAGTAATTTTTCAGACGACCTCCCGTATCTTTCAGGGGTCGTCTGAAAAGCGTTTAGAGGCGGAATACTGTTTAAGCGTGAATAAAGGCCGCCCGACAAAAAAGCAGATATATTCACGCTACACCATGAATATATCTGCTTGCTTATTGTGGATTCTCTCTCTATCAGCCTTTATAACTTGGCCTTTCGACGTATTGTGCAAGCTTAGTTAGGGATTGTCAACAATTTTTAATTATATCTTAATCAGGTTTCGTGCCATATTGAAATGGAATCAAGCAAAAAGCGATACGGGGCGGCTCAATACCGTCGGAAATTTCCAGTAATTTCAAACAATATGCCGCGTCAGACCATGAGGAGAGCTTAAATAATGAATACCGATAACGAAACCCTTCATGCGCCCACCCCTTCTTCCATGATGCCCGCAGGCAGGCATGATTCGGAGCTGTTTCGCGTTTACGCCCTGATTTTGGACGGCATTACCGACCATGTTTTGCTGCCCGGCAAAAAATTGACCGAATCCGAGCTGTGCCGCCAGATGGTTTGCTCGCGCAATACCGTGCGCGGCGCGCTGTCCCTGTTGGCACACGACAAAATTGTCGATTTGCAGCCCAATCGCGGCGCGTTCGTCCATGTTCCCGATTTGAAGGAAATGCAGGACGTGTTCAACGCGCGTATCGAAATGGAAAGCATGATTTTGAACCTTCTGTCCGATATGCCCGATTTGGAAACCCGCCTCCAGCCGCTTTACACCATGATCGAGCGTGAAGAACAGGCATCCGACAGCGGCGACCGCGTGGGTTGGAACCGCCTGTCCAACGCCTTCCACGTCGAACTCGCGCGCCTGATCGATAACTACGTCTTGTTCGACATCATGAATACCCTGTGCGCCCGCTCTTCGCTCATCGTCGCCGTCTTCGATGCGCAGCGTCATGAAAAACGCGCCATCAATCCCCATACCCATTCCGAACACCGCGAAATCCTCGACCTGCTGGTCAACGGCAAACGCAACCGCGTCGTCAAAGTCATGCGCAAACACTTAAGCGCATGCGTGGAGCGTTTGGAACGCAAATACGAAGGCGAGTAATCAAATGCCGATAAAAGGTCGTCTGAAAACGAGCGTGGGTAGGTTGTCAGACGACCTTTGTCAGCATTTCGTTGTTGTTAAACATTTTTACGCTAACCTGCCGACCAAACCGACATTACGGCATTTTTTCATGAGACATTTCTCCAATGACCGCTTATACGCAACAGCTCGACCAAAAAATCCAATACTTGCAACAGCTTTTCCAAGGTTTGGATTTTCCTGAAATTCAAGTTTTCGAATCTCCCGAACAGCATTACCGGATGCGCGCCGAATTTCGCATTTGGCATGAAGGTGGTGAAATGTTTTATGCCATGTTCGAGCGCGGGCAGAAAGCGAGCGGCGCAAGTCTGATACGTTACGACCAATTTCCCGCCGCCTCTGAGTCCATCAATGCCTTAATGCCCAAACTCATCGAAGCTGCCGCGCAAAATCCCGAACTCAAAAACCGCTGGTACGCCGTAGAATTTCTGTCTGCACTGAGCGGCGAGATGCTCTTTACCATGATTTACCACAAAAAGCTGGGCGAAGCGTGGCAACGTGCGGCTGAAGCTTTGGCGCGTGAATTGGGCATTCATATCATCGGTCGGAGTAGGGGGCAGAAAATCGTCTTGACTCAAGACTATATCACCGAAGAGCTGAACGTAAACGGCAAAACCTTCCGCTACCGCCAAGTCGAAGGCAGCTTTACCCAGCCTAACGCCCGCGTGTGCGAAAAAATGCTCGGCTGGGCGTGTGATGTTGCGCAAAATCTTAGCGGCGATTTGCTTGAACTTTATTGCGGCAACGGCAATTTCACCCTGCCGCTCTCGCAGTATTTCCGTCAGGTTTTGGCGACTGAAGTGTCCAAAACTTCCGTTTACGCCGCTCAATGGAACATCGAGGCAAACCAAAGGGACAACATCAAAATCGCCCGCCTCTCTGCGGAAGAATTTACCGAAGCCTACACGCAAAGCCGCGAATTCCGCCGCCTGCAAGAGCAGGGTATCTCGCTGAAAGATTATGATTTTTCCACTATTTTTGTCGATCCGCCCCGCGCCGGCGTCGATGATGAAACGTTGAAGCTGGTTTCCCGGTTTGTCAACATTATCTATATTTCCTGCAATCCCGAAACCTTGCGCGCGAACCTCGACACCCTCTGCCAAACCCATACTGTCGAACGCGCCGCGTTGTTTGATCAGTTTCCGTTTACGCACCATATCGAAAGCGGCGTTTATTTGAAGAAAAAATAAAGAAGCGGGTTTGAAAAAGGTCGTCTGAACATTTTAAAAACATGGATTTCATGTGCTAAACTGTTTTCAGACGACCTTTTCCTTGATAAGAAATTTCCAATAAAGCCTGAATCATCATGCCCGTAGATTCCTTTTTCTACCTCTTACTGCTCACCGGATTTTGCGCCGGACTGATGAACGCGGCGGTTGGCGGCGGCGGATTGTTGCAAATACCGGGGCTGTTCAACCTGCTGCCCGCTTCCACGCCCGTGGCTTCGGTCATCGGCACCGACAAATTCGCTGCCTTATGCGGCACGCTGACTGCAACGGGGCAATACCTGAGCAAAATCCCCCTGCCGTGGAAAATGCTGCTGCCCACCGCCGCGTTGGCGTTTGCCGCTTCCTATCTGGGCGCGAATGCCGTGGCGTATCTGCCCGTGCACTACATGAAACCGGCGATGTTGGTCATCATGGTGGCCATGTGCCTTTATACTTTTTTGAAAAAAGACTTGGGGCAGGCGGTGCGCACCAAAAAATTGACGTGCCGCGAAACCTTATGGGGCTTACTCTTCGGCGCGCTCATCGGTTTTTACGACGGCATCTTCGGGCCGGGCTCAGGCAGCCTGCTGGCCTTCGTATTCGTCCGTTTTTACGGTTATGATTTCCTGACGGCGAACGCATCCGCCAAAGTCATCAATTCCACCACCTACCTTGCCGCGCTGGCGGTTTTCATCCCGCAAGGTCATGTCGTGTGGGCGTGGGCAATTCCACTTGCGCTGGCGAATTTGTGCGGCGGCGTGGTCGGCGCGAAATTGGCGATGCGCGGCGGAACCAAGTTTCTGCGTTACGGATTTATGGTGTTGCTGTGTCTGACCATAGGCAAATTTGCTTGGGATTTGATTCGATAGAGATGGGGCGCACCATAGCAGGATTCGCGTCCTGAAAGCGGTTCAGACGACCTTTGTATGCTAAAATCCTTCATCTTTCAGTATATGACCGATAGAGGGAAAACATGGCAGGCAACACTTTCGGACAACTCTTCACCGTTACCACCTTCGGCGAAAGCCACGGCGCAGGTTTGGGCTGCATCATCGACGGCTGCCCGCCCGGACTGGCATTGACCGAATCAGACATCCAAACCGACCTCGACCGGCGCAAACCCGGCACCAGCCGCCACGTTACCCAACGCCGCGAAGCCGACCAAGTCGAAATCCTCTCCGGCGTCTTCGAAGGCAAAACCACCGGCACACCCATCGCCCTCTTAATCCGCAATACCGACCAACGCAGCAAAGACTACGGCAACATCGCCACCAGCTTCCGTCCCGGTCATGCCGACTATACCTACTGGCACAAATACGGCACGCGCGATTACCGCGGCGGCGGCAGAAGCTCCGCCCGCGAAACCGCCGCCCGCGTTGCCGCCGGAGCCGTTGCCAAGAAGTGGTTGAAAGAAAAATTCAGTACAGAAATCACCGCCTACGTTACCCAAGTCGGCGAAAAAGAAATTCAGTTTGAAGGCTACGAACACATTTCCGAAAATCCCTTCTTCGCTGCCAACCAAAGCCAAATCGCCGAGCTGGAAAACTATATGGACAGCGTGCGCAAATCATTGGATTCTGTCGGCGCGAAGCTGCATATCGAAGCCGCCAACGTCCCCGTTGGCTTGGGCGAACCCGTTTTCGACCGCCTCGATGCCGAAATCGCCTACGCCATGATGGGCATCAACGCCGTCAAAGGCGTAGAAATCGGTGCGGGCTTCAGCAGCGTCGTCCAACGCGGCAGCGAACACGGCGACGAACTTACCCCGCAAGGCTTCCTGTCCAACCACTCAGGCGGCATCCTCGGCGGCATCAGCACCGGACAAGACATCCACGTCAACATCGCCATCAAACCCACCAGTTCCATAGCCACCCCGCGCCGCAGCATCGACATCAACGGCGACCCCGTCGAACTCGCTACGCACGGCAGACACGACCCCTGCGTCGGCCTCCGCGCCGCCCCCATCGCCGAAGCCATGCTCGCGCTGGTACTCATCGATCACGCCCTGCGCCATCGTGCGCAAAATGCCGACGTAGTTGTTGATACGCCCGACATTACCAAGCAGCATAGATAAAATTGAAAGAGGTCGTCTGAAAACAAACATGGCGGATTGTGCCGAACGTTTTCAGACGACCTTTTCGCAACGCTATGGCGACAGGTGTGTCGGCGTCGTCCGTAAAATAAACATTTACAATCGAACATTCGTAAAAAAACTTAGCCAAAACACAGGCTTTATACTAAAATACCGCCATTACCGTGCCGTAGCGAAACGCACGGCTTTATTTTAGAGGAATACAAACGACATGACACAAGAAACTGCTTTGGGCGCAGCTTTGAAATCCGCCGTTCAAACCATGAGCAAGAAAAAACAGACCGACATGATTGCCGACTACATCTACGGCAAATACGACGTCTTCAAACGATTCAAACCGCTGGCCGTCGGCATCGACCAAGACCTTGTTGCCGCGCTGCCCCAATACGATCCTGCCCTGATCGCCCGCGTTCTCGCCAACCATTGCCGCCGTCCCCGCTACCTCAAAGCCCTGGCGCGCGGTGGAAAACGTTTTGATTTGAACAACCGCTTCAAAGGCGAAGTCAGTGCGGAAGAACAAGCCATCGCCCAACAGCATCCGTTTGTCCAACAGGCTCTGGCAGAACAAGCCGAGCGTCAAGCCGCCAAACAGGCAGTGCAAACTGAGGCAGTAGAAGCCGAACAAGTCGGCGCAGCAGTCGAAACTGAAGAAGCGGCACTAAACAACGCTGAATAATACTTCATGATTTTAAAAGGTCGTCTGAAAACGGATTTTCCGTTTTCAGACGACCTTTTTTATCAGTATTTCAAATTAACGGAGGAGGGGAAAGAGGAACACGCTTTGCGCCTATGATTTTTGCTTTGGTAGGGATTCACAAACGTGTTTTTTGTTGATTTTTGATCTGGGCTTACACATTTTCTGAAGATGGGTTTTCGTGTACGAGAGAATTGGAGAAGAGATGGGAATATCTTGTTTTATTTGATTTTATTTTAAACTTGGAAAATCAAGATAAAAAAATGCGCATATCGTTTGGGATATGCGCCAAGTCTACAAAGGAGAAATAGAGGAGAAAAATCAAGCTGCATCAAGCAACTCAACGGGCGTAATTTTGACATAATAAAGAAGTATTGTCAACGGCTTTTATGGAAATTCTTAAATTGTTGCATTACATACAACATATTGAATCAGTATTGGAAAATAGCGGCATTTGGTGTTGGGAATTATCATCAAGACAAAACAAAAGGTCGTCTGAAAACTTTTCCAACCGATAATGCGGGAAGTTTTCAGACGACCTTCCAGACGGTTAAATCAAGCCTTGGTTGAGGGTGCTATCCATACCTAAAGCATTCAGGAATTGGGTAGCGGTATAGCTTTCGCCACCTTCAAATTTAAAGGTGTCAACCGTATCATGACCGGATGGGGAATGAACCATATCCTTGATAGTCAATGCGTTATTTGAACCTTTCAGCTTCACAACCCAGTCTTTGCCTGTGGTCAATTCGACATCTTTAATCGTTAAATTTCCTGAGAAGAGAACGGTAGTATCTGCTTCTGTGCGGATATTGTGCAATGTATCGTGTCCGCTTTCCTTCCCAAACATAATGGTATTTTTAACCGAGTGTCCGGAGTCGAAAATGGCATCATTACCCGTACCGCCGTCAATGAGATTGTATCTTCCTAAGGTGATACTATCTTCCCCATTGCCACCGTAGAAGGTAACTTTACCGATCACGTCTGAAAAGTCCGCAGTATCGTTATCAGCCGATCCGTAAACAACGCGGTTGTATCCCCTCTGATCAATACCATACCAGTCAACCTTATCGGTAAGGTTGTGGACAAGGTTACCGGCTTTGTCAAAGTGAGGCACATTCAGACCAAAATGCTCAATGATTTCGCCAACGGTATAGGTTTTGGAATCAAACTGGAATTCGCTGATTGCGCCGTAAATGCCGGATTGGTTTTTAATAGTCAGGACATCGTTTGTCCCTTTGATTGAAATGCTCCAAGTATCGCCGTTCAGACGGGGAATAATAATGAATTCGGAATCGGTAGGGATATGATCAATGTCTGATTTGTCATAGCCTTGAGTCATCGAAATTTCTAAATCATCCAAAGTCAGGCCGCCGGTAAATTTAACGGTATTGGCGTTTGGCATTCCATCGGGGTTGAATTCGGGATCAAGATTGAAATTGTAGTCAAAGACGGTATCGTGTCCGTATCCTTTACCAAAGACGTAAGTATCTCTGTGTTGTCCGCCTTCAAGATGGTCATCGCCGGCACCGCCGTCCAGATAATCATCACCAATGTCGGCATACAATTTATCATTGCCGTCGCCGCCGTAGAGTTCGTCATCGCGTTCATTACCGAAATAGCTTGTTCCGCTATCACGCAATATGTCATCTCCGCCTAGTCCGTACAGACGGTCACGTCCGTCGATTCCGCTGTCGATGGTATCGTTTTGCTCTGTACCGGTAAGGATGTCGTCTCTTGCCGTACCGGTGATGGTCGAACCTTGTTGTTTGTTTGAATTGGCAACAGCTTTGAGCAGGGATTCTTGGGTATAGGTTTCGCCGAGCAGTTCAAAACGTCCGATAGCAACTTTGCCGTCTGAGCCGATTTGGTCCCGAATCAATGCGGAGCCGTTTGCGGACGTAATCAACCAGTCTTTCCCGCCTTGTGCGTTGTCATTGACGCTGATTTTGAGGTCTTTGATACGGAGGTCGTCTGAAAAACGCAAAGTGTTGTTTCCTTGGTCGTCGATAATCGTATCATCGTCGCCGAAAATATAGGTGTCGTTACCTGCGCCGCCTTTCAGGGTGTCTTTTCCTTTGCCGCCGATTAAAGTGTCGTTGCCTGCGTCGCCATTGATGTTGTCGTTCCCTTCGCCACCATCCAGGTAATCATCACCGTCGCCGCCGTTAAGGTTGTCATTTCCACCCATGCCGTAAACGGTATCGTTGCCGCGTCCGCTGTTGAGCCGGTTGTGTCCGGCATTGCCGGTCAAGATATTGTCGCTGTTGTTGCCTGCGCCGAAGATATTGGCATTGCCGGTCAAGGTAACGTTTTCAACATTGGTTGCCGCTGTGTAGGAAACGCTGCTGATTACGGTATCGGTACCTGCGCCTTTTCCTTCGATAATGACATCTTTGACATTATCAACATAATAAGTATCGTCTCCCCATCCTCCGCTCATCGTATCGGCACCGGCTTTGCCGTCAATAATGTCATTACCGTCACTACCATTTAAAACGTCGTCTGAATCGGTTCCATTAATGGTCAGGTTTTGTGGTTTCGCTGTTTCAATGTTGGCTTTTGTCGCACGAACAAATTCGGCTACATTCAAAACACCGCTGTCAAAAACAAATTGATGGATGGCAGGGACGCTGCTTCCGGCAGTATATTGGTTGCTGATGGTCAGTACGGAATCTGTGTTTTTAATGGAGATTTTCCAATCTTGCCCACCATCATTGTTGGCAACAGCCGTTATTGTCAAATCTTCGGCACGCAAGCCTCCGGTAAAGCGGATGCGGTTGTTTCCCTCGGTATCGATAATGGTATCCCTGCCGCCTGCCGCATTGAAAATGTAGGTATCGTTACCTGCACCACCGTTAAGTACATCGTCACTGGCTTCCCCGTTTAATGTATCGTCGCCATCTTCACCGAACAGTAAGTCGATGCCTTCCCCGCCGTTGATGGTGTCATCACCGCCGCCACCGTAAACGGTATCATTGCCGCGTCCGCTGTTAAGACGGTTACGTCCGCTGTTGCCGATAAGGATGTTATCGGCGTTGTTTCCTGCCCCGAAGATATTGGCATCACCTTCTAGAATCAGATTTTTTTCTCCGGCAGCAAGCGTACGGCTGGTGTTGCTGCGAATGTAAGTTAAATAGTTTGCGTTTGCCGCATCTGTCAAAGTTGATTCGCTGCGGCTTTGCTTTTCTGATGAAAGGTGAGTGACTCGGGTATTCATAATGGTGTTTTCCGTATAAATAAAGATTAATCAGAAGGTTATGCTGATAGGTGGCAGTTTCTTCGTAGGTGCTCGTGTCTGAATGTAATGAAATAGTAATTTAGCATGGCATTTCAAGGTAATGTTGGATTAAGATACGAACGGATATAAATATGGCATAGGCGGTTTGACTCAAAATTTTATTTAAAGTTCTGATTTTTCGAAAAATAAATATCGCATTTTCATTTTTCTTAAATAATATAATGAGTTAATTGCTTTTTTGTAATGGTGTTGAATTTTTGCGCATGGGGAATGCTTTTTTAGGATGCATACGGTCTAATTTGATCTGAAATTGCGGCGATACATTATTTGCTTTTTGCTTAATTCAAACGACTGCAATGGATTGCTGCAAAATTTTCAATTGTACAATTGTCATAGGGAAAAATTTTATTAAATGGAATGCATTAAATATCATTTTTAAAATGCTCTACTGACCAGTCTGTCGAACAATTTTAGTTTCAGATGAAATTCTCTCTAAACAGAATTGCAACCATTTTTTCGCCACATATATTTCCCATATGCTTAAAGGTCGTCTGAAAACCTGATGGATAAGGTTTTCAGACGACCTTTTTGACGCGAAGGGATTATTTGAAGATGTAGGAATCGGGCATTTCGTCGAAGCTGACGACGCGGCCGCCTTTTTCTTTGGCAAATTTTTCGGCTTGGGCTTTGTCGGCGAAGGGGAGGGCGTCTTCTGCACCCATGCCGCCGATGAAGCCGCTTTCGATGACGTAGTAGGCTTTTTTGCCGTCTATCCATGCGGCGTCGGCATTGGGTTTGCTCCAGTCTTTGACTTTGCCCATGTCGGTAACGTAGATGATATGGATGCCCTTAGGCTCTTCGGGCAGCTTGGTGTAGCCGAACATCTGTTTGATGGTGGAGAACCAGACGGGGCGGTCGGGTTTGCCGTTGAGGTAGATTTGGGCTTTGGGACCGTTGTGTTCGGTCAGGTTCATGCTGCAATAGTGTCCCACGGCGCGGTCGCTGATTTGTTGCGGCGCGGGCGGCGGAGTCTCTTCTGCTTTGGGGCAGGCACTCAGGAGTAGGGTGGCGAGGAGCGCGGGTAAGATCTTTTTCATATTTGTCGCTTTCCGAAAATTCTTGCTGCCAAGATAAGGGGAATGATAACCCATAATATCTGCGCGGTCAGCAATACGGGCATGGTCAGGCTGATTTGTTCGCTTAAGCCTGCCATGCCGGCGTACATGGCGGTGTTTTCGTAACCGGTCAGGTTGAGCAGGCGGTAGATGTCGGTGGGGTTGAACAGGAGGACGGTTTCGACGACGGGGGCGGTAATCGCTTGCTGTGTATCGGCGACGAGGATGCCCAAAAGTGCCATGTCGAAGATGACGACGAAAAACAGCCAAACGCCGATGGCGATACCGGCGGCGGTGCCGCGTTCTTTCACTTTCGCGCTGATGAGGTAGCCCATGGACAGGAATGCCGCGCCCAAAATGACGCTGGCGGCAATCAGGAGGGCGAAGGGTTTCCATGCGGCGATGTCGAAGCTGCCGTTGGCGAGTTGGAGCGTGATGCCTGCGATTCCGTAGCCTGCGGTGGTGGCAAGGGCGAGGATGATGAGGTGTCCGATGAATTTTCCGGCAAGGATTTGGTTGCGGGAAACGGGGTAGCTCAACAGCAGCGCCATGGTGCCGCGTTCGATTTCGCCGATGAGGGAATCGTAGGAGAGGAGCATGGCGATGAGCGGGATCAGGAAGATGGACAGGCTGGAGAGGCTGACGACGGTTACAGTCAGCGGATCGACTTTAACCGAGCCTGTCGGCGAGCTGCCGAGGAAGCCCAATGAGAGGGCTAGGGCGGCGAGCAGGACGGAAGCGGCGAGTACCCAGCGGTTGCGCAGGCTGTCGCGGACTTCTTTTCCGGTGATAATCCAAACGGGGTTCATACGTCCTCCCTTTTTAAGAATTGTGCGTACATGTCGTCGAGTGTGGGTGTGTGGATGTCGAGGTAGGCGAGGCCGGACAGGTTGCCCAATTCGCTGAGTAATGCCATGCGTTCTTCAGCCTGACATTGCGCCCGATAGCTGAGGTCGTCTGAAAGCGGCTGCCAACGTTCGCTTAAGGGACGCGGGGCTTTGAGGCGGATGTTGACGGTGAGGGGGAGGCCGCTTTGGACGTGCAACTCGTCCATGCTGCCGTCGGCGACTTTGACGCCGTTCTTCATGACGACGATGCGGTCGGCGTGGCCGTCGAGTTCGGCAAGGGCGTGGGTGCTGAGGAGGACGGTGGCACCGTGTCCGTTGAGTTCGCGCACGACTTCGTAAAACATTTGGCGCGAGGCGGGGTCGAGGCCTGTGGTGGGTTCGTCAAACAGTAATACTTTGGGTTCGCCCAGCAGGGCTTGGGCGAGGGCGAGGCGTTGGCGCATACCTTTGGAGTAGGTGCCGACGCGGCGGCGGGCGGCTTGGGAAATGCCGACGCGCTCGAGAAGCTCGTGGTTTTTGGTGAGCGGCTGTTTTTTGAGTTTGGCGTAGAAATTGAGGGTTTCGATGCCGCTGAGGGAAGGGTGCAGGGCGACGGTTTCGGGCAGGTAGCCGATTTGGCTGCGCAACTGCGCACCCGCTTTGCTGCCGGTGCGCTCGCCCAGCAGCATGACTTCGCCTTCGGTCGGGGTAATCAGCCCGAGTATTAATTTGATGAGCGTGGATTTGCCTGCGCCGTTGTGTCCGGCCAGCCCGACACTTTCGCCTGCCTTCAAGACTAAATCGACTTGGTTGACGGCTTTTTGTGCGCCGAAGCGTTTGGTTACGTTTCTCAATTCGACATGGTGTGCGCTCATTAGTGCTTCCTTGTGTGGATTGGGTTTCAGACGACGTTGGGGTCGTCTGAAAGGGCGTTCTTCGTATGGGGTCGTCTGAAAAAGGAGAGAGGGATTTCAGACGACGTTTGTTATGGGTTTATGTTTTGGACTGTTGCCTGTATCGCGGGTTGCATCGTAATTGTGGCGGATTCCCGTTGGTACGGCAATGATGGGGCAAAGCTTTGCTGCGGGTTTGTCGATCAGGTCGTCTGAAAAGTTTTCAGACGACCTTGCAGGAGGTGTTCACGGCGTTCCGCTCAGTTCAATGCGCCGTTTTCGGCATCGCCCCATTTGGATTGATTGGTTTTGGCTTCTTGCAACAGTTGTTCTTTCATTGCCTCATATTTGGTGGTGGTTTTGTTGCTTCCTGCTTTCATCAGCGGTTTGCTGTCGATCACGCCGCCGGGAAGGATGGCGGGGAACTGCGACTGCGCCCATTTGACGATGCTGATGGCGGGGCTGTTCATCAGGAGGCGGGCAACAGGGGCACGCCAGACGATTTGGTCGATGATGCCGTTGGGACGGTACGCGCTGTCGCCGAAGCCGTCGCCGTCGAGGTCGAATGCGCTGTTGTCGCTCCAGTAGTTGCCGCGTCCGCCTTCGCCCCAGTCAAGAAAACGTGTGCTGACGTATTTGACTTGGCTTTCGTTGTTGATGAAGGCGTTGTCGGAAAGGGAGGTGCCTTCGATGGCGGCGGTGAAGTGGATGCCGATTTCGCAGTTTTCAAAATGGTTGGCGACAATTTTGTTGTAGTTGGCGTTGTAGGCGAAAACGCATTTGCCGGCTTTGTTGATGATGTTGTCGTTGATTTCGGAATAGTTGACGTAGTTGAGCATGATGCCTTGGTCGCGGCTGCCGACGGCGATGTTGCCGTGTACTTTGAGGCGGTCGGAAAACATCAAAACGTAGCCCATATTGTTGCCGACGGAAATGTTGTCGCTGACTTCGCTGTCGTTGGTGTACATGTAGTGGACGGCGAAACGCAGGTCGCTGAAGCGGTTGTTTTTGTAGGTGTTGTTTTTGCTGGTGTTGGAGAAAATGCCGTCGCGGCCTTTGGAAATGTCATTGCCGATAACTTGCGCGCCGGGAGCGTTCCAGACGGTAACGGCGTTGCCGCGTTCGTTGACGCGCAAAGTGGCGTCGCCGACGATTTTGTTCTCGCGCACCATAGACTCCGCCGAGCCGTGGATATATACGCCGACGGAGTTGTCGAGGATGTTGTTGTGTTCGATCAGGGCGCGGGGTGCGGTTTCTTCGAGGTAGATGCCGGCGTCCATGGCAGGCAGGCTCATGCCGGAACGGGTAACGGTAAGATTGCGCAGGGTAACGTCGGGGGCAGTGACGGAGATGGTGCGTCCGGTGCGGTCACCTTCGATTTTGGCGGATCGGTCGGCAGGACCTTCGATGGTGATGGGTTTGTCGATAAGCAGCTTGGTTTTGTAAGTGCCGGAGGCGAGTTTGAGCGTATCGCCTGCTTGCGCACGCGCGATGACTTCGGGCAGGTTGTCGTTCGGGGAAACGTCAATGGTGGCTGCAAAGGTCGTTTGAATCATACTGCCGAACATAAACGTCAGGACAGTGCGTCGCCATGTTTTGAATTTGGGTGTGTGCATGGAGTTCCTCTGATTCGTGCAGTGTGCGTCGGCATGGTAATGCCTGCCTGTAAGGGCTGTGTTTTTGTTTTATAGCGGAACGGTCTGTTGCGTCCAAACGGTTCTGCTATAAAAGGTCGTCTGAAAACGAGGGTAGCGGGTTTCGCTAAGACCTGAAAGTTTTTTCAGACGACCTTTTCGTTAAGTCAGTGATAAACCGTTAAACCCGATTATCGGGGTTTAACGATCATTTGACCGGACATTTCCATGTGCAGGGCGTGGCAGAACCATTGGCAGTAGTACCAGTGTACGCCCGGACGGAGAGCTTTGAAGGTTACCGATTGGGTAGCTTGCGGGCCGATTTCCATGGCGATGCCGTAGCCTTCCAAAGTGAAGCCGTGGGTCAAGTCCTCGATGGTCTCGACGTTGGTGACATATACGGTTACTTCGTCGCCTTGGTTCACTTCGAATTGCGGGATGCTGAATGCAGGCGCAATCGCGGTCATGTATACGCGGACTTTGTTGCCTTCGCGGATGACTTTGGAGGTTTTCTCCAGCTCGACTCCGTCTTTTTTCGCTTGTTCCAAAGCATCTTGCCAGAACCATGGGTCGTTGCGGTCCCAAGTTTTTTTCGGGTTGATGGAGGATGCGTTAAACAGACATAAGTCGTGCGGCTCGGCAAAGGTCGGGTTGTCGTGAACCAAACGCATTTCGTCGCCGGAAATGTCGATCAACTGGTCGCATTCCGGTTTCAGCGGGCCGGCGTTGAGGAAACGGTCTTTGGAGAATTTGTTCAAGGATACCAGCCATTTACCGTCGGCGTCTTTGGTTTCACCCATGGTTGTATGGTTGTGACCCGGTTGGTAGTGAACGTCGAGTTTTTGTTTGATCGGATCAATTTTCTCGCCTTTGTAGGCTTTGATCGCGTCGTCAATGTTCCATTTAACCATTTGGCTGTCGATAAACAGCGTGGTGTAGGCGTTGCCGCGACCGTCAAACGCGGTGTGTAAAGGACCGAGACCCAGTTGGGGTTCGGCGACAACCACGTCGCGCTCTTTGATTTTGCCTGCGAACAAATCGTCCAGTTTGCTGACATCCAATACGGTAACGGTCGGAGACAGTTTGCCGTTGAGCATGATGTATTTGCCGTCAGGAGAGGCGTTACAGCCGTGTGGAGAGTTTGGCACGGGGATGTAGCGGGTATATTTGGAGTTGGCTTCTGCACGGCCGTCCAGCACTTTCACGCCGTTGACTTCTTTGAAGTCGCCGTTTTTGATGCCTTCTTCGATGGCGGCAAGATTGAAGACCACGCACCAGTCTTGCTCGTTGGAAGAAGCACCTTGTACGGTCAGGGCGCGTTCGGAGTTATAGCAGGTGGCGAAGGAGTATTTGCCTTGGTAGTCGGCATCGCCGTTGTCCAAGTTGCCGTCCACCAATACTTGCCATGCGATGTCCATGGTTTCGCCGTCGATGGCGGTGTAAACGGCATTCCAAGTTTTAGGATCGTTCCAAGTACCCACGCCGCTTACCGGTACGATGTGTTCGCCGTTGGCAAATACATAGCCGGTTTTCGGATAACGTTGCGGACGCAGACCGTGGATACCGGAAGCGTTAGGGATTTCGGTGATTTTGTCGGTTTTCATGAAGTCCAAGCGGACGCGGCAAACACGGTTGTTTGCTTTGTCGTTGGCATACGCGTAGCGACCGTCGTAAGTTTTGTCGGTAAACGACAAGTGCGGGTGGTGCAAGTCGCCGTTAGGAAGGCAGCGCAAACCGGCATCTTTCAGGAATTTGTTGGTTTCCGGCGTATTTTTTTCATTCAAAATACGCAGGCTCTCGTTGGTACGGCCCCAACCGGTCGCGCTGTCCATGTTGAACACAGGGATACGCATCAGTTCGCGCATGGAGGGCAAACCGATCAAGCGCATTTCGCCTGACTGACCGCCGGAGAGCAAACCGTAATATTGGTCAAGCTCGCCCGGACCGACTTCGGAGGTCTGTTTACCCGGTTCGGCAGAGGAGCGGGTTTCGGCTTTGGATGCAGGCGCAGCACCTGAAGCAGCAGCTTTGTCGCCACCCTCTTTGGAGCAGCCTGCCAATCCCAACAGACCGGCGCCGGCAATACCTGCGCCGGAAGCGGCGGCAGTACCTAAGAATGAACGACGGCTTAAACCGTTTTGTTCTAATTTTTCGTCTGACATACAACACTCCTTGGATAAAATTCGGCAGCCGGCGTTTTCAGACGACCTGCCGATCAAAAAAACGAATTTATGTTTATAAGTATGGTTACGGGTGGACCGGCATTTTTTAAGGGTTCTTTAGGGGTTTAGATTATTTGCCGGCCGTGGGGCGGTTTATTTTTTCACAAACTGCACAACCTGCTCGGTAGGCTGTTGTGTTGCAGATGCGGTTTCGGGTTCGGCTTTCGCCGCCGCCTGTTTTTGTTTTTTCTTGTTGGTTGCCACAACTTGCGGGCAACGTGTGTCATGGTGGTACATGACTTGGCAGTGCAGGCACTGGATACATTCGTTCGGATGAATGTCGCCTTCCGGTGCAATCGCCTGAACGGGGCATTCGTGCGTACAGATTTGGCAAGGGTTGCCACACATTTTGTAGCGGCGCAGCCAGTCGAATACGCGGAAGCGGCCGGGTAGGGCGATGCCTGCGCCCAACGGGCACAGATAGCGGCAGAAGAAGCGTTCGATGAACAAGCCGGCAACCAAGAGGGCAACGGCAAACGCGACAAACCACCATTCGCGGACGAATTTCAAAATAATCGCTGTTTTAAAGGGTTCTACTTCGGCAAATTTTTCAGCAGTGCCCAAGTCGTACAGCGAAATCGCCAACAGACCGAAGAAAATCACATATTTAATCGCGGTCAGGCGCGTGTGCAGCAGGTGCGGCACGGTAATTTGTTTCACGCCCAATTTTTTGGCGATTCGGTTGGTCAACTCTTGCAGCGAACCGAAGGGGCAGAGCCAGCCGCAGAATGTACCGCGGTTCCACAACAGCATGGTGGCGGCGGTAAACAGCCACAAAATGAACACAATCGGATCCATCAGGAAGAAGTCCCAACGGAATTCGGTCAAGACGGCGGAGAACAAGGTCAGCGTATTCACGACAGACAATTGTGCCTGAGCGTACCAGCCGATATAAACCAAGGTAAATGTCAGGAATACCAAGCGGAAACGGTCGTACCATTTTTCGTAGCGGACAATCCAGTCTTGGAACAGAAATACCAAAAGCAGGATGGTCAATGCGATGCTGACTACGATGATTTGCCCCTGTTTCGCTTTCCAAACTTGTTTCCAAAGTTGGTTGGATGCGCCGTCGTCGGCACTGGCTTGGTCGGCAATGCCGTTACCGGTATCTGCAGCATCGGCTGCTGCGGCGGCAGGTTCTACTGGTGCGCTGATTTCAACGGGCGGTGCTTTCGGGTCATCGATATAATAGCCTTTGGGCAGTTCGTAATCCAAGTCGGCAGTGACGAATGCTTTGTCGTTTACGCTCAATACGCGTTGAACCATCAGCTGCAAACGCCAAGGTTCGGCAGCGTCGAATTCCACATTGGCAGGAATGGTAAACCATGATACTTCTTTAAAGTGGGGCGCACCTTCGGCAGCCAGGCTGACCAAGCGTTCGTGTTCTGCGTCGGTAAAGCGGAAGCTGTTTTCGCCCTGAATCATCTCGATACGGTCGAAAATACCGCCGCGGACATAACCCGAACCTTTCCAAGAATAGCGACCTTCGCCGGCGACCAAGACAGCTTGTTGACCGGGTTGCAGACGGCTTTGCAGGTTTTTCCATCCTTGTTCGCCCAGCAGGCTTTTACCGATGGAGGGTTGGCTGACTACGGCAGTGTACAAATCGATGAAGGTATCGTCGCCTGCGCCTTGTTCGGCGTGGTCGGCAACACCGGCTTTGCCGCCTTTTTCAAACAGCTTGTTAATTTCATCCACTGAAATATGCAGATGACCGATGGCTTTTTGTTCCAAAAGGGCATTCCAAGATTGGATGTCCTGTTTGTCCGGATTGACAGCGCGGCGAGGGCGGGTTTGAGTCGCAGGTTCCGCAGCCTGCTGCGTATCCGCAGCATTGGCAGAGGTCGTCTGAACGGCTTTGTCGGTACCCAAACCATATTTGCCGGCAACCACTTTAAACGAACGCTGGATGCTGTCGTTAATTACCATCAACGTAACGGTCGCGCCGCTGATAATGTCCCCGGGGGCAATGCCCGGAGTAGGCGGATTCTTAATGAAATTCAAACCGATATATTTATCGATGAATTTATCCACGCGCGACTGCGGGATACCGATAAGCATAATCGGCTCGTGGTGGTCGACCAGCTTCGCACCGGCGACCGTTCCATCGTTGGCCAAAGCCACCATCGTATCAATCGGTTTGCTCGAATAACCGCGCGTGTTGACCACGTCCGTTGTGATATACACCAAGCCCAACTGCTCGTCGCCCTTATAAACGCGGGCAACCATAGGTTTGCCTTCCGGCTTGCCATAGCGGTCTGCACCTGGAAAAATTTCCGCAGGCTGGATTTTTGACAGGAATTCCGGCAAACGCTCGGCATAGGCGGGCAGTGTCGAAAATAATAGGACAAATACAGCAAGCATCGACAGCATCATATTCAAGATGCCGGATGTGCGTTTCGTTTTAAGGCAGGACATGACTATCCCCGATTACTCGATACTCTAAACATTAATATTACATGAATCTAAACAAGCGATAGATTGACTTATATCAAGTTTACAAATCTTAAAACCAGGTTTTGGCGGTAAGTAATACTTTGTGAGTATATCGATATGAGCCTGATTTAATTGCAAATAGAAATAGAAAACAAAGTTATTATATGTTTTTTGCTTATTTTGGAAATAATGGAATTTTGAATTGCCGTATGTGTTTAAGGCGTATTTATTTAATGTATGTATTTCATAGAAGCCGTCCAAATCGTAAAAGTCGTCTGAAAACCGAAAAATCAGTTTTCAGACGACCTTTTGTTATTTCAAACCTTCTCGGTTTAAGCGGCGTTGACTTTGTCTTGGCGACGCAGCAGGGTAATCAGGTCGCTGATGCGCTGTTTCATGTTGCGGCGGTCGACGATTTGGTCGATAGCGCCTTTTTCCAGCAGGAATTCTGCACGTTGGAAGCCTTCGGGTAAGGTTTCGCGGACGGTTTGTTCGATAACGCGCGGACCGGCAAAACCGATAAGGGCGTTGGGTTCGGCAAGCACGACATCGCCGAGGAAGGCGAAGCTGGCGGATACGCCGCCCATGGTCGGATCGGTCAGGACGGAGATGAACGGCAGGTGTTTTTCAGTCAGAAGATGCAATGCCGCGCTGGTTTTGGTCATCTGCATCAATGAGTTGACACCTTCCTGCATACGCGCACCACCTGATGCGGCAACGCAGATGAAAGAGCAGTTGTCCGCTACGGCACGGCGTACGCCTTGGACGAAGCGTTCGCCGACGACGGAACCCATAGAGCCGCCGATAAAGCGGAATTCAAATGCGGCAATCACGACCGGCAAGCCGTTCATAAAGCCCTTCATGACGACCATCGCGTCGTCTTCGCCGGTGGATTTACGCGCGGCGGTCAGGCGTTCGGGGTATTTTTTGCTGTCTTTGAATTTCAGCGGGTCGGTCGGTTTGATGTTGGCGGCGATTTCTTCGCGGCCTTCTTCGTCCAGAAGCAAATTGAGACGTTCGCGTGCGGACAGCGGGTTGTGGTGGTTACATTTTGGGCAAACTCGGTCGTTTTGCTGAAGCTCGGTCGAGTAGATGGTTGCCGAACAGGACGGGCATTTGTGCCACAGACCTTCGGGAACGTTGGACGAGCCTTCGTCTTTGCTGCGGTTTTTGATTTTGGGCGGTAGGATTTTGTCTAACCAACTCATGGATGACTCCTTGGAATTCGGGATTCAGACGACCTTTGCGTGTGTTTTCGGAAAAGGCCTTAACGGATTGCGTCTTTTAATTCTTTAGCCAACGCGCCGACGGCTTCTGCTTCGCGGCCTGCGTTGTTTTCAATTTCTTTGACGATGCGGCTGCCGACAATGACGGCATCGGCAACGGCCCCGATTTTGCGCGCGCTTTCGGCGTTGCTGATGCCGAAGCCGACGCCGATCGGGATGTCGATATACTTGCGCAAAAGCTCTATTTTACGCGAAACTTCTTCGGTATCCAAACTTGCCGCGCCGGTAACGCCTTTGAGCGAAACGTAATAGACAAAGCCGCCTGCAACACGGGCGATGGTTTGGATGCGTTCTTCGGTCGTGGTCGGGGCAATCAGGAAAATGCAGTCGATGCCGCGCGCTTTGAGTGCGTCGTGCAGCGGGGTGATCGTTTCAACAGGGGAATCGACGGTCAGCACGCCGTCCACACCGGCCTCAGCCGCCGCTTGAGCAAATGCCTGATAACCTATTTTGTGAATCGGGTTCAGATAACCCATCAGGACGACGGGCGTGTTGCCGTTTGTTTCGCGGAAGCGGCGTACGACATTCAATACGTCGTTGAGGGAAACTTTGTTTGCCAACGCGCGCTCGGCGGCGCGCTGGATGGTCGGGCCGTCCGCCATCGGGTCGGAAAAAGGGACGCCTAATTCGAGGATGTCGGCGCCGTTTTCAACCAAACTGTGCATCAGCGCAAGCGTGGTGTCGAGATTGGGATCGCCTACGGTGATATAGGGAATCAGGGCTTTTGCGCCGTCAAGTGCGGCAAAGGTTTGCTGGATTCTGCTCATCTTGATTTCTCGTTTCCGTAACGGCTGTTTCCAGCCGGTTTTCATCGACAATAAGTTGGCAAGTATAGCATTGACTGTCTGTTTCGGGCGAAACTGCATGACATTTCTGATTGTTTTCTGTATGGAAAGGTCGTCTGAAAAAGGGCAGGGCGGTTGTTTTACTGTTATGGAAGCCGTGATGATTTGAATTGTTGCCCATATCGGGCAGTTGCCTTCGAAAATGCTTCAACTTTCCCGCCAAATTCCGTTAATTTCCATTAAAGGTCGTCTGAAAGCCTTCGGTGTCATACTTTCTCGGTTATAATAGCCGGCTTCTTCAATCTGACCCTTTTTCGGAAATATATCATGGCCTTTGCCTCGCTTTTCACCCTTTTGGACGATATTACCGCTGTCTTGGACGACGTTGCCCTGATGACCAAAATGGCCGCCAAGAAAACGGCGGGCGTGGTCGGCGATGATTTGGCGCTCAATGCGAATCAGGTTACCGGCGTGTCGGCGGAACGCGAGCTGCCGATTATTTGGGCGGTGGCGAAAGGTTCTTTGGTGAATAAGCTGATTTTGGTGCCGCTGGCTTTGTTGCTGTCCGCCTTTTTGCCTAAGTTGATTACGCCTTTATTGATGATAGGCGGGATTTATTTGTGTTTCGAGGGTGTGGAAAAGCTGCTGCATAAGTTTCTACACCGCCACGAAGCGCATGATGGCGAGGAAGCTGCCGCCGAAACGCTGGACGAAAAAACAAAGATTAAAGGCGCGATTCGTACGGATTTTATCCTGTCTGCCGAAATCATTATTATTGCTTTGGGCGTGGTCGAAAAATACGACCTGATGACCCGTTCGCTGGTCATGGCGGCAATCGGCGTCGGTATGACGGTTTTTGTGTACGGTTTGGTCGGCGTCATCGTCAAGCTTGATGATTTCGGTATGTTGCTGATGCGTCAGAAAAGTACGGGCATCCAAACGGTCGGACGGGGCTTGATTGCCTTTATGCCTTGGTTCATGCGCGGTTTGAGCGTGGTGGGTACGCTTGCCATGTTCCTTGTCGGCGGCGGTCTGATTGCGCACAACTTGGGCTTTTTGCATGATTTCTTACACGCGCAACATTGGGATAGCGGCTTGATGGAGCATATCGCCAACCTTGCCGTCGGGCTGATTGCCGGTGCTATCGCCTGCGCCGTGGCGTTGCCTTTGATGAAGCTGTTTCAAAAACACTAAACAACCGATACGTCGTCTGAAAATGGTTCAACTTTGTTGAGGCTGTATTTTCAGACGACCTCTTATTTTCTTTTCTCTGCAATGAACATTTTCCGCAAACTTGAACAATATTGGCAGCATCCTGTGCTGTACTGGCCGCTGGTGATCCTGATTGCCGCCGCCACGCCGTTGACTTTCGCGCCTTATTACCATTTTTGGCTGATGCCTTTGCTGTTTGGCGCGCTGATCCGACTGATTGAACTGCGTCCGCGCTTTGCCGTTTCTACCGCCTATCTGTTTGGGCTGATTGCGTATACGACACAGTTTTATTGGATACATACCGCGCTGCACGATGTTTCCGGCTTGCCTAATTTATACGCGATTCCGCTGACTTTCCTGCTGCCTGCGTTTCTCGCGCTGTATCCTGCCGCCTGTTTTTGGCTGTGGAAGAAATTTCATCTGCCGCGCTGGGTTAAGGTCGGCATCGTTTTGCCGATTTTGTGGACTCTGGCGGAATTTGCCCGCGAACGCCTGTTGACCGGCTTCGGCTGGGGTGCGCTCGGCTATTCCCAAATCGTCAAAGAAAGCCCGCTTGCCGGCTTTGCACCTTTGGGCGGTATTCATCTGGTTACGCTTGCGACGGCATTTGTCAGCGCGTGGCTGGTGTTGCTGATTGACAATACAGGTCGTCTGAAACGACGCCTGCTGCCGATGTGCATGATTGTTATGTTGTGTACCGTCGGCTTTATCGCTCAGCAAGCCGACTTTACTAGACCCGACGGCAGCACCAGTACCGTCGCGCTGGTGCAAGGCAATATCGAGCAGAGCCTGAAATGGGACGAAGAACAAGTCGTCCCCACCATTCAGAAATACTACGGTCAAATCAGCAAAACATCTGCCGACATCGTTATCCTGCCAGAAACCGCATTGCCTGTGATGCGTCAGGATTTGCCGGAAAACATCCTGACGCAGTTTGCCGAACAGGCGCGCACGAACGGCAGCGCGTTGGCGGTCGGTATCGGTCAATATACCGCAGACGGCAGCGGATACGAAAACGCCGTAATCAATTTGAGCGACTACGATGATATTTCAGACGACCTCCCGTATTACGCCAAGAATCATTTAGTTCCCTTTGGCGAATACAAACCGCTGCCTTTTCTGACCGAACCGCTGTATAAGCTGATGAATATGCCGCTTGCCGACTTCCGTCGCGGCGGGGCAGCACAGGCTCCCTTAACCATGAAAGGTCAAAAAGTCGCCTTTAATATCTGCTATGAAGACGGCTTCGGCGACGAACTCATCGCCACCGCCAAAAACGCTACGCTGCTTGCCAACGTCAGCAATATGGCATGGTATGGCGATTCCAACGCGATGTATCAACAGCTTCAGCAGTCCCAAGCCCGCGCGATGGAGCTTGGACGCTATATGGTTCGCGCCACCAATACCGGTGCAACCGCCATTATTTCCCCTAAAGGCAGCATCATTGCTGAGAGTGAACCCAATACCGATGCCGTCTTGGAAGGACATGTCAAAGGCTATGTCGGCGAAACCCCTTATATGAAGGCAGGCGGTTCGCTGTGGCTGATCGGGGTATTGTCGATTATTGCCATCACACTGTTTTTAATCAGGAAAAAAGCAGATTGAGTTTGAGAAAACGGTCTTTTTATAAGGCCGTTTTTCTTGAAATTAATTATTTACATACAAGAATGTTTGTAATATACTGAACTTATTCCCAGTAAACCAGTCAAATTTTCAAAATCAATCGAGTTTTATAAAAGATAAAAATTCACCTATCAAACAGTCTTTTACAGAAAAAGGCATTTGACAGCATACGATAGGGCAACAGGCAGTGATATACTGCACGGCAAACAACAAGTAAACAACAGTCTCTGCATCATATAAAGGAAAGCACCTCTTATGAACAACGCCTTTGCATTACCCGTCATTCACAGCGGCAACGGCAGCCTTGAGCAATACATTCACACTGTTAACAGCATTCCCATGTTGACGCCCGAAGAAGAAAGCCAACTCGCGGAGCGTCAGCAAAAAGGCGACCTTAACGCCGCCAAACAACTCATTCTTTCCCATTTGCGCGTCGTCGTATCCATCGCACGAGGCTACGACGGCTATGGACTGAACCAGGCCGACCTGATCCAAGAAGGCAACATCGGACTGATGAAAGCGGTCAAACGCTACGAGCCTAGTCGTGGCGCACGCCTGTTTTCATTTGCCGTACACTGGATTAAGGCCGAAATCCACGAGTTTATCCTGCGCAACTGGCGACTGGTGCGCGTGGCGACCACCAAGCCGCAACGCAAACTGTTCTTCAATCTGCGCAGCATGCGTAAAAACCTGAATGCCTTGTCTCCGAAAGAAGCGCAAGACATCGCCGACGATTTGGGCGTAAAATTGTCTGAAGTCATGGAAATGGAACAACGCATGACCGGACACGACATCGCCATCATGGCGGACAACAACGACGACGAAGATAGCTTCGCCCCCATCGACTGGCTTGCCGACCACGATGCCGAACCCAGCCGCCAACTGTCCAAACAAGCCCATTACGCCCTGCAAACCGAAGGTCTGCAAAACGCATTGGCGCAATTGGACGACCGCAGCCGCCGTATCGTAGAAAGCCGCTGGCTGCAAGACGATGGCGGATTGACTCTGCACGAATTGGCAGCCGAATACGGCGTATCTGCCGAGCGCATCCGCCAAATCGAAGCCAAAGCCATGCAAAAACTGCGCGGTTTCCTCGCGGAAGAAGCTGAAGCGGTTTAAGAAACAAAACAGGTCATTAGGTTTAAAGAACAAAACAGTTCAGTAGAAGGAAAAAGAAAGGTCGTCTGAAACCCGAAATATCGGTTTCAGACGACCTTCTTGTTTTGTTGAATACACTTGGGCACGAGCTATTTGGTCTAATAGCTGGTATTTAATTGTAATTACGAACTTAATTCATCTTTGAGGATTTTGTTGACTTCACCCATATCGGCTTTGCCTTCAATCTGAGTTTCCAGAACGCTCATTGCTGTGTTTAAATCAGTCAAATCGGAAGCCCCTGTCATGGCGACTACGGTTTCCACGGCAGTACGGATTTCTTCTTCAGACATCATTTGCGGCAGATAGCGGTGCAGGATTTCGATTTCGGCATTTTCCTTATCTGCTAAGTCTTGACGGCCTGCTTCGGCGTTGATGTTGGAACTGTCTTTGCGCTGGTTGGCCATTTGGGTGATGATGGCAATTACTTTTTCGTCATCGGCTTCCGTACGCTCGTCCACTTCGAATCGTTTGATGGCGTCATCGATCAGGCGGATAGTGCTTAAAGCCGTTTCATCTTTGGCAAGCATCGCTGTTTTCATATCTTCTGCTAACTGTACTTTTAGGCTCATAGGATTACTTTCAGAAAAATTAGATATTTTGTTGCAAGCATTGCTAATATTGTAGTGCTGCATAATAGTAAAAAGTTCTTCATGGCACCTTTCAACCCTTTTATTTTGTTAAACTTATTTTATAGGTCTTAAAGATGCATGGAAAACAAAACACACCGCAGGGAAATCCTCACAGTGTGTTGCGACGACATAACAGTTTCAGAACTGCAATAGACGTGTTAATACATTTTAGGAGGCAGTTTTTGGCTGCGCAGGCGTTTTTGCAGACGTTTTACGGCTGCGGCTTTTTTGCGTTTGCGCTCGGTAGTCGGTTTTTCGTAAGCTTCACGGGCGCGCAGCTCGGTTAACAGGCCGGTTTTTTCTACGGCACGTTTGAAACGGCGCATGGCTACTTCGAAGGGTTCGTTCTCTTTAACGCGGATTGCAGGCATTTTATTTCCTTTAAATAAATTTAATTCTGGTTTCAAACCGCCGAAAGGGATAAAGGTAAAAAAGGCGGCTTGTAAAAAAAGTGGTTGTTTGTATCTCGGGTGTCTTGCGACCGGCGGGATACGCGCCGTGATGTAAACATCACCTCCTAACAAGTCGGCTTGGCGCCGGGTATGCCGTCGATGCGGCTGCAAATGAATTGCGGGATTATCTTTGATTAGGCAGTTACTGTCAAGCTGGTGGATTGTCTGAAAAACAGTATCGGGGTTTCGGAAACCTTTTTTAAACATCCGACACCAGTCGCATTAATTTGCGTATAATGGCGCAACTCTTGATTAACCGACTATGTCAGTAAGGAATACCACACCATGACCTCTATTCATGACCAAATTAAAGAAGTTGTTACCACCCACCGCGTTGTTTTGTTTATGAAAGGCACTAAGCAGTTCCCGCAATGCGGTTTCTCATCCCGCGCCGTTCAAATTCTTAATGCCGCAGGTTGTACCGACTATGTAACCGTTAATGTTTTGGAAAACGATGCCGTCCGCCAAGGCATTAAGGAATACAGCGATTGGCCGACCATCCCGCAACTTTACGTCAACGGCGAGTTTGTCGGCGGTTCCGATATTTTGATGGAAATGTACGAAGCCGGTGAATTGCAAGATTTGCTGAAAGCTTGATGAAATATAGCAAAAGGTCGTCTGAAAACTTTTTCAGACGACCTTTTTCCGTGTTCTGCCTGCTTTTCCGAGTATTCAAAAAAAAGTATAATTACGCCCATTCAAAAACAATCCGAGGCCTGCCAAATGAACGTAACCGTTATCAATCACCCCCTTGTCCGCCACAAACTCACGCTCATGCGCGAGGCCGATTGCAGCACTTACAAATTCCGCACCCTCACTACCGAGCTGGCGCGCCTGATGGCTTACGAGGCCAGCCGTGATTTTGAAGTTGAAAAGTACATTATCGACGGCTGGTGCGGTCAAATCGAAGGCGACCGCATCAAGGGCAAAACCTTGACCGTCGTGCCGATTTTGCGTGCCGGTTTGGGTATGCTCGACGGCGTGCTCGACCTGATTCCGACCGCCAAAATCAGCGTGGTCGGATTGCAGCGCGACGAAGAAACGCTCAAACCCGTTTCTTATTTTGAAAAATTCGTGGACAGCATGGACGAGCGTCCCGCGTTGATTATCGACCCCATGCTCGCTACCGGCGGCTCTATGGTTGCTACCATTGATTTGTTGAAGGCGAAAGGCTGCAAAAATATCAAAGCCTTGGTGCTCGTTGCCGCACCCGAAGGCGTCAAAGCCGTCAATGAAGCGCATCCCGACGTTACCATCTACACCGCCGCCCTCGACAGCCATCTGAACGAAAACGGCTACATCATCCCCGGCTTGGGCGATGCGGGCGATAAGATTTTCGGTACGCGCTGATTCGTGATTTGAGGTCGTCTGAAACTGAATGTATGGGTTTCAGACGACCTTTTCATAGTGGATTAACTTTAAATCAGGACAAGGCGACGAAGCCGCAGACAGTACAGATAGTACGGAACCGATTCACTTGGTGCTTCAGCACCTTAGAGAATCGTTCTCTTTGAGCTAAGGCGAGGCAACACCGTACTGGTTTAAATTTAATCCACTATACAAGGTATTTTTCGTTGAAAATCCCATGTTAGAAAGGACACACATGAGCTTCCAAGACAACCTCGCCGCCATGCCTGACATCGGTCATTTGAGCGGACTCGACATCCTCGACGCACAAGGCAAAGCCGTCCATCACATTCCCAATGCGCCCGGCAAGCAAGGCTCGCTGAAACTCTACAACGCTTTGGGATTGAATTTCGGCGGCAAACTCGATGCCGCCGCCGCCGCGCAGGGTTTGGACTGGTTTGCCTAACACGTTGCCGATGCGCAAGTCAATCCGGGCAAACATCCCAATATCGATCTGCTGTTGCAAGTGAAAAACGAAAATCTCAGATTGCTTCTAAAGCCGGTTAACGCTTAAATATCAGCTATGC
>NZ_AEPF01000150.1 GCF_000193735.1 Neisseria sicca 4320
GGGATTTGCGTGGATGAGGGCAGAAAGTTGAGTAAGGAAGAGTTGTTGAGACGGGCTTTGGTCAGCTATTTCGCACATGAGTCGTCGGGGCAGTATTTCGATGACCCATCTGACTACGCCTGGAAGGACAGATGCCCCACGGAGAAATCGTGTCAGTTGTATATGATGCCGGCCATCGAGATGGGGGATTATATCTTTGACAAGGAAAAAAGAATCTCGCTATTAAAGGCAAGGAATAACGGAGTTACATTCAGCAGGGCGGATCATTTTTTTCCAAAAAATGTCCGCTACCAATCGCACAAGCTGCCCTTCGGGTTTTATGCCTCAAACAGGTTCAGTTCTTTTTACCCTTATGACTGCTGCGGTATCAAGGAAAAGTCAGAGTTGTTGAAAGCTGATTATCCGTTTCAAGGGACTCCCAGTTTTCTTTCAAAAAGAGGGGTTGGAAATTACTTCTTAGATTTGAAAGAAGTAGATTTTACGGGAGAAAGGGCTGAAACCTATTATCGCAGATATATTATTAATAACTGTGGATTATATCTTCCCGAAAAATATTCCTCTGTAACGGGAAATTATACAAAACATATGACTACAAGTTACGGATTTCTTCTTACACAGGATTTTACAAAATCCGTATCTACCCCCCCTACTGGTTGCTGGAAATGGATTAATGGCAAACCTGATGATTCTGTAATGAACTCCCTTTCAAAATCATTTGATTATATGTTTCATTACCACACTCTTTGGGATGGTAATGATTTTTACAGTTGTCCTAAGAAACCTTAAATCACACGAGGAAATGCAATAATGTCTCAAACTAAAAAATTTGTTTTGGATTTGTCTGGAAATTATACAAGCGAATTATTGTATGAGATGTATTCATTTGGTTGTTTAGGTTTAGTGTAGAAATGTTGTTTGAAAATTCCAGATGACCTTTTATATCAGAAATATAACCACTGGGTAAAAACACTTTGTCTTTTTATTCCATTTGTGTAGAATATTTCAAGCTGATAGATATTTAATTATCCTAATGATCAATTAGAAAATTTTATTGTTAGACATGATGGAACGGTTATGGCGGCGGTTGCTTATTACATTTTTATTTTAGTCATCGGAATTATTCCTGGGTTTAGGATTGGGGTAAGGTTTTACAAAAAAAGGCATTCGGAAAGAAAGAGAAAGGTAGGGACTTAAATTATGATAGGTATTCTTTTCCTGATTCTTCATATTATTGTCTTTGGGGCGGTCGGGTTTGTGCTTGGTGTGGCATTTGAGTGGCAGTATGCAAAGCAGAATACTCTACTTGATTGTAAAAAAACAAAGTTATATCTCTTTATAAGCCTCATTTTAGGATTTGGATTTATGTTCTTTGATGAGCTAATAGGATTGATTCAGTTTAAAAAATTATGCAATCAATCCAGTATTGTATTTCTGCATAATCCTAATGAGATAAAAAATAAGAATTTAATAGAAGTAAGATATAAAAAAAGTAATGTTAGATTTTCTTTTTTAGAAATTTATTATTATAAGAGAGAATATGTTGATTTTCATGGAGAAAAATATATTATCGTTTATCCTTACGTAGCTAAAGGAGGGTGGATTTCAAAAGTATTGAATGGAGCTGTGGGAGCGGAGAAAACCCCTTTTCTCTTCTCTAATAGGTACTGTAATCTTCATTATATTAACTCAATTGATAAGTTATATAATTTTAATATAGTCAAAGAGATTGATTTCTAGGCGTATATATATTTTAAAATCATACTATGGAAATTTTTATCAATACTATTAAAAATATGCGTATTAACTCATTATTGAGTGGTGCGGTTTATACAAAATTAATTGAAGCCGCTAATTCAGGTTCAACAGGATTGAGAGACATTGTAAGGGAAAGTAAGCTGTAGCCTGCATAAAGTCTCTGTTTCATCAGATAGGATGTGTGCGGAATGCATGCATGCGGTTGTTTGTATTTGGTATTGCAAGGTCGTCTGAAAATTTCAGACGACCTTTTTAGTAATTCTATTGCATAAATATGACGTTCGTGGAATAATCCGCAAACTTTAAAAATCAGGTAACTATATGATTAAAAGAAAGAAAATAATTTTTGCGATTTTAACTTCAGTTATCTTGTTCTCAATTTATTTTTTCAACAATTACCGTATCTTCTTTTCTCCTTTTGAAATCCTCAGCAACAAAACCATAGAACAGAACCTGCAG
>NZ_AEPF01000149.1 GCF_000193735.1 Neisseria sicca 4320
TTTGCCATGGCAAATTTCCTATCTTTAAAATACTGAGAAAATGGTATTTGGTGCCCATGGGCAGATTTGAACTGCCGGCCTCTCCCTTACCAAGGGAGTGCTCTACCCCTGAGCTACATGGGCCAATAGACTATTGGAGCGGGTGAAGGGAATCGAACCCTCACCGTAAGCTTGGAAGGCTTCTGCTCTACCATTGAGCTACACCCGCAGACTTATTGCATCAATGCTCCAATATATTGGAATTTGGTGGTGGGAGAAGGATTCGAACCTTCGAAGCTCTCGCAACAGATTTACAGTCTGCCCCCTTTGACCGCTCGGGAATCCCACCAAAAGAGAACGCAATTTTATTCGCGACTCAGATTTTCGTCAAGTTATTTTTTGGTTTTGTTTTTAACAAATAACTCAATTTATTGCTTTAAAAAAGAATTTATTTGAACTGAATGATTTTTTCGTATTTTGCCATCAGCTCTTCGTGCGTTTCCGGATGCTCTTCATCAATCAGGATACAATCCACAGGACATACCTGCTGGCATTGCGGCTCATCGTAATGACCTACGCACTGCGTACACAAATTAGGGTTGATTTCGTAAATTTCTTCACCTTGCGAGATGGCGTCATTGGGACACTCCGGCTCGCAAACGTCACAGTTAATGCACTCATCTGTAATAAAGAGCGACATTTCTTTTCCTTTTTCATTTAAATTATCAAAACCGATTGGGCGCGGATTATAGCACAAACGCGTCAAAAACAATCCGTTTAGGCGAATGTTTACACCCTGGTAATGATTCTCAAATCTCTTACTATTCAGCCACTTGGATAAATTGCAAAAGCACAAAACTGCTCTTGCCCGCCCGTCCTTCGCGATAAAGCTCCAACCACTCGGGAAAATCGGGCAACTCCCCTGCTTCAATATAGACCATTGCCCCGTTTTTCAAGCTGTTTTTCAAAGAAGCAAACAAATTTTCCCAGCCCTGCCACGCAAACGGCGGATCCAAAAAGACCACATCAAACTTTTCAGACGACCTCTGCAAATACGCAAGACCATCGGTATTGAGGATTTCCAGTTTATCCAAACCCAATACTCTGGCGTTTTGCCGCAGCATATCGGCAGTTTTACGATTATTATCCGCCAGCACTACCCTTTTCGCGTTACGGGACGCGGCTTCAAATCCCAACGCACCGCTTCCGGCAAACAAGTCCAACACATTCAGACCGGTCAAATCCTGACCGAGCCAATTGAAAAGTTTTTCGCGGACACTGTCAGGTGTCGGACGCAGACCGTCTGCATCTGCAAAAACCAGTTTCCGTCCCCTGCATTGTCCGCCGATGATGCGGACTTGATTTGAATGTTTGCTGTGTTTGTTCATGATTGGGAAAACGAATCGTCTTACAGTTTCAGACGACCTTTAAAGAATGACAAAACAGCCATTATACAGCAGCGTTTTTTCATTTAAGGCAGCATGAAAACAAATCGACCCATCGCAAAAATTTATTTTTTATAATGGTAAACTTACAAAATTTTATAAATTATAAAATATTTTCTCAAATAAAAAGGTCGCTTACGTTTGCCATTAGAACTTTCCCACCGCTTTTTCAGTCTATTTGCCATAATACTTAATGAAAATATGGATGGCTGACAATGCCGCTTTGGAAAATTATTTTGGGTGTTTATATCAGCGGTGTGATTGCATTCACCACCCATGCCCATTTCTTTGACGAATATTACCGCCACTTGGGATTGATTCCGAACTTAGGGCGAGGCCTGCTTTGGTTCGTCTTTTGTCTGCCCTTGATTGGCAAAACTGTCGCTTTGATAGTCAGTTTGTTCTTTCTTGCCACGTTGGTTTTCGCGCGGCGTTAAAACTTGTCTTTTATAAAACCCAAAAGGTCGTCTGAAATTTTTCAGACGACCTTTTCAGTTTGAATTTGACGACATGAAATATTGAACTGCGTTTCACCGTGTGAAATGCATTTTAAACCTAAACCTCATAAAACTAGATAAATTACATTTACTTATTTATAATGAGTATCTCCGTGAAATATTTATATAAGGTTATTATCATGTCAGATCTGAATGTCAGTAACAGTATATTTCAAGGTTACAACGACAAACACGGTTTAATGATTTGTGGCTATGAATGGGGCTGGAGTAAAGCTGATGAGGCTGCTTATCTAGCAGGTGAATACAAACTCCCTGAAAATAAAATCGACCATACATTTGCCAACAAATCCCTGTATTATGGTGAACAGGCAACAAAATGGCGTTACGACAATACGATAAAAAATTGGTTTGAAATGTGGGGACACCCCTTAGACGAAAATGAACTGGGCGGTGCTTTTGAAAAATCCCTAGTGCAAACCAACTGGGCAGCTACTCAGGGTAACAATATTGACAATCCAAACAAATTTCTCCAGCCCGAACACGTCGATAATTTTCTCTACCACATTGAGAAACTACGCCCGAAATTGATTCTCTTCATGGGAAGCAACCTGACAAATTATCTTAATCGCGCAAATGTATTGCCGCGCTTCGAGCAGCTTGTCGGAAAACAAACTCAACCGCTACGAGTAGTACAAAAAGATTTTAGCGGTACACGTTTCAAAATCAGATTCCAATCGTTTGAAAATTGCGAAGTCATTTGTTTTCCCCACACCAGTACCAGCCGCGGTCTATCTTACGATTACATAGCCTTATTTGAACCAGAAATGAACCGTATTTTATCGGACTTCAAAACGACACGCGGATTCAAATAAACCAATCACAGAAAAGCAAAAGGTCGTCTGAAAATTTTTCAGACGACCTTTTCTCTTTTAAACCGATCTAATCTCACTCTTTCGGTGCAGGCGGTTCAATCTGTTCTTTCCAGCCGCATTCTTTTTGCGGGCAGACTTTTTCCACGCCCCAGCGTTTGGTGGTTTTGATGGTCAGTACCGGCCATGCGCATTTTGGACAGGTTTCGGCGACGGGCGGATTCCAAGTGGCGTAGTTGCAGTCGGGATAGGTGCTGCAACTGTAAAACAATTTGCCGTAGCGGGATTTGCGCTCGACGAGGTTGCCTTTTTTGCATTGCGGGCATTGGACGCCGGTATCTTTCGGTTTTTCCAGCGGCTCGACGTGTTTGCATTTGGGGTAGTTGGCGCAGCCGATGAATTTGCTGCCGGTGCGGCTGTATTTGTACACCAACCGTCCGCCGCATTTGGGGCATTCGCGCCCGTCGAGTTCGGCTTGCTCAGCTTCGGCTTTGGCGATGCGCTCGGCGGCTTCTTCGGCGGTTTCGTTGACGTTGCGCGTGTAGCTGCACTCGGGATAGCCGGCGCAGGCGACGAAGCGGCCCATTTTGCCGAACTTGATTTGCAGTTTGTGTTCGCCGCATTTGGGGCAGGTTTCGTCGAGTTCCTGCGTGGTGAATTTGGCGCGTTCGATGCCTTCTTTTTCTTCCACTTGCTTGATGAACGGTTTCCAGAATTTGTCCATCACGGGAATCCAGCGGCGTTTGCCGTCGGCGATTTCGTCGAGCTGATCTTCGAGTTTGGCGGTGAAGTGGTAGTCGACGTATTGGGCGAAGTGTTCGGTCAGGAATTTGTTGACGATGTCGCCTGTGTCGGTGGGCATGAAGCGTTTTTGCTCAAGGGTAACGTACTCGCGGTCTTTGAGTGTGGAAATAATGCTGGCGTAGGTCGAGGGGCGGCCGATGCCGTATTCTTCGAGGGCTTTAACCAGCGTGGCTTCGTTGTAGCGCGGCGGCGGGGTGGTGAAGTGTTGTTCGCCGTAGAGTTTGTCCACGGGCAATTTGTCGCCTTCGCTCATTTCGGGCAGTTTTTTGCTGTCTTCGCCTTCTTCATCGTCGCTGCTTTCTTCGTAAACGCTGAGGAAGCCTGCGAAGGTTTGCACTTGTCCGGTTACGCGGAATACGCCTTTGCCGACGGTAATATCGACGGTGGTTTGGTCGAATTTGGCGGGCGTCATCTGACAAGCGACGGTACGCTGCCAAATCATTTGATAGAGTTTGAACTGGTCTGCGCTCAGGAAGGGTTTGACGCTTTCGGGCGTGCGGTACACGGAAGTCGGACGGATCGCTTCGTGGGCTTCTTGGGCGTTTTTGGATTTGGTTTTGTATTGTTTGGCGGCACTCGGCAGATATTCTTTGCCGATTTTGTTTTCGATGTAATGGCGGATTTCGGTTAACGCTTCATCCGCCAAATTCACGCTGTCGGTACGCATATAGGTAATCAGACCGATGGCGCCCTGCCCCACGTCTATACCTTCATAAAGCTGCTGGGCGGTACGCATGGTACGGTCGGTGGTGAAGCCGAGTTTGCGCACGGCATCCTGCTGCATGGTAGAAGTGGTGAACGGCGCGGCGGGGTTGCGGCTGCGCTTTTTCTTTTCGATGGCGGTAACGACTGCCTCTTTGCCTTCGAGTTCTTTCAATACGTCGGATTGAGCGGCTTCGTTCGGCAGGTCGAATTGTTCGAGTTTCGCGCCGTTGTATTGGGCGAGTTTGGCGGTGAACTTGCTGCGGCCTTTGTGGCTGTCGAGATGTACCGTCCAATATTCCTGAGCTTCAAACGCGCGGATTTCGTTTTCGCGTTCGCAAATCAGACGCAGGGCGGGACTTTGCACACGACCCGCGCTCAAACCGCGGCGGATTTTTTTCCACAACAACGGCGAGAGGTTAAAACCGACCAGATAGTCCAGCGCGCGGCGGGCTTGTTGCGCATCCACCAAGTCCATTTCGATTTCGCGCGGGTTGGCGACGGCGTCGAGCACGGCGTTTTTGGTGATTTCGTGGAACACGACACGCTGCGGCTTGATGTTTTTCAGGCCGCGTTTGGTTTTGAGGATTTCATAAAGATGCCAAGAAATCGCTTCACCTTCCCTATCCGGGTCGGTTGCGAGGTAGATGTTTTCGGCTTCTTTGGCTCCGGCGACAATCGCATCGACGTGTTTGGCGTTGCGTTTGATCAGGTCATATTTCATGGCGAAGTCGTGTTCGGGATCGACGGCACCGTTTTTGGGGACGAGGTCGCGGACGTGGCCGTAGGAGGCCAGAATTTCGAAATCGCCGCCAAGGTATTTTTTCAGGGTTTTGGCTTTGGACGGTGATTCGACGATTAAGAGGTTTTTCGCCATGGTTTGTTCTCTTTTAATGTATTGGATGATGCGTTTCAGACGACCTTTCTGAACAAGCTGTGTCAAAAGGTCGTCTGAAAAGGTTTAATGCATGGTCGCTTTGCCGTTGAGCGCGCCCATCAGGTCATCGCCGATTAAGACGGGCAATTCGCTTTTGTGCGCCCACAACAAGAGCAACACCAGCACTTTAGCCGTATCGAGCGTGATTTCTTCGGGCGGGATGTGCATCAGGGCGTGGATGACGATTTCGCGCTGCTCGTAAGTGATGGCGCGTTCGGCAACCAGATACTGCATCAGCCCCATGACTTCCTGCGTCAGGTTTTCCACTTCTTCGTTGCAATACACGCGCAGGGCATGACTATCGAACGGCGCGGCGGCGAATTCGGAGGTGTTGAACAACACTTCCATCATCATCAGCGTATTGCCGATTTCCGTAACGTCAAAACCCGCATCTTCCAACAGGCGGCCCAAATCCTCCGGCGGCGGGCAGTTGTCAAAATCTTGGAAGTGTTCGATGAGATAGGCGATGACTTCTGTCATGCTGGTTCCTTAATAAATGAATCGATTATGCTTTTATGCGCTGATAGCGACCGCCCGGCAAGGCGGCGACGATGCCGTCGAGTTCGTATTCCAGTAATCGGGCGTAAACGTCTGCCGCCGCCCATGCGGTTTGCTGCGCCAATATATCAGGATGCACGGGGTCGTAACCCATGGCGTTCAGCAGCTCGTCTTCTGATGTCGGCGCAGCAACCGTATTGGCTTGCACCGGCTGTTTTTGGACATGAAGGTCGTCTGAAAACGGCAAAACAGGTTCAGACGACGTCTCTTTAACGGCGATGCGTTTTTCCGTTTTTTGTTTTTCTTATTTATAGAATATGATGGAACTGCCGCATTTTGCAATAGTCCCGGACATTCGTGAAGGATGTCGTCCAAACATTCCACCAATTTTGCGCCGTCTTTAATCAGCTTGTGGCAGCCTTTGCTGTGCGGATTATCTATCGAACCGGGCACCGCCATCACCTCCCGCCCCATCTCCGCCGCCAGCTTGGCAGTAATCAGCGAACCGGATTCCAAGGCTGCCTCAACCACCAGCGTAACCTGCGACAACGCGGCAATCAGGCGGTTTCGGCGCGGGAAGTTGCCCGCAAACGGGCGCGTATCCAAAGGAAACTCACTGACAATCAATCCTTTTTCGGCGATTTCATAAGCAAGGTTTTTATTGGACGGCGGGTAAATGCGGTCTATGCCCGTCCCCCATACGGCGATGGTGCCGCCGCCCGCCTGCAACGCGCCTTGATGGGCGGCGGTGTCGATACCCGAAGCCATGCCCGACACGACGGGAATATCCTTTTCGCTCAACGCCCTACCAAAATCTTTGGCAATCCGCATCGCCTGCGGCGTGGCATGGCGGCTACCGACAATGGCGGCGGAAGGTTTGTGCAACAGCTGCACGTTACCGCGCAAGAACAAAACCGGCGGCGCGGTAATGCCCTGCGTCAGCATTTCAGGAAAATCATCATCTTGCAGCAACAACAGACGGCAGCCGTCCTGCGTTTCCCATTGCAACGCCGCTTCCGCAGCCTTTTGCGCCAACGCCCGTTTTTCCGCATTGCGCCAAGATTCGGCTGCCTGCTTGTGGCGCACCACCGCGGCAATTTGCTCCGCAGGAGCGTCCAGCGTGGCTTTCGCGCTGCCGAAACGTTGCAGCAGGAGCAAGAAGCCCTCCGCGCCGACATAAGGCGTAAACGCCAGTTGCAGCCAGTCAAGGCGGTCGTTTTCCGTCATCAATTGTGTCCCCTTGTTGTTTTCAGACGACCTTTTATCGGGAGGTCGTCTGAAAACGAATAAATGTCAGTATTTAAAGATAAAGTCGGCAAACTTTAAACCGATACGGCGTTCCCGCGCCTGATTCCGGTTTCGTGTCTGTTTACCGTCATGCGGGTACTACCAAACAGTCGGCAGCCCGTTAGTAACTTTTGTAATATTTTTATATTCTACACGATACGGCAGAAATGTCCGCTATTTGAATGTTTGCCGCACTCTGCCGTGATTCCTTCTCCCGCCTGCACGAAAATGGCGCACTCAATAAATGAACCGGATCTGCATCAGTGGGCTGGATACGGCAAAAGCGAACAGATTAATGGCAAACAAGGTCGTCTGAAAACATACCGCGGCGTGCCGTATGCTTTCAGACGACCTTTTATCCTACTACCGCCCTACTCTTCTGCTTTTTCCGCTGCGCTGCGGCGGGAAACGCTGATGCCTAATTGTTTGAGTTTGCGGTAGAGGTGCGTGCGCTCCAAGCCGACTTTTTGGGCGACGCGGCTCATGTTTTGCCCTTCTTGGGCGATGTGGTATTCGAAATAGCGGCGTTCCAACTCTTCACGCAATTCGCGCAAAGGCATATTGAAGTTGAAACCGCCGACGATTTCGGTAGCAACCGTTGCCCGTTTTTGCCCCAATGCGGCAACGACCGCCTGCTCGTGGACTTCCTGTCCGTCTGCCTCCAGCATCAGGTTTTTCACGACGCTGCGGAGTTGGTCGAAATTGCCCGGCCAGTTGTATTGGCAGAGGACGGTCAGCGAGCCGTTGCTGAATTTGACGGGCTGGATTTTTTCGCTGTCCGCCAATTCGGTCATGACTTGGTTGACCAAGAAAGCGATGTCTTCGGATTGGCTGCGCAACGGCGGGATGCTGATGACGTTGCCGGAAAGCAGTTCGGACAACTTGGCATCGGCGATGGCGTCTGCCGGGCTTTCATCGGCGGCATGGCTGCCGGCGACAATGACGCGCACGTTGTAACGGTCTGCCTTACCGAGGATGAAGCTGATGCCGTTTTGGATGTTTTTGCTGTATTGCGCGGCATCACCGAGATAAAGCGTGCCGCCCGATGCTTTTTGCAGCAGCTCTAAAGGCGCGTCGGCGATGAGTTCGACGCGGCTGAGTCCGACCCAAGGCGTACCGCTTTTGTGGAAATAGCGGGCAACGATTTCAAACGGCGAACCGGTTTCGCCGCTGAGCAGCACGTGGCCGCTTTTTTTCACGGCAGGCTCAAGCTGCTGCTTGAATTCCTGAATGACGGGGCTGTTGCCGAGTTTGTCGAAGGACAAGCCCGCCGCCATCTGCATTTCGCCGTGTTTGAGGGCGCGGTCGACGGTAGAGAGCAGCTTTTGCAGGGCAATCGGTTTTTCCAGAAAATCGAGCGCGCCGATTTTGGTGGCTTCGACGGCGGTGTCGATGCTGGCGTGTCCGCTCATCATCACCACGGGCATGTTGAGCTGTCCGTTTTTCGCCCACTCTTTGAGCAGGGTAATCCCGTCGCAGTCAGGCATCCATATGTCCAACAACACCATGGCGGGTCGGGTTTGGTGGCGCAGTTGGCGCGCCTCTTCGGCGTTCTCCGCCAAAGCCACGGAATAACCTTCGTCTTGGAGGATTTCCGAGAGCAAGTCGCGGATACCTACTTCGTCATCTACAATTAAAATATCACTGCTACGCATAAGTTTCTACCAATCGGGGTAAGGCTATTTTCACACACGCGCCGCCTTCGTTCTGATTGCTCAGGCTGATGCGGCCGCCGTGCTCTTCGATGATTTTCTTCACAACGGGCAATCCCAGTCCCGTACCTGTCGGTTTGTCGGTTACATACGGCTCGAAGGCATTATGCAGCATTTCCTTGCTGAAACCTTTGCCGTTGTTACACACGGTCAATAAAACCTGTCCGTCGTTATCTTCGCCGACGCTGACATTCACTTGGGGAACTTCTGCCTCTTCCGCCGCTTCCGCCGCGTTTTTAAAGATATTGTGCAATACCTGCCGCATGGCGGTGGTATCGGCGGAAATCGGCTGCGGTTTGTCGGACAAGTTCGGAACAAAGTGGCACGCACCGCCCTCGTACAGCAGCAACACTTCTTCTACCAAGCGGTTCAAATCATGTTTTTCAAAATTCAGCGACGGCGCGCGGGCGTAATTGCGGAAGGCTTCGACCATTTCTTTTAATGCCGCCACCTGTTTGACGATGGTGTCGGTCGAACGGCTGAGGATTTGGGCGTGTTGTTCGTCCAATTTATCATGCAATTTCCATGCCAATCTCTCGGCGGAAAGTTGGATAGGCGTGAGCGGATTGCGGATTTCGTGTGCCAACCGCTTCGCCACTTCGCCCCAAGCGGCTTCTTTTTGGGCGCGGATGAGGACGGTAATGTCGTCAATCACCATCACCACGCCGTTGTCGTTGTCATCAGGTAGGACGGTGGCTTTACCCAAGAGAATGCGCGCATCGTCGGGGGCGGCGTATTCGACTTGAACAGGTTTGGTGGCATTGGCGGTTTCTTCAATCGCGGCAAATACTTCGGCAAGCAAGGTCTGTTGCGGCGATTGTCCGCGCCAGTCGTGCCAGTTGCTGCCCCACAGCGGCACCAATTCAATGCCCAAAATCCGTTCGGCGGCTTTGTTGAAGGTTTTCAGACGACCTTCGGCATCCAAAGTAATCACGCCCGTGGTCAAACTTTCCAACACGCATTCGAGATAGTGGCGCGCCGCTTCTTCGCGCAGGCGGTTGTGTTCGTCGGCTTCTTTGGCGATAGCAAGCTGTTCGGTCATGTGGTTGAACAACTGGGTCAATCTGCCGAATTCGTCGTTGCGGAACACGGGGCGTTTCTGGCTGAAATCGCCCTGCGCCACCGCCCTTGCGCCTTCTGCCAACGACAATACCGGCTCGACGAAACGGCGGGCGAAATAAAGCGCCATCACTAAGGCAAGGAAAATCGCCAACAGCGCGGCAACCAGCAAAGTCGCCAAGAAGAAAGTTTGCAGGCCTTGTTTGGTGTAGCTCAATTCGGCGTATTTCGCCCGCGCCGCTTCGATCAGCGTTGCATCTTGCGCCACATCCTGCGGGATGGGCTGGCGGAAAAACAAGGCGTAATCGCGTCCGTTGTGCGCGCCGATGAGCATCCAGCCTTGCGCGTACAAGACATTTTCTATGTTTTCCAAACTGCGTATCGAGCCGGTCTGCTCCAGCGTATCCCATCCTTCTTTGTCGAGTTCGGGCTGGTTTAGTTTCAGCGGATTGACACTTTTCTCGGTTTTATGGGTTTTGACGTCGTATAGCGAAAGCTGGGTAAAGCCGCCCGATTTGGCGGCACTGGTCAACGCTTTGCCCAAATCTCCGTCCACAGACGCAGTGCTAATCAGGTCGATTTGCACCGGCGTGGCGTTGCTGACGGCGTTGTCCACCGCCAGATTCAGCGCGGATTTGCTCAAGTTCAGGCTGCGCTCGAGGGCTTCATGGGTATCGTTGCCGAACCATGAATTAATCGTGCCGTTGATGAACTGCGCGGAAATGCCGAACAGGAACACGCCCGGCAATACCGCCACCAGCGTAAACATCCCCGACAGCCGCCGCGCAATCTGCGAGCCGAACACGCCCTTGCTTTTGTCGCGCATAAGGAGCAGGACGTAGCGCGTCAAAACCGATGCCAACACCAGCATCAGCAGCGCACATAGGGCGATAATCCACCAGAAATATTCCGCCAACGGGCTGGTACTGCCCGTTGCGATGGTCAGTCCGTAAAGCAGTCCCACCGCCGCCAACACGGCAATCAGGAGAAAGCGGCGCATGGTTTACTCCTGAGAGATGGTCAGAGACTTCCAGCCGGAATCCAAGTGCCAGTTTTTAGAAGTCAATGCGTTGATTTGGAAGGGTTTGGGCAGCTTCGCCGTCGAGAGCAGCAGGCGGATTTCGGCTTGCGTGTCTTTCGCTGCGACACCGCTTAACGCGCCTTTGGACAGCACTTTCCAGTTGGCGACCGCACCTACGCCGCGCAAGGCGGTATCAAGCGTGTCGTATTCGGTGGAAAACGTGCCGACGGTTATGCGGTAGCGGTTGGTCAGCGGATGGAAGGAAAGTTTGTAGTGGATGGTGTTGTCGCTGTTGAGCAGCTGGTCAAACTTGAAGCGGTAAGACGGCATGGACGGCGCAGAAAGCTGCCAGCTCAAAGTAAAATTCAACGGCACGCCCTGCCGGAGCGCCTGTTTGAGCTGGTCGGGCAAATCGGTGCGGAAACGGCTGCTGACGGAAAGCTGTCCGGTTTCGGTCAGCTTCGCCTCGGAGCGGGTTACGCTGATGCCCTCCGCCGCCGCATTCAGCGGCAGGGCGAGCAACAGCGTTCCAAACAGCCGTTTACTGCTTTTTGATAAGCGCGTAATAAAAGCCATCTTGATGTTTGTTCGGTAAAAGCACACGCGATTCGATCAGCTCGGCATCGGCGTGGCGGTTGAGGAATTTTTGCAACTGAACGTCGTTTTCTTCGACGAACACCGAGCAGGTGGCAAGCAGCATTCTGCCGTTTTTCGTCAGGGTTTGCCAAAGCGCGTCCAGCAATGCCTCCTGCTGACGGGCGGTTTTGGCGGCATCGGTCGGACGGCGCAGCCATTTTACGTCGGGATTGCGCCGCGCCACACCCGAAGCGGTACACGGCACGTCGGCAAGGATGGCGTCGAAAGGCTTTCCATCATACCACGCCGCCAAGTCCTGCGCATCGGCGCAAGTCAGAGCGGTCGTCTGAAACCCCAAACGGTCAATATTGTCCTTCACCCTTTTCAGACGACCTTCGTCTATGTCCAAAGCGGTCACATGACAGTCTGCCAATTCCAACATATGCCCTGTTTTCCCGCCCGGCGCGGCGCACGCGTCCAAAATCCGTTCGCCGTCTTTAGGGTTTAACAGATATGCCGCCTGCTGCGCGCCGAAATCCTGCACCGACACCAGCCCTTCGGCAAAACCAGGCAGCCGGCTGACGGGAACCGCCTCGTCCAGCGTTACCGCACATTCGTCCAACGCCCTAGCCGCAATACCTTCCGCCGCCAGCTTTTCCAAATATGATTCGGCATTGCCGTGGCGGCGGTTGACCCGCAGCGTCATCGGCGGATGCGATTGCAGCGCGGTGGTGATGTTGTGCCAGTGTTTCGGATAATGGTTTTTCAGGTATGCCACCCACCACAGCGGCAGGTTGTGTTTCGCCACATCGTCTTTTTTGCACGAAGCCTCCAGCTTCTCCCGCTCGCGCAAAAACCGCCGCAAAATCGCGTTGGCAAACGAGCGGAACTGCCCGCGCCCGATTTTCGCAATACTCTCCACTGCCTCGTTGACCACCGCATGAGGCGCGTTGCGCGTGTAATGCAGTTGGTACATCGCCGCCAAAAGCAGGCTTTCGAGCTGCGGATTGTCAATCGGCTTTTTCAGCATCTGCGCGAGCATATGTTTCAAACTGCCCAAATAACGCTGGCAGCCGTAGGCAATATCCTGCAACGCGCCGTTTTCCTGCGCCGTCAGCTCGGGATGCGCTGCGCGGATTTGCGCCAACACATCCTGAAGGTTGCGCCCTTCGGCAACCGCCGCAATGCTGTCGGCGGCGAGTTTTTGGGCGAGGGACATACTCATAAATTCAATTCCTTAAATGACTGCTGTGGTTCGATTTGTTCGTTAAAAATGTAAACGCCGCACAAGCGGTTCGGGCGGTGTTCGGGGCAAAATTCAAATTGTGTTAATCCGATTGCCTGTTTGCGGCAATCTTCATATAGTTTGTTTTTTATGCCACATAAAGGACCCATCATGAAATTACGCGCCCTTTCCCTGCTTGCCGTTTCCGCCGCACTCATTTCCGGCAGTCTGACCGCCGCAGCGGCACCGCACAAACATTCCCGCTCCATCTCCCAAGCGCAAGCCGTTAAAATCGCTAAAAAACGCGTTGGCGGCGGACGCGTTACCGACGTCGATTACAGCAGAGGACGCTGGGAAATCGAAATCCGCAGAGGCTGTACCGAATACGATGTGGACGTTTCTTCACAAAGCGGCCGCGTCATCAGAGTCGACACCGACAACCACTGCGACGATTAATTTTTATACAAGCCGGACTGCCTGTCCGGCTTTTCTGTTTTCAGACGACCTCAAGTTTACCCGAGGTCGTCTGAAAACCTTTTATCTGCCGTTTCGCCCGATTCAAGACTTTCAGACGACCGCTCCGTCCCGTTCCAACAAAGCTCGATAGCGTTGGGCATCCTGCGGCGAAAAACAACAGAAGACGATTTTTTCGACAGTCGGACACTGCGGCAAAGTTTTTTTCAAAATTGCCAAAGCGGTTTCAGCGGCCAAATCGGCAGGAAAACGGTACACGCCTGTACTGATGCAGGGGAAGGCGATGCTGCGGATGCCGTGTTCTTGCGCCAGCAGCAGCGAATTTTGATACGCCTCCGCCAGCTTGACCGCTTCGCTGCGGTGTCCGCCGAACCAAACCGGCCCAACGGTGTGAATCACAAATTTCGCCGGCAACCGATAACCTTGGGTAATTTTCGCTTCGCCCGTGCGGCAGCCGTTCAACTGCCTACACTCTTCCAGCAATTCCCGCCCCGCCGCGCGGTGAATCGCGCCGTCCACTCCGCCGCCGCCCAACAACGAGGAATTGGCGGCGTTCACGATGGCATCGACTTCAAGTTTCGTAATATCGCCTTCGACTACTTCAAACACTGCCATGATCTGCTCCTAAACGTGGGGAATCTTGTCGTCAGTTCAACAAAACCAAATGTTTCCCTACTGATATTTTCAGACGACCTCTAAGCTATCCGAAGAAAGGTCGTCTGAAAATTAATGAGTCTGCAAACGGCTTCTACAAAACCGTTCCAACCTCAATCTTGTGCCCCGCCGCAAACGCCGCAATCGGCATCCGTTTGCTGCCGGAAGGCTGCAATTCGGTAATCTTCAACGCGTTCTCGCCGCAGGCAACGACCAAGCCGTCAGCCGAACAAGACAACACTTCACCCGCCCTGCCCTGTTGTGCCACTACTTCAGCCCGCCAGATTTTCATCGGCTTGCCTTGATATTCCACCCACGCAGCGGGAACGGGGTTGAAGGCGCGGATTTTGCGTTCAATCACTGCCGCACTTTCGTTCCAATCGATACGCGCTTCTTCTTTGCTTAATTTTTGCGCGTAAGTCACGCCTTCTTCGGGCTGTTTGACGCTTTTCAGACGACCCTCTGCCTTTAATTGTTGCAAATCAGCAACAATAGCCTCCGCACCGAGGTTCATCAGCGCGTCGTGTACTTCATTCGCCGTATCGGTCGATTGAATGGCGTAACGGTGTTCGCTGACCACATCGCCGGTGTCCAAACCGATGTCCATCTGCATGATGCACACGCCCGTTTCGGCATCGCCCGCTTCAATCGCGCGCTGAATCGGCGCCGCGCCGCGCCAACGGGGCAGCAGCGAAGCGTGGATGTTGAGGCAGCCGTGTTTCGGCGTATCCAACACGTCTTGCGGCAAAATCAGTCCGTAGGCGGCAACGACCATTACGTCTGCCTCGACCTCTTCGAGCATTTGCAGGGCTTCGGCGTTGTTGCGCAGTTTTTCAGGCTGCGCCACGCGCAAACCCAATTCCAATGCGGCCTGCTTCACGGGAGACGGGGCAAGCTGCATCCCGCGCCCTTTGGGACGGTCAGGCTGGGTCAACACCAGCGGGATTTCAAAACCGGCGGCGGCAATGGCTTTTAAGGCGGCAGCGGCAAAATCGGGCGTACCGGCAAAGATGACTTTCATGGGGAAACTCCTTGGAAATGGGTTTCAGACGACCTATGTACCGCAACGGCAAGCTTGTTTCCGTCTGACGGAAAGGAACAGATTACGGAATACGGCTGTTACTGTTTCTAACCACCATCTTAAAAGAATAGGCAAACATTGCGACAGGTCGTCTGAAAGTTTGAAAAACAACGGCTCGCTGCCGCTTCCCTCTTTCAGACGACCTGTCCAACCGTATCATTCGGCTTTTAGATGGTGTGTTTTTGACGTTTTTTCAGTTTGGTCTTAATCCGACCCTGCTTGAGCTGAGACAGGCGTTCGACAAAAACGATGCCCATCAGGTGATCCAATTCGTGTTGCACGCAAATCGCCAGCAGACCGTCCGCCTCCAGCGTGAATTTCTCGCCTTTTTCGTTCAAAGCCTCGACCTTGACGCGTTCGGCACGGGTAACGGTGTCGTAAATGCCTGGCACAGACAGGCAGCCTTCTTCGTAAGTGGTTTCACCGTCTTTTTCAACAATGACGGGGTTGATGAACACGCGCGGCTCGCTGCGGTCTTCGGTCAAATCCATCACGACGACGCGCTCATGCACATCGACCTGCGTCGCCGCCAGCCCGATGCCGCGCGCTTCGTACATGGTTTCAAACATATCGGCGACCAGCTTTTGGATGCGCTCATCGACTTTTTCGACAGGCTTTGCCACAGTGTGCAGTCGCTCGTCGGGGTATTGCAGGATATTCAGTAAAGCCATAATTTTCTCTTCGTTTTTCAATACTTGGGACGCGTATCCAAACGCATCTGGCAGCAGATTGTGTGTGTTTTCATACAAATTTTGCGTCTGCCTTCACAATTCCCGTGATGACACTAACATTCAATGATAAAATATGTACCAATGAATTTCCGTTCAATGCGCACAAAACGCCCATTGACGTTTTTTAAAGGGGGACGGCGGTTTTTGCAAACTCCCGGCCATTTCATTTTCTCCGTTTATCATTTAAAGACAAACCGAATCAATTTCAAGGGGAACGGTTATGCAACAACGTATTATAACCCTGCTTTGTGTCGCGGGCATGGCAATTTCCGCCCACGCTCAAGCAGCTTCATTAAAAGTGCGCCCCGATGCGCCGCAACGCTACGTCGTGAAAAACGGCGACACACTCTGGAGCATCTCCGGCAAATATCTGTACAGCCCGTGGCAATGGAACCGCCTTTGGGGCGCAAACCGCGGCGAAATCCGCAATCCGCATCTGATTTATCCGGGTCAAGTGTTGGTTTTGCGCTACGTCAACGGTCGCCCGCAACTGGGCTTCGAAAACAGTTCCGCAGGCAATGACGGTATTCCGGTCATCAAACTCAGCCCGCGCGTTCGCGAAACTTCTTCAGGCTACGGTATCCAAACCGTCAACGTGAACTTCTACCGCATGTTCATGCAACATCCGCAGTTCATCGACCAAATGAAGACCCAAGACGCACCGCGCCTGATCGACGGTCCTGACAACCGCATCATGTACAGCAAAGGCGAACGCGTGTACGCCTACGGCGTGACCGAACCCGGTCGCTATCTGGTTTACCGCGCCGTCAAAGACCTGACTGATCCCGACACCCGCAAATACCTCGGACAAGAAGTCGTCTTCAGCGGCATCGTCAGCACCCTGCCCTACACCAACAGCGCACTGGACTCCGCTTCCGACAAAGACCGCAAATACCTGAAAGACGGCGAATACTACACCCGCCTGCATCCTCTGGTGAAAGTGCCGACCCAAACCGCGCAACCTATGATTGTGGAAGAAGCCGTTTCCGAAATCCGCAAAGGCGATTTCCTGCTGAAAATGGACGGCGAAACCGAGCCTTTCCAAATCATGCCGCACGCGCCGACGCAACACATCAACGGTAAAGTCATTTCCATCCTCGACGGCGTACACGAAGCCGGACAATTCCAAACCGTTACCCTGAACAAAGGTTCTGCCGACGGTTTGGACAAAGGTACGGTCTTGAGCATTTACAAACGCGACCGCCAAGTGAAAGTCGATTTGGAAGATGGCAAAAAAGGCCGTAAGAGCGTAGTCAAATATGTTTCCATCCCTGCCGAAGAAACCGCATTGGCTATGGTGTACCGCACCGGCGAACATCTCTCGTCCGCCATCATTTTGGAAAACCTGACCAGCATCAACATCGGCGACACCGTATCCGAACCCGGCCGCGACTTGGACAACATGTCTGACGACAAACCGCACGTCCGCAACGCGCCGCAAGATTCCCACGATACGGAACACAACCAATACAATATCCACAGCAACATCAATAAATATTGATCGATTGCCGACAACACAACGTCGTCTGAAATTTTCAGATGACGTTTTTTCATAAAATTTTGAATAAGCAACGCCGTATTGTCATTCCTACTCAGGCGTGAGTCTGATCCTGAGTTTTCCAGAAAAATATGAAGATTGCCGCAATCTCAAGCCTCCAAATACCCGCCCGCGCAGGAATGACGATGTCGGCATTTCCTGCTATCGTCCGCTATATCTGACTAATCCGATTTATCCTCAAGATAACTTGTTTCTTGAACGTGCCGATAAACTTATGCCGCTTATCCCTACCAAGTCATAAGCAGATATATAGTGGATTAACTTTAAACCAGTACGGCGTTGCCTCGCCTTGTCCTGATTTAAATTTAATCCACTATATTATTACCTATCGAATCAATCATGCATCAAACAGGTCGTCTGAAACGGTTTCAGACGACCTGTTTGGCTATGGGCGCGGTGTTAACTGCCTGCGCCGACGGTGTAAACCTTACCGATGCTGTCGGGGGCTTGCAGGACGGCGGCGACGGCGGTGGCGAGTCCGTTTCGGCTCATGTAGTTTTTAGGGATGCCGTCGGGGTGGTCGGTCAGGATGTGGCGGTTATCTTCGCTGTTGTCCAAGCCGCAGGGGCGGAGGATGGTCCAGTTCAAACTGCTTTGCTTGAGGTAGATTTCGGCTTCGGTTTTGGCGCGGACGGCTTCGCCGAGGGCTTGTTTGAAGGGTTCGCTCATCATGTCCCATTGTTCGCCGCAGCCCATGCTGGTAATCAGGATGAAACGGGCTTGCGGGTTGGCGGCCTGGGCGGCGGCAATGATGTTGATGTTGCCCAGTGCGTCGCTGCGTATGCCTTGTTCGTTTTTGCCGCCGACGAAGCTGATGACGCTGTCGGGGCGGTATTGTGCGAACACTTTGTCGAGCGCATCGGCATCGAGCGCGTCGGCTACGGTCGTCTGAATGTGGTGTTCGCTAAAGAACGAGTCTTCAGGCGGCTTTCTTAATACGGCAACGGTGTCGGCGGGATGGGTGAGTGTACGGATGAATGCGCGGCCGGACGGGCCGTTGGCGCCGAAGATGAGCTGCATGGGGTCTCCTTTGTGTTTCGGATGGTTAGGGGTTCAATAATCTGCTTACTTTGTTGAGTGGTTGCGGTAGGCTGGTTGATTTTCAGACGACTTGTTGTGATTGATGCTGCGTGGTCGTGGGCATAGCCCACGCTACTTCTTTTTAGTTTTCTTTCGCGACAGAGTGGAGGTCGTCTGAAAATGGGTAAAGCAGGTTTTATAACAACTGCCGTAGCGTGGGTTTTGCCCGCGTAATTGACTTACCGGTTTGGTGCTATGCCCTCTCCCTAGCCCTCTCCCACGGGGAGAGGGGATGGGTTGGTAGGGAAGCTAAAAGCAGCAGAGAAGCCAAAAATGGTTGAATCTTAGCCGTAGCGTGGGCTTTGCCCACGACATTGACCCAAAGGTCGTCTGAAATCTGTATTTGGGTTTCAGTGAAACTTACTGCGTTCGTTTTAGCTTTGTTGATATTACTCTTTCAGACGACCTTGTTGTGTTTGAAGCTATGTGGTCGTGGGCAAAGCTAACGCTACTTCTTTTTGGTTTTCTTTCGTGGCAGAGCTGCGGTCGTCTGAAAACGGGCAAGGCAGGTTTTATAACAACAGCCGTAACGTGGGTTTTACCCTCTCCCTAACCCTCTCCCACGGGGGAGAGGGGATTGAGGATACTGAGATTCAACCATTTTTGGATTCTCTGCCACTTGGAGTCTCCCTGCCAATTTATCCCCTCTCCCCGTGGGAGAGGGTTAGGGAGAGGGCGGTAAGCGCAAGCTTACTTTAGTGACAAACGCCAATCTTGCAGGCAGCCTGTCAAATTTCATCGGATATTTACGATGCCGAGAGATGGTTTCGTTTGTGCAGGAATGCGGCAATTTCTGTCGGTTTCAGACAGAGGTCGTCTGAAACCTGTTTAAGCCGCCTCAAACAGTTTTCTCATGGCTTCGATTTGGTGTTGTTTGAGTTCGCCTGCTTCGTCGCGGCCGACGAAGATTTTGAACATGGCGCCGCCGTTGCGGTTGATGAAGTTGAGCGAGCAGGTGTCTTTGCCCATAAACGGACGCTCTAAAAGATAGATGGCGGCGCAGTTTTCGTAATAGATATGACCGTGTACGCCGCCGTCGGTTTCGGGGTGGTCGAAGTTGTAGAAACCGCGGCCGACTTTGCCGCTAGGTAATTTGCCGGTAACTTCGACGATGGCGTCGGGGGTGTGGGCGATGAAGGTGACGGCTTCGTCCCAGGCGGCGACGGCTTGGAGGATTTCGACGATGCGGCTGCCTTCGGTTTGGCGGATGCAGTTTTCGGGCAGGCAGCGGATGACGTCTTCAAAGCTGCATTGGTTTTGCGCGGCGAGCATTTCGAGCACTTGGCCGGGATTTTTTTCCAATGATTGGCGCAACATGATTTGTTGTTCGGATGAAAGTTTTTGCATGGTTTGATCCTTTTCTTGGGTTGGGAGGGTGAGCATGAGTTTGCGGATGAGGGTGGGCGACCAGTAGCGGCCGCTGGTGTTCAGGCGGATGAGGCCGTCCGAACCTTGTTCTTCAAAGAGTTGCATTGCCTGCCATTGGGCAATCAGTTTCTGCGCGGCGGCGTTGCCGTCGAACAGCGAGGGATTCAGAAGACCTGTTTCCATGTCGTGCTGCACTTGTCCGAGCAGGGTTTTGTTCGAGCTGTGGCCGCTCATGAAGGCGATGTTTTTTTCGCCTTTCGGGGTGGCGAGGTAGCTGTCCAAATCGCCTTGCACCTGATAGCTGAAGCCGCCGAGGTTGCCGCCTGCGCCGGAGCCGAACGCCCAGCAGGGGATGTTGGATTTGACCAAGGTGTTGTAGCGATTGCGTTCGCCACGGCCGGGATAGGCGAAATGGCTGTTGCTGACTTGGTTCCAGCCTTTTTGCGCCAGCGTTTCGACGGCGTAGGCGTATTGGTCTGCCTGAATGTCGAAACCGGGCGGGGCGGGAAATGCGCCTTTCTCCACCATGCGGTTGATAGGCAGCATGGGATAGAGGTTGAAGGCGTAGGTGTCGAGTCCGGACAAAGGCAGGGCGGTGGCGCGTTCGAGGTCGTTTTGCCAAACGGCGTCGGTTTGGTTGGGCAGGCCGAACATCAAATCGACAACGATGACGGCATTGATTTCACATAGTTTTTCCAGATAGGCAAAGGCTTCGTCGCCGCCGTGTTTGCGACCGAGGCGGCGGCGGATGGCGGTGTCGAAGGTTTGCACGCCGATGGAAATGCGGTTGGCGCCCGCTTCGATGCAGGCTTGGGCTTTTTCGATGTCGAAATGGCTCATGCGGCCTTCGATGGTGAACTCGCAGTCGTCAGCAATCGGCAGGTATTGGTAACAGGCGCGGATGAGTCTGGCGAGGTCCGGGGTTTGCAGCGCGGTGGGCGTGCCGCCGCCGAAATAGACGGCGCGGATTTTGCCGTTGCCTTGGTGGATTTCGGCTTCCACTGCCATTTCTTCGATGATTTTGTCGGTGTAAACGCTGCTGTAACTCTCTTTCCACGCGTTGCGGTAGAAGCCGCAGAACACGCAGTGGTTGGCGCAGAAGGGAATGTGCAGATAGGCGAGCGCGTCGGAATCGGCGGCATGGGGGAGCTTCTGCCGCCAGATGTTCTGCCATTGCGGACGGGGAATCGGTATGCCGCCCCATATCGGCATCAACGCCTGCCGTTCGGGAAAGGCTTTGGGCGCGGATTGGCGCGGTGTCCAAACAATCTGCTGTTCCATAGTTGATTAAAAATAATTATTAATCAGATTTGTAAATTAAATCACTAGTGATCGGTAGTGTCAAGGGACGATAGCGAGGGGAAACAGAAAATGAAAAGTATCGGTAACTGACTAAATTTTGAGTTCGGTATATGCGGGATGGCTTGAGGTCGTCTGAAAATCAAAGGCTTGATTTGCTTTTAGCCTTAGTTATGAGGCATTCAACTCATGGCTTGTTTTCAGACGACCTCTTGGGTTCATGTTAAAACTTAAGCTGCACGCGGGCGGCGAAATTGCGTCCGGTTTCGGTGTATAAATCCATCACGCTTGAGCGGCTCATGCCGGCTACGTCTGCGTGTTGCCAGTATTTTTTGTTGCCGATGTTGTAAATGTTCGCGCCGATTTCGACGTTTTTAGACGGCTTGTACCACGCGCCGACATCCCATACGCCGTAGCCCGGCGCTTGGAAAACGCTGTCGCTGCTGACGCGGCTGTGTTTTTTCGACCAGCGCAGTTTGGTATCGACGCCCCATTTTTCTTGCGCGTAGTCCACGCCCAAAACGCCGTTGAGCGGGTAGGCGGAATCCAGCGGAGTTCCGTCTTGCTGCTTGCCGCGCATCCAGGCGATGCTGCCGGAGACTTGCCAGCCCGGCAGGAATTTGTAGGCGGCAGAGGCTTCGGCACCGTAGGTTTTGACCCTATCCAGGTTTTGATATTGGTACTGGATAATCGGGCGGCCACCTATGGTGGTAGTGCCGACTTCGGTGCGGTCGATGAAGTTTCGGTAACGGTTGTAGAACGCGGTAACTTGTGCGCGGGCGCGTTCGTTTTTGAACTTCATGCCCAATTCGAAGCTGTTGGAGCGTTCGGATTTGAGGTTGGCATTCGGGATGACGGCATAGCCGTAGGTCGTGTTGGCAAACGCCATGGTCGCGCTGTCAAACGGCGGCGTGCGGAAGCCTTGTGAATAAGTGGCAAAACCGGTGAACTGCTCGCCCATCTGAAAGCTCAGACGCAGGCTGGGCGTAAGCGCGGAATCGTTGAAGCGGGTTGCCGTGCCGTCGGGATTGGCGTTGAGATAGGCTTGGTCGGTTTCGGTGGTCAGCCTATAGTGGATTAACAAAAATCAGGACAAGGCGACGAAGCCGCAGACAGTACAGATAGTACGGCAAGGCAAGGCAACGCCGTACTGGTTTAAAGTTAATCCACTATATCTTTTAGAACAGCCCGTATCCAAGACCTTTACCACACAAACAAAAGGTCGTCTGAAAACCCGTATTTCAGGTTTTCAGACGACCTTTTTTACTGTTGAAACAGCTGACCGCTCAATCAGTCATGACCGATGTCGACGGTTTTCTCTTTGTAGCGTGTGTCAGGGATGAGGACGATTTTTTCGTCCACTTTGCCGATGGCTTTCACGTCTTTACCCGGGTAGTCCAGTCGGTGCAGGAAGTAGCGGATACAGTTGAGGCGGGCGCGTTTTTTATCGTCGGAACGGATAATGATCCAAGGCGCGTCGCCGGTGTGGGTGTGGAAGAACATGGCGTTTTTGGCTTCGGTGTAGTCGTCCCAACGGTCGAGCGACTGGATGTCGACAGGGGAGAGTTTCCAGTGTTTCAGGGGATCGTCGCGGCGGGAGATGAAGCGGCGCAGTTGTTCTTCGCGGGATACGGAGAACCAGAATTTGAAGAGGTGGATGCCGCTGGCGACGAGCATACGTTCCAATTCAGGGGTTTGACGCATGAAGAGTAGGTATTCGTTGGGTTCGCAGAAGCCCATCACGCGTTCTACGCCGGCGCGGTTGTACCATGAACGGTCGAAGAAGACCATTTCGCCTGCGGTCGGCAAATTTTGGATATAGCGTTGGAAATACCATTGGCCGCGTTCGGTCGTGGTCGGTTTTTCCAAAGCGACAACGCGCGCGCCGCGCGGATTCAAATGTTCCATAAAGCGTTTGATGGTACCGCCTTTACCTGCGGCGTCGCGGCCTTCAAACAGGCTGACGATGCGTTGGCCGGAGTCTTTGACCCAGCTTTGCACTTTCAGCAATTCGATTTGCAGCTTTTGTTTTTCTTTTTCGTATACGGCGCGGCGCATACGTTGTTTGTAGGGGTAGTTGGCGGGAAGCGGCGCGCTGCTGGAATCTTCATCCGAAACGCGTCCCTCGTGTTCCAAAACAGCTTTTTCAAAAACTTGTAACTGGTCTTGTTTTTCGCCTAATTCAACGTTTTCGAAGGGGTCTAACTGATGATCTGCCATAGGGTCTCCTTATTGCTTAAGTTTGAAATGATATGGTGTGGTATGGTTTTATTCTACTCCTTTGCCCCTCAGCGGACTACATAAAATTACACTGCTTCATTTTTTTCGGCGCGGTCTGCTAATTTGTGTAAAAACGGCGTATAATCAGGCTATTTGCACCACAGCCATGCCCTATTTCGCCCTGTTTGACGATGCCGTGAGCGGCCGCGCAAAACTCTATCAAAATCATGTGGAAAGCCGCCTTTTCCATCATAACGAACTGGATTTGCTAGACGATACGCTGCAAAAGGGCTGGCAAAAAGGGCTGCATGCTGTGTTGTTTGCAGACTACGAATTCGGTTTGCCGCTGATGGGGATTGAGTCCGAACGCGGCGGCAATCTTGCCCTGCACTGGTTTGCCGACTGCGCCGACATCGATGCCGCAAGCTGGCTTGCCCAAAATTCAGACGACCTCCCCGCCGGCATTTCCACGCCGCAATCCTCCGTATCCGAAGCCGATTACCTCAACTGCATCCGCCAAATCCACGAAGCCATCCGGCGCGGCGACACCTATCAAATCAACTACACCACCCGCCTGCACCTGCAAGCCTACGGCAACCCCGTCAGCCTCTACCGCCGCCTGCGCCAACCCGTCCCCTATGCCGTTTTGTCCCACCTGCCCGATGCGGAAGGGAAATCCGCGTGGACGCTGTGTTTCTCGCCCGAACTCTTCCTCAAAATCGGTGCGGACGGCACCATCAGCACCGAACCGATGAAAGGCACCGCGCCGATTTTGGGCGACGGGCAAGACGAACGCCGCGCCGCCGAGTTGCAAGCCGACCCGAAAAACCGCGCCGAAAACGTGATGATTGTCGATTTGCTGCGCAACGACCTCGGCAAAATCGCCCAAACCGGCAAAGTATGCGTACCCGAGCCGTTTAAAGTATCGCGTTTCGGCAGCGTCTGGCAGATGACCAGCACCATCCAGGCCCAAGCCCTGCCGCACATTAGCGCCGCCGACATCCTCCGCGCCGCCTTCCCCTGCGGCAGCATCACCGGCGCACCCAAACGCATGAGCATGCAGATTATCGAATCGCTCGAAGCCGAACCGCGCGGTCTGTATACCGGCAGCATCGGCTACCTGAATCCATGTGAAAGTGGGCTTGGGTTTGAAGGCATATTCAACGTCGTCATCCGAACCTTATCGCTCAAACCCGCTTCCAACTCGATTTCAGACGACCTAGATAGTGGATTAACAAATCAGGACAAGGCGACGAAGCCGCAGACAGTACAGATAGTAGGGCAAGGCGAGGCAACGCCGTACTGGTTTAAAGTTAATCCACTATATCAAGGGGTGTACGGCGTCGGTTCCGGCATCGTCATCGACAGCGACCCCGCCGCCGAATATCGGGAATGCGGCTGGAAAGCCCGTTTCCTCAACGAATTGCTCCCCGCCTTCGGCATCTTCGAAACCATGCGCGTGGAAAACAGGCAATGCCGCCTGCTCGACCTGCATTTAGGTCGTCTGAAAACCTCCGCACAAGCCCTCAACCTACCCCTGCCCGACGACTGTGAAACCCGAATCCGGCAATACATCGCCGACTTGCCCGACGGCCTCTTCCGCCTGAAAGCCGAACTCGTTTCAGACGACCTCATCCTCAGCCATGCCGCCACCGCCGAGCTGTCCGCCCCGCAGCGCGTCATCCCCGCCCCGCAACCCCTCCCGCGCCGCGACTACCTGCGCCGCTTCAAAACCACCCGCCGCACCCTGTACGACCAAGCATGGCAAACCGCCGAAACACAAGGCGCGTTCGACAGCCTGTTTTTCAATTCAGACGGCCTCCTGCTTGAAGGCGGCAGAAGCAACGTGTTCGTCAAATACCAAGGGCAATGGCTCACCCCGTCTCTGGATTTGGACATCCTCAACGGCGTCATGCGCCAAGCCGTGTTGCGGCATCCGCAAACCTACTTGGGCGCGGACGCAGTCATCGAAACGCACATCACCCGCGACATGCTCGAACGCGCAGAAAAAATCCGCCTCTCCAACGCCTTAAGGGGCGTGTTTGAGGCGGATTTGGTGTACTAGGAACAATAAATGATTTCTCGGAAATGGATAAAGCCTGAAGGCGATTATTCGTTAGACGGTTTATCTGTCTGAGACTTGTGCGTTAATAATATGCGCACGACCTTACCCTCATAACGCTGGCTTAACCACGCCTGTATACGCGCGTGATCTTTGGCAGGCAGAGGCTGCTCCAATTCGAGAGAGACAACGACAATATCGTCATATGTATCTGTCTTCGGTTCTGCGTTTTTTTGGCTTTCAGACTGTTCGGAAACAGGCGTTGTTTGCGCTTTATCCCAAGCCAAGCCGCGTCCGACAACGATTTTTTCCGCTTCGGGATATTGGGCTTTTAATTCCTTTAGTAACGCTGCATCGTCGATATCGGAGGCTTTGCCTGCCAGTACGGTATCGATATAGGCCTGCTGCTCTTTCAACTCATTTTGCTGCTGAACCGGGTTGTTTCGGCTTGCCAGCAATTCTTCGATTTTGGCACCGTTCCCTCCCGCATAAACCACGTTGACCTTCGGCTCTTTCACCCCCGACGCGTTAAGGCTTTTTTCCAGCAGGGCGGTAATTTTCTCGGCATTGCCCGTTCCGTTGACAATCAGACCGACTTTATTTTCTCTGTGGTCCAACATCTTACGAAGAACAAAAAAACCTTCCTGCTGCTGCGCGGCGGTGATTGCGGCATTGGCTTTTGTGTTGAAGATCTCCTGACTCACCAGTCCTGATGCCATATACCCGCTCGGAATCATCACAGCCAACACGACGGCAGTAATCATGATGCTTTGCAACCGGCGTTTGGATTCGGTCACCAGTCCTCTGCGCGGCAGCTTGAGCAATTTGGAAAACAATAAAGTGGAAAAAGCGATAAACACGCAGTTGATGCCAAAAAGATATGAAGCACCGAGAAAATAGTGCCAGTTGCCATGTGCCAGTCCGTAGCCCGCAGTACACAGGGGCGGCATCAATGCGGTCGCAATCGCCACACCCGGTATGGCGTTTCCCTCTTCTTTTCGGGTCAGCGCCACAATGCCCGCACTACCGCCGAAGAAGGCAATCAACACATCCCAAAGGGTCGGCTGAGTACGCGACAAAAGCTCGCTTTGCGCCTCGTTAAGCGGAGTTAACAGGAAATACAACGTAGCGGTAATCAAGCTGATGACGACGAATATAATAATATTGCGCACCGCTTGGCGGATCAGCGCAGTATCGCCCACCGCCAAACCGTAACCCATACCGACTATCGGCCCCATCAACGGCGAAATCAACATCGCGCCGATCACTACCGCCGTGCTGTTTACATTCAGACCGATACTCGCCACGGCAATGGCAAACATCAATACCCACATATTGGTTCCGGACACCCGAGTATTAGCGCGGATGACCGCATCAATTTTATCGGGATGGGCCTGGTCATGCGAAAGATTGAACACATCTTGCAGCCTGGTCATAGCCCCACTGTCCTCTTTTGGCTGGTTTTCTTGTTCTTCTTGGTTTTTAATGTTTTCTTGGTCTTGCATTTTCATCCTTAAATCAATCTTAACGATTGTCTCTGAATATTTAATTAACTGGAATTTCGGATACTGATAATTATGCTTGATAACTAAGTTCGAATATGATTAAACAGATACCTTGCAGAATGTTAGCATATACCCGAAAACGCTGACAACGCTTAGCCTGCGTAAGTCTTCACGAAACCAGCATATGCAAAAACCTTCTCTAATCCAATTCCTACTTTTTCAGCAGCAACCGCCATCAAAATTTTTTAATAATGTTAATGTTAATACGTAACGAAACAAATTCCCGCTTGTAGGTTAAAATCAGGCTATGCTAATATGCACAACAACAGGTTTTTCCAGAATAATCTGTGTTAGAATGCAGACTTAGATGGAAAACTCTATCCGAACTCGGTACAATACCGACGAATTTATTTCTCTTAAACAACCCGCCGCAAGGCAAAAGGAACGACTGATATGTCAAACATTGAACAACAAGTTAAGAAAATTGTTGCTGAACAACTGGGCGTGAACGAAGCCGAAGTCAAAAATGAATCTTCCTTCCAAGACGACCTGGGCGCAGATTCTTTGGACACCGTAGAATTGGTTATGGCTCTGGAAGAAGCTTTCGGTTGCGAAATCCCTGATGAAGAAGCCGAAAAAATCACTACTGTACAACTGGCTATCGACTACATCAACGCCCACAACGGCTAATCGGCCGCACCAAACACACCAGCCTCTGCTGCGTTAACGCAATAGAGGCTGTTACCTTATATATATGGGGCAAAATCCGTTATAATAGCCGCCCGGAATCCGATTCCGAACCGCTATTACCATTTTCAGACGGCATCTTGCCGCATCCCACCGGAAACCAACAGCGAGATTATCATGAGTCAGAGAAGAGTAGTCATTACAGGCCTCGGCCAAGTATCACCGGTCGGCAACGACGTCGCCACCGCATGGAGCAACCTGCTCGCAGGCAAAAGCGGCATCGGCCGGATTACCCGCTTTGACGCATCCGACATCAACAGCCAAATCGCCGGCGAAGTGCGTGATTTCGACATCGGCCAATACATCAGTGCGAAAGAAGCTCGCCGCATGGACGTATTCATCCACTATGGCATCGCCGCCGCGCTGCAAGCCATCGACGATGCCGGTTTGGACGAATTGGAAAGCCTCGATAAAAACCGCGTCGGCGTGAACATCGGTTCCGGCATCGGCGGTCTGCCCAGCATCGAAGCCACCGGAAAATCCGTTATCGAAGGCGGCGCGCGTAAAATCAATCCTTTCTTCATTCCCGGTTCGCTGATCAACCTGATTGCGGGTCATGTAACCATCCTCAAAGGCTACCGCGGCCCCAGCTACGGCATGGTTTCCGCCTGTACCACCGGCGCGCACTCCATCGGCGACTCCGCCCGACTGATTAAATACGGCGACGCAGACGTAATGATTGCAGGCGGTGCCGAAGGTGCTATCAGTCTTTTGGGCGTCGGCGGCTTCGCTGCGATGAAAGCACTTTCCACCCGCAACGACGACCCCTCCACCGCTTCCCGTCCGTGGGACAAAGGCCGCGACGGTTTCGTTATCGGCGAAGGCGCGGGCGTGTTGGTGTTGGAAGAATTGGAACACGCCAAAAAACGCGGCGCGAAAATTTACGCCGAAATCGTCGGCTTCGGCATGAGTTCCGATGCCTACCACATCACCGCGCCGAACGAAGAAGGCCCTGCATTGGCGGTTACCCGTGCGTTGAAAGATGCCGGACTGAATCCTGAAGACGTCGATTACGTCAACGCACACGGCACATCCACCCCGCTGGGCGATGCCAACGAAACCAAAGCCCTCAAACTTGCGCTGGGCGACCACGCCCGCAAAGTCATCGTCAATTCCACCAAATCCATGACCGGCCATTTGCTCGGCGCGGCAGGCGGCGTGGAAGCGTTGTACAGCGTGTTGGCGGTACACGAGCAAAAATCCCCGCCGACCATCAACATCTTCGAACAAGACATCGAAGCGGGCTGCGATTTGGACTACTGCGCCAACGAAGCGCGCGACGCGAAAATCGACGTTGCCATTTCCAATTCCTTCGGCTTCGGCGGTACCAACGGCACATTGGTATTCAAATGCTTCAAAGACTGATGTAAGCGGTTTGAAACAAGACAAAAGGTCGTCTGAAAACCTGAAACAAGGGTTTTCAGACGACCTTTTTAAATAATGCAACGCTTCAAAATCAGTCAAACCGCAGCATCGGCCTTGCCTGAAGACACATCAATCTAATCTTGAATCGGACAAATAGGTTGAAACGTTTTTTCGCGGACGAAGTCCCGCCACATTTCACAACAGGCATCTGCGACGTACGACCCACCATCAGGCAAAGAGAGCCTTATCTCAAATTCACGTTATATATCATTAGGTTTAAGCATCCCACCCTTGCTATTTTCCGATATTCTTTATTTCCCGAAACCTATGGAAACCGGTCGTCTGAAAACCGAAAAAGGATTTTCAGACGACCTTTTTATCCGGTTCCTGTACTGCGGCAGACACGGCAGTATCCGCCTGCGGCAAACGGTGCAGTTTGTACCAATCGTACAGCCGCTTCAGACACAATAAGGCAATCAGCGGCATACAAAATGCGCTGACCAAATAGCGCGGGTTGCCGAAATTGAACACGGGATGCCCCATAGCAGCGGAAATCAGCGCATTGCCCCATTCCCACAGCGACGGCACGCTGAATGCCAATACCGCCAGCAGCCCCAACGTGCGGAAAATGCCGATGGGCAAGATACGGCGTTTTAAAACCGTACCGTTAAGTTGGAGCAGAGTCAGCAGTCCGAAGCCGATAATAACCATCATGCCGCCGTTGGCAATAATTTGCAGGCTGTTGAACGCAATATCGGGGGTAACGGCAAGTCCGCCGTCAGAAGGCTTACTTTGCTGCAAATTAAGCCCTTGCGAGATATTGAGGGCGAAGCCGTAAACCATGTCGGCCAAGACGATAAAGATAGGCAACGGGGTGATCAGTTTTTTCATGGTAGTTGTGTGATAAGAGATGGTGGCGGCATTTTACCGAAAGCGGCTTATGGTAAAGCAGCGGGAGGCGGGAGGCAATAGCGTCAGCCGTCTCTCTTCCGATTATGCCGTTCGTTATTCGGTTGTGTTAAACCATATCGTTTACGTTACAATCATATTGCCTTAAGACAATACCGCACAGCGGTTTCAGACGACCTTATTCTGCCACCGACAGGAATCTTTATGCACGCATCCATCCTTAGCCGTTTTGCACCGGCTTTATACATTTTGATGTTTTTTGCCGGTTTTCTAACCGCCTGCGTCTGGTTTAACCCCCAAGACTATCTCGCCGACCTTACCCCTGTCATCACGGCATTTTCCGCTATCGCGCTGGTTTGGCTTGCGTGGGCTTTCGTCTCGGTCAGAATCAAGGCAAAAAGCGAAATGCAGCATCGGGAAAAACTGATACAGCGTGAAAGCGTCCACCCCGTCCTGCATGCCGCCATCCGCCCGGTAGAAGACAAACCCGGCATGATTGCCTTCGTTATCCGCAATCACGGCAAAGGTATGGCGAAAAACATCCGACTGAAAGCCACCGCTATTTCCGACCACCCTTCCGCTTCGGCTGTCGCCGCCGCGCTGGCACGGCTGCCGGTATTTGCCGAAGGAGCGGACATGCTGGCGGCAGACGAAATTTACGCAGGTATTTTCGCCGACATCCATACCCTTGCCAAAGCAGGAGAATTCGGCGGAATCGTCCGCGTGGATACCGACTGTGAAAACGTTTTCGGCGATGTCTGTACCTCGCAGACGGATTTGGACGTCAGCCTGCTGAAACAGGTCGGTACAATCGAAATACCCCGCAAAAAATTGCTGTATTGAGCATCATGCAATAACCCGATCCGGCAAGCCATCCGCTCCGCATTCCGCATGACGACACGGCATATTGCGAAAAGGTCGTCTGAAAACCTGTTTCCAAGTTTTCAGACGACCTCTTGTTTATCTGCCGTTTGCGTGTCGATTATTTAACGCGCAACACTTCCAGCGTATTGGTCGAGCCGGATTCGCGCATTTTCGAGCCGCTGGTAATGATGTATTGGTCGCCGGAACTCAAGATTTTGTGTTCAACCAGCGTGGCTTCCACTTCGTTCAGCGCAGTATTGTGGTCGGTACTGGTCGCCAAAATCATCGGACGCACGCCGCGATACATCGCCATGCGGCGTTGGGCGGAAATGCTCGGGGTCAGGGCGAAAATCGGCAGGGTGATGTTGTGGCGGCTGATTTCGAAAGCGGTTGAGCCGCTTTCGGTCAGGGCGACAATCGCTTTGGCGTGAACCGCACGCGCCACGCCGACCGCGCCGCCGGCAATCGCCAGGTTGGTGCTGACTGCGGCTGGATATTCGACTCGCTCGGCAACACCGTTGAGCGAGTCCTGCTCTTTTTCGGCTGCCGCGCAGATAATCGCCATTTGGCTGACGGTTTCAAACGGATACGCGCCGACGGCGGTTTCGGCGGAACACATCACCGCATCGGTGCCGTCCAATACCGCGTTTGCCACGTCGCTGACTTCCGCGCGGGTCGGTACGGGGTTGGTGATCATGGATTCCATCATTTGGGTCGCGGTAATGCTGAAGCGGCGCAACTCACGGGCGCGGCGGATCATGCGTTTTTGCAGGGCGGGGACGGCTGCGTGTCCGACTTCGACCGCCAAGTCCCCGCGTGCCACCATGATGCCGTCGCTGGCGAGGATGATTTCGTCCAAGTTTTCAATCGCTTCCACGCGTTCGATTTTGGAAACTAAACCGGGGCGCACGGCAGTGCTGCCTTTCATTTCTTCTTCGACTTTGGCACGGGCGATGATCAAATCTTCGGCAGATTTCACAAAGCTGATGGCGAGATAGTCGCAACCGATGGCAATCGCGGTTTTCAGGTCGCGGAAGTCTTTCTCGGTCAACGCGCCTGCGGACAAACCGCCGCCGCGTTTATTGATGCCTTTGTTGCTTTTCAACACATGGCTGTTTTCAACTTTAGTAACAATCTTACTGCCGTCAACGGATTCCACGGTCAAGGTCAGCAAACCGTCGTCCAACCACAAAACATCGCCTGCAACAACATCATCAGGCAGGTCGCGGTAGTCCAAACCGACCGCGTCGCGCGTGCCTTCGCCTTCGAGCGCGGCGTCCAGAACCAGCGTTTCGCCTTTGTTCAATTCAATGCTGCCGTCGGCGATTTTACCGACACGGATTTTCGGACCTTGCAAGTCGGCGAGGATGGCGATTTCTTGTCCGGCACGTTTTGCCGCTTCACGCACGATGCGGGCATTTTCCTGATGGAATTCAGGCGTGCCGTGGCTGAAATTGAAACGGACGACATTCAGACCGCCTACACGGATCATGTCTTCCAACAACTGAACATTGTTGCTGCCCGGCCCCAACGTAGCAACGATTTTGGTATTGTGGCTGATGCGGGTTACATCGCGTTTTGCATTACTCATGTGAAGCGTCCTTTCGGTCAATCCGTTGATAAATGGCATACGGCTTTGTTGTAAAATTACAAAATTTCATCCAAACGTCGTCTGAAATTTATAGAGTAAAATCCTGTGTTAAGATAGTTTAGCCGTAAATCATGATACAAATTAATATTTTGGCATTCTACTCCCAAAGCCAAACAACTGGTGGAAAATTACAGAATTTTCTGACTTAGGCTAAATTTGGCAGGCTTATACGGATTCTTGAAAAACAAACTGTTCTTCTGCAACTTTAAAGCCTGCTTTCAGACGACCTCAGCGCGATTTGGGTTTATAATTTCTTTTTCCCCAACTGATTTCCCCTGTTTACCATGACCGATTTAGAAACCAAACGCCTTGAAACCCAAGCAATGCTTGATAATGCCGAGCTTTTGTTCGACCAAGACCAATGCCGTGCCGCGCTGCAAAAAGTGGCGGGCGAGATTACGCGCGACTTGGGGGACAAATATCCGCTCCTGCTGCCTGTGATGGGCGGGGCGGTGGTGTTTACGGGGCAGTTGCTGCCGCTGTTGCGCTTTCCGTTGGACTTTGATTATGTTCATGTTTCCCGTTACGGCGACAAGCTGGCGGGCGGGGCGTTCAACTGGAAACGTATGCCCGACCCGGAGCAGATTCGGGGTCGTCATGTGGTCGTGTTGGACGATATTTTGGACGAGGGACACACAATGTCGGCGATTCAGTCCAAGCTCTTGGAAATGGGCGCGGCGAGCTGCCGTGCGGCTGTGTTTGCCAACAAGTTGATCGACAAGGAAAAACCGACCAAGGCGGATTATGTCGGGCTGGATGTGCCCAACCGCTACGTCTTCGGCTACGGCATGGACGCGGCGGGCTGCTGGCGCAATTTGGGCGAGATTTACGCGCTCGACCAAGGCTGATGCCGAGTTAAAAAAGGTCGTCTGAAAACCTTTTCAGACGACCTTTGTGCCACCATATCGCGCTATGTGGCGGGTGAATGGACGATATAGTGGATTAACAAAAATCAGGACAAGGCGACGAAGCCGCAGACAGTACAGATAGTACGGAACCGATTCACTTGGTGCTTGAGCACCTTAGAGAATCGTTCTCTTTGAGCTAAGGCGAGGCAACGCCGTACTGGTTTAAAGTTAATCCACTATACTTTCGCCCACACCGACCGAATAAAATATCATCAGGGAACACATCATGATCAACCTTTTAATCATTACCCACGAGGCAGTAGGCGAAGCCTACCGCAGCCTGACCCATCATTTCTTCCCGACGGGCATGCCGGAAAACATCCGCATCCTCGGTGTGGAGCCTGACGAAGACCAAAATGACATCATCAACAATGCCATCGCCGCGCTGCAAGAGTTTCCTGAAAACCACGGCGTATTGATTATGACCGACATCTTCGGCGCGACGCCGTGCAATGCCGCCCGCAGGCTGGTGCGCGCGGGCAAGTCCGCCATTCTGACCGGACTGAACGCGCCGATGATGATTAAAGCGACCCAATACTCGCCCATGGCGGAAGACCTCGCCGCCTTTACTGAAACGGTCAGGGAAGCCGCCGTCAAAGGCATTTTCGCCATCACTGCCGAACCGGAAGATTTGGTGTGCAAACAGCACGCCGAAGCCGTCTAACCCGACCAACACGTTTTCAGACGACCCCGCACACCCGAAAGCCGAATATGCAAAAACAACAAATCGAAATCATCAACAAACTCGGACTCCACGCCCGCGCTTCCAGCAAATTCACCCAAACCGCGTCTCAGTTTCAAAGCGAAGTCTGGGTAACGAAAAACGGCAGCCGCGTCAACGGCAAAAGCATCATGGGCTTAATGATGCTCGCCGCCGCCAAAGGCACGGTCATCGAGCTGGAAACCGACGGTTTGGACGAAGCCGCCGCCATGAAGGCATTGACCGACTTAATCAACGACTACTTCGGCGAGGGCGAATAATGAGTATCGTGCTGCACGGCGTTGCGGCGGGCAAAGGCATCGCCATCGGACAAGCCCACCTGATTACGCGCGGCACGGCGGAAGTGCCGCAATACGATGTTTCAGACGACCTCATCGACGCCGAAACCGCCCGTTTCGATGCCGCCATCAAAGCCACGCGCAAAGAATTGGAACAGTTGCGCAGCGCGATTCCCGAAAACGCCCCGACCGAGTTGGGCGCGTTTATTTCGCTGCACCTTATGCTGCTGACCGACGTAACCCTCTCGCGCGAACCCGTCGATATTTTAAAAGAACAAAAAATCAACGCCGAATGGGCGTTGAAACAGCAAAGCGACAAACTCGCCGCCCAGTTCGACAGCATCGAAGACGACTACCTGCGCGAACGCAAACAAGACATGTTGCAAGTCGTCCGCCGCATCCACAACAACCTCGTCGGGCAAAGCAACGACCTGAATTTGACCGAAGGTCTGTTTGAAGACACCATCCTGATTGCCCACGACCTCTCCCCAGCCGACACCGTCCTCTTTAAAGAGCAGCGCATCACCGCTTTCGTTACCGACGTCGGCGGCCCGACCAGCCACACCGCCATCCTCGGCCGCAGCCTCGACATCCCTTCCGTCATCGGGCTGCACAACGCCCGCAGGCTTATTACCGAAAACGAAACCGTCATCGTCGACGGCATCAACGGCGTCCTCATCATCGATCCGGACGAAGTCGTCCTCAACGAATACCGCCGCCTCGCCCGCGAATACCGCATCCACAAGCGCGAACTCAACAAGCTCAAAAAAACCGCCGCCACCACCGCCGACGGCATCAACATCGAGTTGCTCGCCAACATCGAATCCGCCGAAGACATCAAAGCCCTGCACAATTTCGGTGCAGACGGCGTCGGACTCTTCCGCAGCGAATTCCTCTATCTCAACCGTGACACCATGCCGTCTGAAGACGAGCAGTACGAAGTGTACAGCGCGATTGTGAAAAAAATGAAAGGCAAAAGCATCACCATCCGCACCGTCGATTTGGGCGTGGACAAAAACCCCCGCTGGTTCGGTCAAAATTCCACCCCCAACGGCAGCCTCAACCCCGCGCTCGGACTCACCGGCATCCGCCTGTGCCTCGCCGAACCCGTCATGTTCCGCACCCAAATGCGCGCCATCCTCCGCGCCGCCGCCCACGGCCCCGTGCGTATGATGTGGCCGATGATTACCTCCTTGTCTGAAGTGCGCCAGTGCCTCATCCACCTCGACACCGCCCAACGCCAGCTCGCCGAACGCGGCGAAACCTTCGGCACGGTTAGCGTCGGCTGCATGATTGAAATCCCGTCCGCCGCCTTGACCGTCGGCAGCATCCTCAAACTCGTCGATTTCATCTCCATCGGCACCAACGACCTGATTCAATACATCTTATCGGTCGATCGTGGCGACGACAGCGTCAGCCACCTCTACCAGCCCGGCCACCCCGCCGTCCTCAAAATGCTGCAACACATCATCCGCACCGCCAACCGTATGGAAAAAAGCGTCTCCATATGCGGCGAAATGGCAGGCGATACCGCCTACACGCGGATGCTGCTGGGCATGGGGCTGCGCCGTTTCTCCATGAACCCCAACAACCTGCTCCCCGTCAAAAACATCATCCTGCACAGCAACACCGCCCTGCTCGAAACCGAAACCGCCAAAATCCTCCGCAGCGAAGACTCGGAAAAAACCGAAAAGCTGTTGAAATTGCTCAACAGCGCGGAACACGAAGAAGAGCGGCAGGAAGAAGACAGCCCGATAGCGCAGGCGTAAACAGGGTTTCTATAGTGGATTAAATTTAAATCAGGACAAGGCGACGAAGCTGCAGACAGTACAGATAGTACGGAGCCGATTCACTTGGTGCTTCAGCACCTTAGAGAATCGTTCTCTTTGAGCTAAGGCGAGGCAACGCCGTACTGGTTTAAAGTTAATCCACTATATAAACCAAAAGGTCGTCTGAAAACCAAATTCGGTTTTCAGACGACCTTTTATCGAACCCGAATCAGAGACTCCCAATCATGCCCACGCAGCAAAGAATCCAGACTTAGCTTTTCAGGAATGTTTAAAGATTGCTGGAATTCCGGGACTCTCAACTCCCACCTCTGGCCAGCCTTTTATATCGAATCCGAACCCTCGCACCGTCATTCCCGCGCAGGCAGGAATCCAGACCTCCGCTTTTTAAGAAATATTTGAAGATTGCCAAGATTTCAAGCCTCTAGGTTTACGTTGCAGATCATCCTTAATATTTAATATTTCCAAAACGGCAAAGGTCGTCTGAAAATTTTCAGACGACCTTTGCTATAATCACTCCCTTTGTTTTATTTGAAATTTTTCCAACACCATGCCCCATCCCGACTTCTCCCAAACCCTCTCTAAAGACCGCCACTTCCTGCGTTCCGCCTTCAAAAATCCCAACAAATACGGCGGCTTGTCCAAAGTCGAAGAAAAATACCGAAAATCGCACGAAATCTTTTTGAAGCGTTTAGCCGCATTGCCCAAACCCGAATTCGACAACACCCTGCCGGTTCACGAAAAGCTCGAAGAAATCAAAAAGGCCATTGCCGAAAATCAGGTAACGATTATTTGCGGCGAAACCGGTTCGGGCAAAACCACGCAGTTGCCCAAGATTTGTTTGGAACTCGGGCGCGGGGCGGCAGGCTTGATCGGGCATACCCAGCCGCGCCGTTTGGCCGCGCGTTCGGTGGCAGAGCGGATTGCCGAAGAGTTAAAATCAGAAATCGGCAGCGCGGTCGGCTATAAAGTGCGCTTCACCGACCACACCTCGCGCGATGCCTGCGTCAAGCTGATGACCGACGGCATTCTGCTGGCGGAAACGCAAACCGACCGTTATCTCGCCGCCTACGACACGATTATCATCGACGAAGCACACGAACGCAGCCTGAACATCGACTTTCTGCTAGGCTACCTGAAACAGCTGCTGCCGCGCCGCCCCGATTTGAAAGTCATCATCACCTCGGCCACGATAGACGCAGAACGCTTCTCCCAACACTTCAACGGCGCACCCGTGCTGGAAGTAAGCGGGCGCACCTATCCCGTCGAAATCCTCTACCGCCCGCTGACCAGCAAAGACGAAGACGATGCAGAAGTGGAGCTGACCGACGCGATTGTCGATGCGGCGGACGAATTGGCGCGCTACGGCGAAGGCGATATTTTGGTATTCCTGCCGGGCGAACGCGAAATCCGCGAAGCCGCCGAAGCCCTGCGCAAATCCACGCTGCGCCGCAACGACGAAATCCTGCCCCTGTTCGCACGCCTGTCGCACGCCGAACAGCACAAAATCTTCCACCCTTCAGGCGCGAAACGCCGCATCGTACTGGCAACCAACGTCGCCGAAACCTCGCTCACCGTACCGGGCATCAAATACGTCATCGACACAGGCCTCGCGCGCGTCAAACGCTATTCCGCACGGGCAAAAGTAGAGCAGCTTCATGTAGAAAAAATCTCCCAAGCCGCCGCCCGCCAACGCTCCGGCCGCTGCGGACGCGTCTCCGCAGGCGTGTGTATCCGACTGTTTTCAGAAGAAGATTTCAACAGCCGCACCGAATTCACCGACCCCGAAATTGTCCGCAGCAACCTAGCCGCCGTCATCCTGCGCATGGCAGCATTGAAACTCGGCGACGTAGCGGCATTCCCATTCCTCGAAGCACCGGACCAGCGGTATATCAATGACGGTTTTCAGGTGTTGCTGGAATTGGGGGCAGTTAATGAACATAACGGCCTGACCAAACTCGGCGAACAAATGGCGCGCCTGCCCATCGACCCGAAAATCGCGCGCATTTTGTTGGCGGCGAAGAAACACGACTGCATGGCGGAAATATTGGTGATTGCATCCGCGCTGTCGATTCAAGACCCGCGCGAGCGGCCGCTGGAAGCGCGCGATGCCGCCGCCAAGGCACACGAACGTTTTACCGACAAACAGTCCGATTTCCTTGCCTATCTGAACATTTGGGACAGCTTCCAGCGCGAGCGCGACAAAGGCTTGTCCAACAAGCAGTTAGTGCAATGGTGCCGCCAATATTTCCTGTCGCACCTGCGGATGCGCGAATGGCGCGAGTTGCACCACCAGCTTGCCCAAACCGCGATTGAAATGGGTTTGACCACCAAGGAAGCTGCTTTCAGACGACCTCCCGAAGTCAGGCAGCTCACGTCGTCTGAAAATGCAGGCGACCAAGACTTATCCGCCAAGCTCAAACAAAAACAACTGGATAAGAAGCAACACCGCGCCCAAATCCGCGCCGCCAAAGAAGCGGGCTACGAACAAATCCACCGCGCCCTGCTGACCGGCCTCATCGCCAACGTCGGCATGAAATCGCCCGACGGCAACGACTACACCGGCGCGCGCGGCAGCCGCTTCCACCTTTTTCCCGCCTCCTCCCTGTTCAAAGCCAAACCCAAATGGGTGATGGCGGCAGAATTGGTTGAAACCACGCGCCTTTACGCCCGCGACGTAGCCGCCATCCAGCCCGAATGGATCGAGCAGGAAGCGCCGCACCTCGTCCGCTACCACTATTTCGAGCCGCACTGGGAACAAAAACGCGGCGAAGTCATCGCCAGCGAACGGGTAACGCTCTACGGTCTGACCGTCTTGCCGCGCCGCCCCGTGTCCTACGGCAGAATCGCCCCCGAAGAAGCACGCGAAATCTTTATCCGCAGCGCGCTGGTGGCGCAGGAATGCGATTTGAAAGCGGACTTTTTTGTCCACAACAAAAAGCTGATTAAAGAAATTAGCGAACTCGAACACAAATCGCGCAAGCAAAACGTGTTGGTCGATGACGAAGCGCTTTTTGCGTTTTATCACGAACGACTGCCCGAAATAGCATGGAAAGACGCGCAAGGCGGTGTTTGGGGAAGTGAAGATTCCGTACGGATTATTGAATCTGACAAAGCCGATAGGTCGTCTGAAAAAGAATGTGGCGAGTTTCGCCAAAACGAGCGTAATGGGTCGCGCCAAAATGAAAATCACGGCAACACCGTAGGTTGGGTTGAAAACCCAACACCCGCCGCAACCGTAAAAACCGTTGGGTTTGACAACCCAACCTACGACGCCCAGCAACCCACCCCCTCCCCCGTGGGGGAGGGCCGGGGAGAGGGCAAAACAGTTGCCGCACAAACCAACTTCTCCGCAACCGCAGCAAACNCNCCNCNCNCNCNCNCGACGACGACGACGACGACG
>NZ_AEPF01000148.1 GCF_000193735.1 Neisseria sicca 4320
CAAAAGGTCGTCTGAAAACGGGTTTTCTCAAATAGTAAACCGTTTTCAGACGACCTTTGCCGATATGATTGTTAACGGCGGAATTTGCCGTGATCGAAATCATCAAATGCTTCGTAAGCGGCGCGGCATTGGATGCGTTGTTCTTTATAGGGTAGCTCACGGAAGGCTTTGCGGGCTTTTCGGTTTTCTTTCAATTCGGCACGGTTGCCTTTGTATTTGTACCATGCAGCGCGGCGGTCGAGGTACTTTTTGCAGGCGGGATGCAGTTTGCCATGTTCGGCTTGAGTTCGCGGATGGCGGCGTTTGTGGGTGTCTGCATCGGCAGTTTGGGCGGAAAAACCCATTATCAGTGCAATGGACAAAGTAGAAAGCAAGCCTTTTTTGATTAACATGATGACCTCCTGTTTGTAGGGTTGAATAAGTACTTCGCAAAACTGAAAACTATAAAACAGACGCTCAGAGATTTACGGCTCACTCTCGCTTTGCGTTACCAAATACCAGCTTATCGGTTTTGAACGTATAGTAATCTATCCAATCCTGCAGATATTCATACGGATAAGACAAGTCATACTGTTTCATAAAATCGAAGATGTCCTGGTATTCGTCTGCCGGCAGCGGATCGTAAACAATCAAATCCCTCGGCGCGATTTCGTGGTCTATACCTAAATCGAAACCGTGCATGGATGCAATTTTGGCGTAGGTAACGATTTGCGGCTGCAGGTAGAAATCGAAATATGACAATGTTTCTTTGGCAGCCATACGTGCGGTTTTTTTATCGAAAAGCGGCTCTAAGGCGGCCTTCATCGCCTCAGCATCCTGTTCGGCGAAAGCGAGGAAGAAGCGGTAATCGTACAACCGCTTTTGCAGCCATTTGTTAGGGGCGGGGTGCGCCAAGACTTTCTCGCTACGTTGTTTCAACCGCTCAAGCTGCTTCCCCTCCACCATCAGCAGAGTATTGTAAATCATATGCCGGTTGAGGTCGTAGCGGTTTACGAAGGCTTCTGTATCGTTGGCGATGTTGTCGATGTTGCGCACCAGAAAATCACGCAGCTGCGGGCTGTCGCTCATCAGCATCAGAAACATCGGATTTTGAATGTTGAGCATGTCACAGGGAAAGAAGAAGGGCGTAGGGTCAGACCATCCCATACTTGCCAGTATTTCAAGTTTACTGTAAGCATAAGCATACTGTTTGAACTTTTTAAGGTTGTGTTCAAACAGATAAGCATGTGAGCATGCCGCATAAACATCTATAGAAACGACACAGATCGCTCCAATTGGAGATCCTTTTCTTTCATTAATATACTCTATACTATCAGTACTTTTCTCTCTATCAAATCTTTGAGTGGTGCCTATAATTACATCTGTAATATGCTCATACCATTTTTGAGTGGTCATCATATTATGTCCCATTATTATCTCCTTATATTGGTTTTAGGCAACGGTTGCGGCATTATCCAAGGTTCTTTCCAAGTCTTGTAAATTTTTCTCCGTTTTCGCTGCTTTATAGGCCAGTCTCGTTTAACCGTTACCCGGAACTATATCCAGCTAAGCAAACAGGCATTCGGCATCGGTCTGTGAATAAAATAATTTGTTTTACCAGTCCACTCTATTTGCCTGATTAAAGGGAAGGGAGCTATACGGTAGGAAGGGCTAAGAAAATCGCAGATAAAAAAAACCATCTATACTAAGGGGAAAAGTATAGATGGCCAAACACATTACGGGGAAAACGTCTTACTCACTTACTCACTTCTCTCGAAGCAAGAGTTACTCAGACACGCGAATTATATAATAGTTCACGAATGATGGCGTTAAGTTTGGTTAATGACATCTTAACACTTATATCATCATGTTTTTAAACAAATAAAAAATCATAATGGTTAAATTTTTTTGAAAAAACTTCAAAATTTTCAAACTGTGATGAATTTCCACTCCCCTGAGGCTAAATTTTCTACCGTTCGTCCGTTAAATTCGTCCCGATGGAGGTGTTCGACGCGGTTGCCGGCAGCGGCGACCATGCGTTTGACTTGATGATATTTGCCTTCGGTAATGGTCATCAGCAGGGTGGTCGGGTTTTCCAAAACGGCTTCGGCGGCGTGAACGGTTTCGTTGTCGTCGTGCAGAAGGACACCGTTTTTCAGCGTTTCACACAGGCTGTCATCGGCAGGATGTTTCAGAGTAACGCGGTAGATTTTGGGGACTTTGTGTTTCGGCGAGGTAACGCGGTGGTTGAACTGCCCGTCGTTGGTAATCAGCAAAACGCCCGTCGTATCCGCATCCAGCCTGCCGACCGCCTGCATATCGATGTTGCGCATATGATCGGGAAAAAGGCTGAAAACGCTGGGGTATTGTTGCGGTTTGTGGGAAGTTTCGTAATCGGCGGGCTTGTTGAGCAGGATATAAAAATAGGGCATGGGCACGACGACGATGTTTTCGCCGTCTATGCGCAGCGTTTGGACTTCGGCGGGATCGATGTCGGCTTTGGTGTCGTTGCGGACTGTATCGTTGATTTCGACACAGTCGTTTTGAATCAGCCACTGGCATTGTTTGCGGCTGCCTATGCCTTGGGATTGGAGGTATTTGATCAGTTGCATGGGAATGGCGGGAACGGGTTTCAGACGACCTAATTGTATATCAGGACTTTGCTTTCAAACGATAGAGATAAGTGGTTTCCCGATTGCGGGCGAAGGCGAGCGGGTCGGATTCGTCGGCGGCTTTTCGGTGGCGCGGTTTGGTTTTCAGAATATCGACCACTTCTAAAGAAGTCGTCTGAAAACATTGCTCCAAAAAATCGCGGTCGCGCAGATGCAGATGTTCCGCCAAGTCGGAAATGATTAACCACGCTTCGCCTTGCGTGTTTAAATGTTGCCGCACGCCGTTTAAGAAGGCGGTCAGCATGGCGTTGTCGGGATCGTAGAGGGCGGTTTCGACGGCGGAAGTCGGTTTGGCGGGCAGCCACGGCGGGTTGCTGACTATCAGGTCGGCGCGTCCTTCGGGAAACAAATCGACGGCTTGTACGGCGACTTGTTTGTCCAGCCCCAAGCGGGCGAGGTTAACGGTTGCGCAGGCGATGGCTTGGAGGTTGGTGTCGGTGGCGGTGATGTCGGGAATGCCGCGTTTGGCAAGGATGGCGGCGATGACGCCGGAACCTGTGCCGATGTCGAAGGCCGTCTGAATATGGGGATTTAACGGCGCTTGGGCGATTAAGTCCAAATATTCGCCGCGCAGGGGCGAGAACACGCCGAAGGGGACGTGGATTTTGCCGCCAAGCTGCGGAATGTCTATGCCTTTTTTGTGCCATTCGTGTGCGCCGATAAAGCCCAAAAGCTGGTTGAGCGGCAGCAAAAACGGCGCGTCGTTCGGCTCGTCGTACACATCGGCAAGGGCGGCGCGGACATCTGGCGCGCGCGGATTGCTTAACTGAAAACCCGCGCCGATTTCGACGGCAAGCATATTTAACACGCGGCTTTGCTGCGCCTGCTTCATGCGGTGGGTGTGGAAGGTCGTCTGAAGATCGACAGACGCGTTTTTTGTTTTTTCAGACGACCTGCGGACGCGCTTTTTCATCGCTGCCAACACTTGCTTGGCGTTGTGGAAATCGCCCGTCCAAACGGTTGCCGTGTGGGCATGGGCGTTTTTCAGAATATCGGCTGCATTGCTTTCATGCACATAAACTGCCTGCTTGGGCGGCTTTTGCGTGCTTTCGTTGCGCCATTCGGCAGCGGCGCGGTCGGTGGGGATAATGGGGAACATGAAGGCAAAGAGAAAGGAAAACTGGCGGCAAGTTTACTATATTTCGGGAAGTATGTATTGAAAGCGGAATTTGCAGTCGTCTGAAAGCTTGTTTCCCATTTTACCTTCGTTGGAACTTTGCTTTCAGACGACCTGTGTGATAGCGGATTAAGCCAGTTTGGCTTTAATCAGTTCTTGAACTTGTGCGGGATTCGCCTTGCCTTTGCTGGCCTTCATCACTTGTCCCACAATCGCATTCAGAGCTTTTTCGTTGCCGGATTTGAACTGTTCCACGGCTTTGGCGTTGTTTGCCAACACTTCGTCCACCATGGCTTCAATCGCGCCGGTATCGGTCATCTGCTGCAAGCCGTGTTTTTCGATGATTTCGGCGATGGTGGCTTCGGGTTCCGCCCACATGGCTTCAAAGGCTTTTTTCGCCAATTTGCTGCTTAATGTGCCGTCGGCGATCTTGCCCACCAGCGCAGCGAGGCGCGGGGCGGTAATCGGGCTGTCGGCAAGTTCCATGCCTTCTTTGTTCAGCGTAGCAGCGAGTTCGCCGTTCATCCAGTTGGCAGTCAGCTTGCCTTGTCCGCTGGCTTTGGCGGCTTCTTCAAAATAGGCAGCCTGCACGCGGCTGGCAGTGAGCAGGCGCGCGTCGTAGTCGGACACGCCGTAATCCGCCACGAAACGCGCCGCCATTTCTTTCGGCAGTTCGGGCATTTCTGCTTTGGCTTTTTGCAACCGGTCGTCTGAAATGATGACGGGCAGCAAATCAGGGTCGGGGAAGTAGCGGTAGTCATGCGCGTCTTCTTTCAGGCGCATCACGCGGGTTTCGCCTTTTTCAGGGTCGAACAACATGGTTGCCTGCTGTACTTTGCCGCCGTCTTCCAAAATCTCGATTTGCGCTTCCACTTCGTAATTAATCGCCTGCTCCAAGAAGCGGAAGGAATTGAGGTTTTTAATCTCGCGGCGCGTGCCAAATTCTTCTTGACCTTTCGGACGGACGGATACGTTGGCATCAACGCGGAACGAGCCTTCCGCCATATTGCCGTCGCAGATGTCCAGCCAGGTTACCAAGCTGTGTAAGGCTTTGGCGTAAGCAACGGCTTCGGCGGCGGAACGCATTTCAGGTTCGGAGACCACTTCCAACAACGGCGTGCCAGCGCGGTTCAAGTCGATACCGGTCGCGCCGTTCAAGCCTTCATGCACGGATTTGCCTGCATCTTCTTCCATGTGCGCGCGGGTTACATTGATGGTTTTCACATCGTCGCCGACCACGATTTCCAATTTGCCGTGTTCGACAATCGGCAAATCCAACTGGCTGATTTGATAGCCTTTTGGTAAATCAGGATAGAAGTAGTTTTTGCGGTCGAACACGTTTTTCTGATTGATTTTCGCATCCAACGCCAAGCCTAATTTGATGGCTTTTTCAACGACTTCGCGGTTCATTACCGGCAGTACGCCCGGCAATGCGCATTCCACCACGCTGGCGTGCGCATTGGGTTCCGCACCGAATGCAGTCGATGCGCCGCTGAAGATTTTGGATTGGGTGTTGAGCTGGACGTGGATTTCCAAGCCGATTACGGTTTCCCAAGTCATAAGAGGTTCTTTCTTTTGATGTCAATAATATAAAGTGGTCGGCTGTTTTCAGACGACCTGTTTTGGTTTGTAGAGACAACAGGTCGTCTGAAAGCCCGGTATCAAGTCTTCTGAAAGCAAGCCTGCATCTCAGTCGCCATGTTATTCAGCATTTGGTAACGTTTGCGGTACATCGATCGTTTTTTGCTTTCGATTTCCGCCAAGTCTTTTCGCGGCGGAGTTTGCGGCAGATGCCAGTAGCCGTCGCTTTCGAGCGTTGCGCCGTTTTCCTGCCAAAACAGGTCGTAATTCATTTTGACCCGTTTCTTCAGCCGCCAGCGCAGTTTGACCTGATGTTCTTGGGCAATGCCGATGATGCCACCCAACTTGAGTGATGCCGAAAAATATTGCAGGGCGGTTACCATCAGTTGCTGCGGGCGCAGGCCGTGGAGTTGTTTGGTCAGGCTGCGGACAAGGTCTTTGGCTTCTTCCCCTGCGGGGCCTTGGATAGAAGCGGCCAACAGTTTGCCGCCAACTAGAGCGAAGGTTGCCATGTAGAGACGTTTTTCTTCGCTGTCGCGCAAGGATAACGACCACATTCCTTCATCCACGCAATTATCGTTCCGGTTCAGCCACAAAGTCAGGTCATCTGAAAGATGTGCTAAGACGATATGGAATTCGCGAGTCTCCATACGGGTAAGTGTTTCCTGTCCGAACAGTTTTTCGGCTGCCAACAGGTCTTCTTTTATAGCTTGCAGTCTGCGCTGTCTGTCATAACGCTTATCAATAAAGGCATGAATCAAAGGATAGGCATCTTGTGGCAGCTTTTGGAAAAAAACACGACGTAGTGCGGAAGTATTGACAAAGGTTTCAAAATCCTTAATCTGCCTCCGTGCAAACAACTTGCGCAAGGTGAACTTCAAATGTTGGATTTGAAATTTTGGCGCGTTTTTATACACGGTTTTGAAGTCAGGAAAAACGAACTGCTCCGACATTATGCTTTTTCGTCAGGGGTTTTGGTATGCCAATCACTCGCCAACTGCACTTGATGCGCTGCGCCAAGAATTTTGGCTTCGGAAAAGTGGTTGCCGATAAATTGCACGCCGATGGGCAGTCCGCTGCTGCTGAAACCTGCGGGCAGGGTTAGGGCAGGCAATCCTGCCAGATTCACTGCGATGGTGTAGATGTCGGAAAGGTACATCTGCACGGGATCGTGGATGTCGCTGCCGAGTTTGGGGGCGGCGGTGGGCGCAGTCGGAGCGAGGATGAAGTCGCATTGCGCGAATGCCGTCTGAAAATCGTTGGCGACAAGGCGGCGCAGTTTTTGGGCTTTCAGATAATAGGCATCGTAGTAGCCGTGCGACAACACATAAGTGCCAATCATGATGCGGCGTTTGACTTCGCTGCCGAAACCTTCGGCGCGGGTATTGCTGTACATTTCTTCCAGGTCGCCGAATTGCGCGGCTCGGTGGCCGTAGCGTACGCCGTCGTAGCGGGAAAGGTTGGTACTGGCTTCGGCGGAAGCGAGGACGTAATAAGCGGGGATGGACAGGGCGGTTTGCGGCAGGGAAACTTCAATGGTTTCCGCGCCTTGCGCTTTTAAAAGGTTGATGACGTTTTGTAAAGCAGCCTGCACATCGGCATCCGCGCCTTCGCCGAAATATTCTTTAGGCAGGCCGATTTTCATGCCTTTGAGCGGTTTGTCCAAGTCGCGGGTATAGTCTTCTTTGTTGCGTTCCAAGCTGGTGGAATCGCGCTCGTCGAAGCTTGCCATCGCATTGAGCAAAATCGCGCAGTCTTCGGCAGTTTGCGCCATTGGGCCTGCTTGGTCGAAACTGGATGCGTAGGCAACCATGCCGAAGCGGGAAACCGTGCCGTAGGTAGGTTTGATGCCGGTGATGCCGCAGTGTGAAGCAGGCTGGCGGATAGAGCCGCCGGTGTCCGAACCGAGTGCGACAGGAGCAATACGTGCTGCAACAACGGCTGCGGAGCCGCCGGACGAACCGCCTGGGACGTGTTTAAGATTCCACGGATTTTTGGTTACACCGTAGAACGAGGTTTCATTGGTCGAGCCCATGGCAAACTCGTCCATGTTGGTACGGCCGAGCGTTACCATGCCTTCGTCAAGCAGGTTTTGAACGACGGTGGCAGTGTAGGGCGAAACGAAATTGTCCAGCATCTTGGAGCTACACGCGCTGCGCCAGCCCGTTTGACAGAAAATATCTTTGTAGGCAATGGGCACGCCGGTGAGCGCGGTAGCGTCGCCTTGAGCGATGCGCGCATCGGCAGCACGGGCTTCGGCGAGGGTTTTGTCTTGGTCGAGTGTGATGTAGCCGTTGATAGCCGGGTTCTGCGCTGCAATGGCAGCGAGGTATTCGGTTGCCAGTTCGACGGCGGAGATTTGTTTGGATTGCAGCAGTTGGCTGGCTTGTTTGAGAGTGTATTGGGTCATTGCGCCATGATTCCTAATTGAGACGGTTTCTGTTTTCAGGCAAATATTCGGGAAAGTGTTGCCGAAAACGTAGGCTGAACAGTGATTGAAATTTAGAAGGAAAAAAGAAACGAGTTTCAGACGACCCAAGTTTAGATTTTACATTTCAATATAATGAGGTCGTCTGAGAAATTATTCTTCAATTACCTGCGGCACGATATACAGACGGTTACGCACTTCCGGCGCGACGGCTTGATATTCGGCGGCATGGTCGGTTTCAGTAACTTTATCCTCGCGTAGGCGTAGGGCGGCTTCGTGGGGGTGTGCCATCGGCTCGATGCCGTCGGTATTCACGCTCTGCATCTTTTCGACCATAGCGAAAATGTCGTTTAATTCTGAGAGGGTTTTGCCTTTTTCTTCCTCGGTCAGTGAAAGGCGTGAGAGTTTGGCAATTTTTTCCACATCGGTTAAGCTTAAAGCCATAAAAAATCCTTGTCTGATAGCAGGCTCCCCCTTATTTGGGGTATCATTGCATTCTTCTTCGATGAAACGAGGAATTATAACCGAAAACTACTCAAACGGCGTGTGATTTCGCCATGCGTTTCATACGGGGAGTGGAGGGGGGCGTCTGAAAAGGCGTTGTTCCCATGTTTTTAATATTTTGAATAACAATCAAATAAAATCGGTGCCGGGCCGATATTCAGGTATTTTATGTTTCGTTTTCTATCCCGTTTTTTCTCCAACGATATCGCCATTGATTTGGGTACGGCGAACACGTTGATTTATGTGCGCGGTAAAGGCATTGTTTTGGACGAGCCGTCTGTGGTGGCGGTTCAGTCGGGTACGGGCGGTAAAAGCAAGATTGTCGCCGTTGGTACGGAAGCCAAGAAAATGCAGGGGCGCGCGCCGCGCAATATTGAAATCGTCCGTCCTATGCGGGACGGGGTGATTGCTGATTTTACAATTGCCGAGCGTATGTTGGGTACGTTGATTAAAAAAGCGACTGAAGGCAATTCGGTCGTACCGCCGCGCGTAGTAATCTGCGTGCCTGGCGGAGCAACCCAAGTGGAGCGAAAAGCCATTTTGGATTCTGCGTTTGCCGCAGGAGCATCTTCCGTACATTTGATTGAGGAGCCGATGGCGGCTGCTTTGGGTGCGGGCTTGCCGATTGAGGATTCTGCCGGTTCGATGGTGGTGGATATCGGCGGCGGCACAACGGAAATCGGTATCTTGTCATTAGGCGGTATGGCTTATTCCGCCTCTGTCCGTGCGGCCGGGGATGAGTTCGATAAGAGCATCGTGCATTATTTGCGCCGTCATCGCGGTGTGTTGATTGGTGACGCGACGGCTGAAGAATTGAAGAAAACAATCGGTTCTGCCTCCGGCTTTGCAACCGAAACCGCCATGCGGATTAAAGGTCGGGACTTGGCGGAAGGTACACCTAAATCGTTGGCCATTACTTCGGAAGAAGTGCGCGAGGCTTTGAGCGAAACGGTTAATCAGATTATCCGCGCCGTGCGCCTTGCTTTGGAACAAGCATCGCCGGAATTGGCAGGAGATATTGCTGACAGGGGGATTATGCTGACGGGTGGAGGCGCACTGTTGCACGGTATGGATACGGTTTTGGCAGATGCGACGGGACTCCCTGTCGGTATTGCCGACCAGCCTTTGAACTGTGTGGCTTATGGTGCAGGTAAGGCTCTGGATTATATCGGCAAATGGAATGCCGTCTTTGTGGATAACCCGTAAGGCAGGCTGAAATGGAACATTCTTCTTTACGGTTTGACGAGGCAAAGGGCCAAAAGCTGTTGCCTCGTTTTATTGCGTATCTTTTATTGGGTGCCGGCATTATGGTGGCGGACGATCGTTTCGACCTAATGCAGCCCGTCCGTACTGCTGCCGCGGAGATTCTTTATCCGGTGCAATGGTTGGCAAACCAGCCGGTACGTCTGTATCAATATATTTCCAACCAATCTCAATCGCAAACCGAGCTATTAGAACAAAACCGTCTCCTTTTGGAGGAAAATGGTCGTCTGAAAATCCAGCTTCAACGCGACAAGGTCAACCTGAGCGAATTGCAGGAGCTGAAAAAGCTATACAGTTTGCAACAAAAAGGCGTAAATAATGTCATTGGTGCGGAAGTGTTGTCCAGTGGCAAAGACCCATTGTCCGAACGTTTGATTATCAATAAAGGCAGTGGCGAAGGGGTTGCAGCAGGCGATGCCGTTATCGATCAAAACGGCTTAATCGGACGCGTTACCTTAGTTCATGCCAACAGTGCGGAAGTCGAATTGATGTCGGCTGCGCAAAGTATCGTTCCTGTTGCCGTTGAGCGGACGGGCGAACGCAATCTCGCCTACGGCAACGGCGTGGGTTTGGATTTACGCTATTTTCCGACAGGATCGGATTTGAAGCCGCATGATGTTTTGATTACATCTGGCTTGGACGGCATTTATCCGGCAGGTATCCCCGTAGCGCGCGTGGATAAAGTCGTCCGCGCGTCCGGTACGCCTTATTACGACACAGAACTGACCCCGTTTGCTGCCTTGCGCCGCAGCCGCTTTGTTTTGGTTCTGTCCTCTTCCCATTCTTCCCAATAAATCATTCATGAACGATTTTGACGATTCCTACCGTGCCATGCCCGTCGGCGTGATTGCGGCAAGTTTTGCCGTAACCATGCTTGTCGATTTCATGCCTTTTCCCTTTGATGGTTTTTTCTGGTTGCCGGAGCTGACCGCGCTGATGCTGCTTTATTGGTCGATGCACCATCCTCAACGTGTCGGCATGGGTATTGCGTTTTTACTCGGCTTGATAGTAGATGCCGCAACGGCAGCGACTTTGGGGCTGCACGCATTGTCTTATACGGTCATGGTGTATTTCGTTTTGAACACGCGCCGTCAAATTATGCTCTACGGCCACATCATGCAGATCGGGGCGGTATTGGCAGCATTGTTCTGCCATCAGGCGGTATTGGTGGCGGCGCGTCTGTTCCTCAACAACCAAATCATTACTTGGCAAAGTTTCATTGCGCCGTTGACCGGTGCGCTGCTTTGGCCTTTCTTGAGCCAGTTGATGCTGATGCTGACCAATTTCTATCGCGCCAACAGATAACGTGAAATCATGTCTATACTGAATATTCTGAAACGTCGTCTGAGAAATGGCGGTAGCGGTAAAACACAGACTGCAAAGGCGGCGCAAGCCGATTCTTTATTGCGTCTGCTGGTGGCGTTTATCCTGATTGTGGTTTTGTTTGCCGCATTGGTGGCTCGGTTTGTCTATTTGCAGGTGTTTCGGCATGACGATTTTTCCGGACAGGCATCCAGCAACCGCATCACATTAATTCCGACCCCGCCCGTCCGCGGCGAAATCGTAGATGTCAACGGCGTACCGTTGGCAAAAAACTATCCCGTGTTTTCTCTAGAGGTCATCCCCAGCCGCATTGAAGGCAAGATGGAAGATGTCATCGAATCACTGCGGAAGTATGTCGATATTACGCCTACCGATTTGAAGCGTTTTTACAAATATCGCGAAAGCTACCGTAAATTTGAAAACATCCCGCTCAAGCTGCGCCTGACAGATGAAGAAGCAGCGAAATTGTCGGTGCATCTGAATGAATTTAAAGGCGTAGAAGTCAATTCGCGCACTTTCCGCGAGTATCCTTATGGCAAGCTGACTTCACACTTTTTAGGTTATATCGGGCGCATCAGCGACAAAGATCAGGAGGTTTTGGAAGAAGAGGGCTTGACTGCGCTCTATCGCGGCAGCACCCACATCGGCAAATCGGGTCTGGAAAAATATTACGAACCGCAGCTTCATGGCGCGCCCGGCTATCAAGAAGTGGAAAAAGACGCTTACGGTAATATCGTACGCGTCTTGAAAAACGTGCCGTCGCGCATGGGACAAACTTTGCGTTTGGGCATGGACATCCGTATGCAACAAAAAGCGGACAAAATATTGGGAGACAGGCGCGGGGCGATTGTCGCCATCAATCCGCAAGACGGTACAGTGTTGGCTTTCGTTTCCAAACCTTCTTTCGATCCCAACCTCTTTATCGACGGCATCGACAGCGAAACTTGGAAATCCTTGAATGATGACTGGCAAAAGCCGTTGGTCAACCGCGTAACACAAGGTCTGTATCCGCCAGGCTCGACATTTAAGCCGTTTATGGGCATGGCTTTGCTGGAAAGCGGCAAAATTACCCAAACAACTGTCGTTCCTGCGCCCGGAGCATGGAGCATTCCCGGCAGCCGCCACGTTTTCCGAGATTCCGTACGCAGCGGTCATGGTTCGGCAAATTTGAGCAAAGCGATACAGGTGTCGTCTGATACCTTTTTCTACCGCTTGGGCTACGAAATGGGCATAGATAAAGCGTCGCCGTATTTAGCGCAATTCGGGTTCGGCAAAAAAACCGGCATCGACCTGCCGAGCGAATATACAGGCGTTTTGCCCAGCCGCGAATGGAAGGCGAAACGCTTTGCCAAATCGTCCGATCCTACCGCCAAAGAATGGCGCGCAGGCGAGATGGTCTCGGTCAGCATCGGGCAGGGTTACAACGCCTACACCCCGCTGCAAATGGCACACGCCACCGCCTCGCTCGCTAATGACGGTGTGGTTTATCAGCCGCATTTGGTGAAAGAATTGTTGGATTTCGACAAACGCAAAATCACGCGTATCAATCCCAATCCCGAATACAAAATTCCGTTCAAACAAGACAATTTCGAATACGTCAAACAGGCAATGGAGAAAGTCTTGAAGCCGGGAGGGACGGCACACCGCATCGGCGGCGGTTTGGCTTACAGCATGGGCGGCAAAACGGGTACGGCACAGGTTGTGCAAATCAAGCAGGGCGGTCGTTACAACGCCTCAGCCTTGCGCGAGCAATACCGCGACCATGCGTGGTTTATTTCGTTTGCCCCCTTAGAGAAGCCTGAAATCGCCATCGCCGTGATTCTGGAGAACGGCGGCTGGGGTGCATACGCCGCACCGCTTGCCCGCAGCTTAACCGACTTTTATATGCTCAACGTCAAGCCGCAGCAGTTTTCAGACGACCCCGACGCAGGCGGAATGCCCGAACCGCAACAACACCGCACACAACCCCAACCGCCGACCATGTTCCAAAAAGCCTACGGTCTGAAACAGGAGGAAGCAAATCATGAATGAAACGGTCGGAATGTGGGCGAAAATCAAGCGCATCGTATCCGCCCCGATAGACCCGTGGCTGTTTTTCCCTATGCTCGCCATCTACGTCATGAGCCTGTTTTTGCTCTATTCGGCGGACGGGCAGGATTTCGGTCAGCTTGAACACAAAACCATGCATACCGTAACTGGCTTTGCACTGCTGTGGTTCGTTGCTTCCTTCAAGCCTCGTGATGCCGCAAAAGTGGCGCTGCCGATGTACCTGATTGGCGTGTTGCTGCTTGTCGCCGTCGAAGTTGCAGGCGTTACCGTCAATGGTTCTACGCGCTGGCTGGAACTGGGCTTCACGCGCATCCAGCCGTCCGAAATCATGAAAATCGTCCTGCCCATGACCGTTGCTTGGTATTTCCAGCGGCACGAAGGTCGTCTGAAATGGTTTCACTACATCATCGCCATGCTTTTAATCCTCATCCCCGTTGCGCTGATTCTGAAACAGCCCGATTTGGGAACGGCGGTTTTGATTATGGCATCGGGCATTTTCATCGTTTTTTTCGCAGGCCTGCCGTGGAAAGTCATCTTTGCCGCCATCGTCGCCTTTGTTGCCGCATTGCCGCTTTTGTGGAACTACGGGATGCACGACTATCAGAAAACCCGCGTCCTGACGCTGCTTGACCCGACGCAAGACCCTTTGGGCGCAGGCTACCATATCATTCAGTCCATGATTGCCATCGGTTCGGGCGGCGTTTGGGGGAAAGGCTGGCTCAACGGCACACAAACGCATTTGGATTACATTCCCGAGTCTACGACCGACTTCATTTTTGCCGTATATGGCGAAGAATTCGGTTTGATCGGCAACATCTTGCTGCTGCTGGTTTATCTCGTTATCCTGACGCGCGGACTTCTGATTGCCGCCAAAGCCCAATCGCTATACAGCCGCACGCTTGCCGGCGCATTGACCATGACCTTTTTCTGTTATGCCTTTGTGAACATGGGCATGGTCAGCGGCATTTTGCCCGTTGTCGGCGTCCCCCTGCCGTTGGTCAGCTACGGCGGTACTGCAACGCTTTCCATCATGACCGTACTTGCGCTGCTGATGGGTATTTCCAGCGAACATAAAACCAAACGCCGCTACGAATTTAACGATAAAGCGGATGTAAACGTCTCTACAAAAAACCAATAAGGGAATGAAAAATGGAATTAGGTGTAGAAATCGGCAAACTTTTGGTTGCCTTCCTTGTATTGATTAACCCGTTCAGCGCGCTTTCGATCTATCTCGATTTGACACAGGATCACAGCACCAAAGAAAAACGCCGCATCGCCCGCACTGCCGCGCTCGCCGTCTTCATCGTCATTACCGTTTTCACATTAGCGGGCGGGATGTTGTTGAAAATCTTAGGCATCAGCGTCGGCTCCTTCCAAGTCGGCGGCGGTATTTTGGTATTGCTTATCGCCATCTCCATGATGAACGGCAACGATAATCCCGCCAAACAGAATATCGGCGCAGATAAAGAAGAGGGCGTCGTACAACACATCCAGAAAAACGCCAAAGCCATTGCCGTCGTCCCTGTCGCCATCCCCATTACCATCGGACCGGGCGGTATTTCTACCGTCATCATCTATGCCTCAGCTGCCAAAAATTACAGCGATATTGCTTTGATTCTCGCCGCAGGTTTGCTCGTCAGCCTGATTTGCTACGCCATCCTCGTTGTTGCCGGACGAATCAGCAAAAAACTAGGTACAACAGGATTGACCATTCTCAACCGCATCATGGGCATGATGCTTGCCGCTGTCTCCGTAGAAATCATCGTTGCCGGATTGAAATCCATTTTCCCGCAACTGGCAGGCTAGTTCGTCGGATTGTGCAGAAGGCAAAATTTATCGCGTATTTGGTCATATTTCTCAACATAGAAAGTCGTCTGAAAATGGTTTTGTGTTTTAGATGACATGTCCTGCAATATTCCCCAACTGTCCTGACTTTGGATATTTCGTCTAGGTCAGTTGTGTGTAGCCCCCATAGCAATTTTCTTGCAGAAAGGCTGTATGCTGCTGCATAACGGCCTTTTTCTGTAATGAAAAGTTACACTTCAAATGCGAATCCGCCGTCGTCTGAAAACCCGATTTGGGCTTTTCAGACGACCTTTCGTTTGGGGCGGTATCAATAAACGTCGCGTTGGTAGCGTTTATCTTCGCGCATTTCGTTGAGATAGTCTTCGGCATCGTCGCGGCTGAGTTTGCCTTGGGTTTCGATGACGTCGAGTAGGGCGGTTTCTACGTCGCGCGCCATGCGGGTGGCGTCGCCGCAGACGTAGAGGTGTGCGCCTTGTTGCAGCCAGTTCCAGACTTCGGCGGCGTGTTCGGCGATTTTGTGTTGGACATAGACTTTGCGTTCGCCTTGTCTGCTCCATGCCAAGTCGGCGCGGGTGAGGATGCCGTCTTTGCGGTAATCGATCCATTCGAGCTGGTAGAGGAAGTCATCGGCGAGGCGTTGGTTGCCGAAGATGAGCCAGTTTTTGCCGCTGTCGCCGTTGGCGGCGCGTTGCTGCATGAAGGCGCGGAAGGGAGCGATGCCTGTGCCTGCGCCTATCATGATAATGGGGGTGTTGCCGTCGGCGGGCAGGCGGAAATTGGGGTTGGGTTCGACGAAGACGCGTACTTCGCCGCCTTCTTCAAGGCGTTCGCCCAGATAGCCTGAGGCTGCGCCGGTGTAGCTGTTGCCGTGGTGTTCGAAGCGGACGACGCCGACGGTCAGGTGTACTTCTTCGCCGACTTCGTCTTGTGCGGAGGCGATGGAGTAAAGGCGCGGGGTTTGCGGGCGAAACAGTTGGAACAGGGTTTGCGCGTCCAACGGATGGGGATGGGCGGCGAAGACGCCGACGGGCGGAGTGGCGGCAAGGTAGGCGTCCAATCGGGCTTTGTCGGCGGCTGTGGTTTTGAGTGCTTCGCTGCCGGACAATTCGGCGTATTGCTGTACGAGTGCCGGTGTGTTTTGCGTGATGTCGGCGGACTCGGTCAGGGCGGTGCGGATGTCGGTTTCGAGGTCGTCTGAAAGGCGGATTTTTTCTTCTCCGCTTAATTGGTGTAAATCGAGGATTTCTTGAACCAAAGCCGGATCGTTGAGCGGGAGTACGCCCAATGCGTCGCCTGCCTCATAGTGCAAGCCGGAGCCGGACAGGTCGATTTCGATGTGTTCCACGTCTTTTTCGGCGGAACGGGACGTGATTTTTTGGCGGACGGACAGGGTGGCGGTATAGGGTTTGTCTTTGGTATAGACAGTGCCGACGGTTTGGTTTGCGGCTGGTGTGGCGGAAAGAGTGGCGGCTTGGGCGGCAAGCTCGGCAACTTTGGGGACGACAGCTTCGACCCATGCGTCGGCAGCGTTTTGAAACTCTAAATCGCAGATGCCCAAATCGTTCAGACGACGTGCACCCAGTTCGGCAAATTTGGCGTCAAAGTCTTTGCCCGCTTGGCAGAAATTGGGATAGGAAGAATCGCCCAAACCCAAAACGGCAAAAGTGAGTTTGCCCAAATCGGGGGCTTTTTTGCCGAAGACGAATTTATACAGCGGCAGGGCTTCTTCGGGCGGCTCGCCCTCACCTTGCGTGGATGTTACCAATAACACGATGTCTTCATCAGGCAGGGTTTTGCTTTTGAATTCACTCGCGCTCTTCAACGCGGCTTCTACGCCTGCGGCTTTAAGTTTGGCGTGTAAAGATTCGGCAACGCCGCGCGCATTGCCCGTTTGCGAGGCGGATAAGACCAACACGCGTCGCGCGGGGGCAGCAACAGCGGGAGCAGCGGAAACCTCCAAACCGCCCGCCGCCCCTTGACTTTGCGCCCAGCAGTAGCCGGAAAGCCAAGCGAGTTGCGTGGGCGAGAGGGTGGTGAGTTGTGCGGAAAGTTCGGCGGGAAGCGGGTTGGCTGGTGTCATGTCGGTTCCTTTGTGCGGACGGCAGCTTGAGGCAGAGCGTTTTGCCTACGCGGCTTTAATGGTTTGATTGGTTGATGATTTTTATAGAAACAGTGGCGATACTGTAAATAGGTCGTCTGAAAAACGGAAAGAATGCTTGGTTTTAATTTAATGCGATTTCGTTATATTCTGAATTAGGAAAAAAGGGAGGAAAGAATGGTGATGGGTTTGGGTTTCAGACGACCTGACTATCATCTTTCGGATTGGCAAAATATAAATGGGTAAGAAATTTTTGCAATGAAATTGGTGGTTTTGTTGTGTATAGCTGTCTAAATTTTGGAGAAAGCAAAAATATAGTAGATTAAATTTAAACCAGTACGGCGTTGCCTCGCCTTGCCGTACTATTTGTACTGTCTGCGGCTTCGTCGCCTTGTCCTGATTTAAATTTAATCCACTATACTATATCCATGCCTGCAAAATAGCCGATGATCCGAATTGCGCAGAATATTCCTGCAAAGGCGGCGGGTATTTGAAGGGGTTGAAATAAAGCTGAATTTTGTATGGACAGATAGAAAAGGTCGTCTGAAAACCTGCAATATCGGTTTTCAGACGACTTTTTTTGAGCTTTAAAGCGTTAACCGTTTACAGCGGCCATTTCAGCGCGGGATTGCTTTCGATGACGGCTTTAAACTGGTTTTGAATCCGCTCGATGGCTTCATCGGAATCTGCCTCGAAGCGCAACACCAAAATCGGCGTGGTATTGGAGGCGCGCATCAGACCGAAGCCGTCTGGGAATTCTACGCGCAGGCCATCGATGGTGATGATTTCGGTCGCGCCTTCGAATTTGGCTTTGGCGGCGAGTTCGTCGATAACCTGATGGCCGTTGCTGCCTTCGGGCAGGTCGATATTGAGTTCGGGCGTGGAAATGCTTTGCGGCAGCTTGTTCAACACTTCAGACGGATTGTCGAAGGCGGACAGGATTTCCAAGAGGCGCGCGCCGGCGTACAGACCGTCGTCGAAGCCGAACCAGCGTTCTTTGAAGAAGACGTGTCCGCTCATTTCGCCGGCAACCAGCGCGCCGGTTTTTTTCATGGTGGACTTGATGAAGCTGTGGCCGGTTTTTTCCATGACGGGTTCGCCGCCGTGTTCTTTAATCCATGGAGCCAGCAGGCGGGTGGATTTCACGTCGAAGATGACTTTCGCGCCGGGATTTCGGCTCAATACGTCTTGGGCAAACAGCATGAGCTGGCGGTCGGGATAGATGATGTTGCCGTCTTTGGTGACGACGCCCAAGCGGTCGGCATCGCCGTCAAAAGCCAAGCCGATTTCGGCATCGCTGTTTTTCAGCGCGGCAATCAAATCTTGCAGGTTTTTCGGTTTGGAAGGGTCGGGATGATGGTTGGGGAACGTGCCGTCCACTTCGCAGAAAAGTTCGGTTACTTCGTTGCCCAAACCTTTGTAGAGTTTGCCTGCGAATGCGCCGCCTACGCCGTTGCCCGTGTCGATGGCGATTTTCATGGGGCGTTTGAGTTTGACGTGGCCGACGATGTGGTTGTGGTATTCGCCGGAGATGTCTTTTTCGATTACGCTGCCTTTTTTGTCGGAGGCAACCAGTTTGTCGGCTTCAATCAGGGCGAGCAGTTCTTGGATGGCTTCGCCTGCGAGGGTGTCGCCGCCGAGCATCATTTTGAAACCGTTGTAATCGGGCGGGTTGTGGCTGCCGGTAATCATCACGCCGCTGCCGCCGCATTCGTTGATGGCGGCGAAATAAAGCATGGGGGTGGCGACCATGCCGACATTGAGGACGTCAATGCCGCTGTCGGTAAAGCCGCGTTGGATGTGTTCCATCAATTCGGGACCGCTCAAGCGTCCGTCGCGTCCGAGTGCGATGCGGGTGATGCCTTTTTCGGCGGCTCGGGTGGCGATGGCTTTGCCGATAAGGTAGGCGGCTTCGTTGGTCAGGGTTTTGCCGACAATGCCTCGGATGTCGTAGGCTTTGAAGATGTCGCAGGCAATATTTGCCATGATGGTTTCCTTTGTGATTGTGAATGGAAAACGGGCTTATTCTAACATAGGCAAAGGTCGTCTGAAGGCTTTCAGACGACCTTTGGGGGGTACATAAAATAACATTTACTGCGGTTTCAATCAGTTACCGAAAGTGTTGCATTGATTGATGTCGCCGCTGTCCAAACCGCGTTTGAGCCATGTCATGCGCTGTTCGGACGAGCCGTGTGTAAAGCTGTCGGGAACGACGTAGCCCTGCCCCTTTTTCTGAAGGCGGTCGTCGCCGACGGATTCGGCAGCCAGCATAGCTTTGGGGATGTCTTCGGCTTTGAAGATATTCTCGTTGACAGCGTAATGACCCCAAATGCCCGCGAAACAGTCCGCCTGCAATTCGAGTTTGACGGAAAGGGCATTGGCTTCTTTTTTACCGACCTGTTGCTGCAATTTATTGACTTTGGGCAGAATCCCCAGCAGGTTTTGGACGTGGTGTCCGACTTCGTGTGCGATGACGTAGGCAAACGCGGCATCGCTGGCAGAGTTCAGTTTGGTCTGCATATCTCTATAAAAGTCTAAGTCGAGATAAACTTTTTGGTCGCCCGGGCAGTAAAACGGGCCCATTGCCGATTGCCCCATGCCGCAGGCGGTGGATGTACCGCCGTTATATAACACCATGGTAGTCGGGGTATAATTTTGCCCGAGTTGTTTGAAATAGCTACCCCAAGCTTTTTCCGTGTTACCGAGTACGACACGGGCCAGTTCGTTCAACTCGGCTTCTTCCTGAGGCTTAAGCTGGGAAGTTTGGGTTGAAACCGTACCCATGGAAGGCGTACCGACCAAACCGCTTAAATCAATGCCGTAGTATGCACCGACCAAGACGACGATCATACCAAGTATGCCGGGCGTTTTACCGCCGCCGCCGCCGCTCCTACCGCGCCGGTCTTCAACGTTTTGACTTTGTTCGCGTCCTTTCCAATCCATTTTGCGTTCCTTGTTGTGAGATCGTATTCGGCGGATTATACCGCGAAGTTGCAGGATGATGGCTGTCTATTACGAGAAAAGGTGGTCTGAAAACACCAAACGGAGTTTTCAGACAGCCTTTTTGCCATGTCAAAGCCGGATTATTCCGCCTTCAGACCTGCCACACATTGCCTGTCGCGCTCTTCAAACGCCTGCGCGCCGCCGAGCAGGTCGAGCTGTTCTTGCGGGCTGAGTTTACCCAATGAACGTATCTGCTTTTCGGAGAGCTTGTCCAAAGGCTTGTCCCACATACAGGTGCAGTAATCGGCGGCGAGTTTGCTGTTGTTTGAATCCAAACCCCTTTCCTTCAAATCGTTTTGCCATTTTTCGGCAAAGGGAATGTTTTTCACACAAGACTCAAAGATGTTCTGTTTCGCCTGCGGTTTGGACATGGCGCATTGGGAGAGCAGGGCGGTCGCGGCGAGCAATGCCAAAATGACCCACGCCCAAATGCGGATGGTGCGGATTTTGGCTTTTGCTTTTTTACGCGCCGCGGCTTGCTCTTCGGCAGACATTTCGTTTTTCGGCTCAGTCATGCAGGCTTTCCATACGGATCATGGTGATCGGTTTTTCCACGCAGCTTAATGCTTCGATGGCGGCAATGGCGCGTTTGATGTGTTTCTCGACTGTGCTGTGGGTCAGAATCACGATTTCGGCGGTAGTTTGGTCGATCACGCCTTTTTGGATTAAGGCTTCGATGGACACGTTTTCTTTTGCCAAAAGCGCGGCGATTTGCCCCAGCGTGCCCGGTTCGTCTTTGGCTTGGACGCGCAGGTAGTAGCTGCTGGTGATTTCGTCCATAGGCAGGATGGTTTGCGCTTGGACTTGCGCAGGTTGGAACGCCAGATGCGGTACGCGGTGGTCGGTATTCGCTTCAATCAGGCGGGCGATGTCGATGATGTCGGCAACCACGGCGGAAGCGGTCGGCAATGCACCCGCACCCGCGCCGTAATATAAGGTTTCCCCAACCATATCGGCGTTGACGCGCACGGCATTCATCACGCCGTTGACGTTTGCCAAGAGGCGGCTTTCGGGAATCAGGGTCGGATGGACGCGCAATTCGATGCCTTTGTCGGTTTTGCGGGTGATGCCCAGAAGTTTGATGCGGTAGCCAAGTTCTTCAGCGTATTTGATGTCGCGGCTGTCGAGTTTGCTGATGCCTTCGAGGTAGCAGGCGGAGAAGTTCATCGGCGTACCGAATGCCAGCGCGCTCATGATGGTGATTTTATGACCTGCGTCGTTGCCTTCGATGTCAAAGGTCGGGTCGGCTTCGGCATAGCCCAACGCCTGCGCTTCTTTCAATACGTCGGCAAACGCGCTGCCTTTTTCGCGCATTTCGGAGAGGATGAAGTTGCTGGTGCCGTTGATGATGCCGGCGATGCTGCGGATGCGGTTGGCGGCGAGACCTTCGCGCAGGGCTTTGATAATCGGGATACCGCCCGCCACAGCCGCTTCAAATTGCACCATGACGTTTTTTTCTTCCGCCAACGGGAAGATTTCGTTGCCGTATTCGGCGAGCAGTTTTTTGTTGGCGGTAACGATGTGTTTGCCGTTTTCAATGGCTTTCAACACCGCATCTTTGGCGATGCCGGTACCGCCGAACAATTCGACGACGACATCGACGTCTTCACGCGCGACCAGTTCGAACGGGTCTTTGACAAAGGGTGCGGACGGGCAGATTTGGCGGGCTTTTTCTTCGCTCAAGTCGCATACGGCACTGATGCGCACTTCGCGTCCCAAACGGCGGCTGATTTCCGCCGCATTGTCCTGCAACACGGCAGCCGTACCGCCGCCGACCGTACCTAAACCTAAAAGACCGATGTTTACTGGCTTCATTGTGCCTCCTTGTGAGCTGATTTTCTTAAATCAAAAAGTAAAAACAGAAATTCAGAAAGCCCGAAACGCACCGCCGCCGTGGATTGATATAGTGGATTAAATTTAAATCAGGACAAGGCGACGAAGCCGCAGACAGTACAGATAGTACGGAACCGATTCACTTGGTGCTTCAGCACCTTAGAGAATCGTTCTCTTTGAGCTAAGGCGAGACAACGCCGTACTGGTTTAAAGTTAATCCACTATAATGCTGATTTTGCAAGGGCGGAAGGGCAGGCTAAAGTCGCCCATCCTACCTGAAATTGCCTGATTTTGCACCTTTTTTACGGAACGCAGCGAAAGGGCAGGAAGCCTGTTTGAAATAGATATATCAAGCCGATAAAGAAACGGAAGAAAAATGCTGATTGAAGAAAACAAAACCGATGAAACCCTAAGCCTGACCGCTTATCGGGCGGGCGCAATCGAAGCGGGCGGCAAAACCTACATCGCGCCCATCATCTGGCGCAACGGCAAAGTCGAAGCAATGAAGGCGCAAACGCCGTCCGAACTGACTGCCGCCGACCTGTTTCAGACGACCTCCGAGTCGGACGGCTTGCCCGAAGTCATCATCATCGGCACAGGGGAGAAGCAGCAGTTCCTCCATCCCAAAATCGCCGCCGAACTTGCCGCATACGGCATCGGGCTGGAATGTATGAACACAGCCTCCGCCTGCCGGACGCTGGTGTTGCTGCAAGGCGAAGGACGAAGCGTTTGGGCTTGGCTGTGGGTGTGAACAGGCATACGGCGCATGTAAAATAGGTCGTCTGAAAATTTTCAGACGACCTGATTCCAAACGACCTGGTACGAATATGCTGCCTTAACTTATGTATAGGTATAGCTTGGCAAACAGATAAAAAAGTTTTATTCTCGTTATTATTTCATTAACCTGATAAAGGAAAACTTATGGCCCAAATTACCTTCCAAGGCAATTCTGTCCACACTTGCGGCGATCTGCCTGCCGTCGGTCAAACCGCGCCTGCATTCAGCCTGACCGCCACCGACCTGTCCGAAAAATCTTTGGCGGATTTTGCGGGCAAACGCAAAGTATTGAACATTTTCCCAAGCGTCGACACCGGCGTGTGCGCCCAATCCGTGCGTACCTTTAACCAACGCGCTTCTTCTTTGGACAACGCGGTCGTACTGTGCATTTCAGCCGATTTGCCTTTTGCCCAGGCCCGTTTCTGCGGTGCGGAGGGTTTGGACAACGTTGTGAGTCTGTCTACGTTCCGCAGCAGCTTTGCCGCCGATTACGGCGTCGCCCTGACTGACAGCCCTTTGCGCGGACTGAATGCGCGCGCCGTTGTGGTTTTGGATGAAAACGACAAAGTCCTGCACAGCGAACTGGTTGCCGAAATCGCCAACGAGCCTGATTACGATGCGGCTTTGGCTGTTTTGTAAACCAGGGTTTTAAAGCTGAAAAAGGTCGTCTGAAAAGTTTCAGACGACCTTTTGTCTTTATTTGCACTATTTCGCGGGCGGCTTCTATTCAAACACTTCGGGATGCGCCTTGAAATACTCTACGGCGATAAATCCGCCGCCGATGATGATAAACAGACACACCGCCATCACTATCATAGCAAGGATGAACTTATCCGAAGCTTGAGCATCGGCTTTTGTTTATCCGCCATTATTGCATCTCGAGAGCCAGTCGCGGGCGGTGAGAAATTCGTTCAACCGCGCTTCGGGCGAACCTTCTTCCGGCGCGTATTGATACTCGAAGCGCACCAAAGGCGGCATGGACATCAAAATGCTTTCCGTGCGCCCGCCACTTTGCAGGCCGAACAGCGTACCCCTGTCCCAAACCAAATTAAATTCCACATAACGACCGCGCCGGTAAAGCTGGAACTCGCGTTCGCGTTCGCCGTATGGCGTGTTTTTGCGTTTCGCCACAATCGGCAGATACGCCTCGATATAGCCTTCGCCGACCGCCTTGATGAAATTCAGGCAGGTGTCAAAATCCCAGCGGTTCAAATCGTCGAAAAACAAACCGCCCACGCCGCGCGTTTCGCCGCGGTGTTTCAGGTAAAAATACTCGTCGCACCATTTTTTGAACTCGGGATAAACCGCTTCCCCAAACGGCGCGCACATGTCCCGCGCCACCGTGTGCCAATGCAAAATATCTTCTTCAAACGGATAAAACGGCGTCAAATCAAAGCCGCCGCCGAACCACCACACAGGCTCGCCGCCTTCCGGATACGCGATAAAAAAACGCACGTTCGCATGGCTGGTCGGCACATACGGATTTTTCGGATGAATCACCAGCGACACGCCCATCGCCTCAAACGCCGCGCCCGCCAGATCAGGGCGGCGCGCCGTCACCGAAGCGGGCATTTTGTTGCCTTTCAAATGAGAAAAATTCACGCCCGCCTGCTCGAATACCGCGCCGTTTTTCAACACGCGGGTTTCGCCTACGCCCAATTTGCCCGTCCATTCTTCACGCGCGAACACCGCCCCGCCGTCTTCTTGCTCAAGCGCGGCGCAGATTTGGTTTTGCAGGTTTTTCAATACGGTTAAAACGGCTTCGGTGTGCATGGGGGTATTCCTTGCATTTATGATGAGACGGAGTTCGTCGGGTTGATGAGATAATTTAATTCGGTATTGTAGTCTGAAATGCGAAATTAAGGTCGTCTGAAAACCCTTTTTCAGGATTTTCAGACGACCTTTCCGTGTTGCAAGATGCTTAAACGGGCAATCCGATTACGCGCCGTAAACAGGGTATTTGTCGCAAAGCGCGGTGATTTGCTTGCGGACGTTTGCCAGATTCGCTTCGTCTTCAGGGTTTGCCAAAACGTCGGCAACGAGGTTGGCGAGGACACGGGCGTCGGCTTCGTTGAAACCGCGTGTGGTCATGGCGGCGGAGCCGATGCGGATACCGGAGGTAACGAACGGTTTTTCCGGATCGTTGGGGATGGCGTTTTTGTTGACGGTGATGTTGGCTTTACCCAATGCGGCTTCGGCGGCTTTGCCGGTGATTTTCATCGGTTGCAGGTCAACGAGGAAAACGTGGCTTTCGGTGCGGCCGGAAACGATGCGCAAGCCGCGTTTGACCAATTCTTCCGCCATCGCTGCGGCGTTGATTTTCACCTGTTTCGCGTATTGTTTGAACTCGGGTTGCAGGGCTTCTTTGAATGCAACGGCTTTGGCGGCGATGACGTGCATCAGCGGGCCGCCTTGCAGGCTTGGGAAGATGGCGGAGTTCAACGCTTTTTCATGCGTGTTGTCGCGGCACAGAATCACGCCGCCGCGCGGGCCGCGCAGGGTTTTGTGGGTGGTGGTAGTAACGAAGTCGCAGAACGGGACGGGGTTGGGGTATTCGCCGCCGGCAATCAGGCCTGCGTAGTGTGCCATATCGACAAAGAGGTAGGCACCGACTTTGTCGGCGATTTCACGGAATTTCGCCCAGTCGATTTGCAGGGCATAGGCAGATGCGCCGGCAACGATCATTTTGGGTTTGTGTTCGAGCGCGAGGCGTTCGACTTCGGCGTAATCGAGAACTTCGTTTTCATCCAAGCCGTAGGTAATGGCGTTGTAGAGTTTGCCGGAAATATTGACGCTGGCGCCGTGGGTCAGGTGGCCGCCGTGGGCGAGGCTCATGCCGAGGATGGTGTCGCCGGGTTTGAGGACGGAAGCGTACACGGCTTGGTTGGCTTGGGAGCCGGAATGTGGTTGGACGTTGGCGTATTCCGCACCGAAGAGTTCTTTGACGCGGTCGATTGCCAGCTGTTCGACGACGTCAACGTGTTCGCAGCCGCCGTAGTAGCGTTTGCCGGGGTAGCCTTCGGCGTATTTGTTGGTCAATTGCGAACCTTGTGCCTCCATCACGGCGCAACTGACGTAGTTTTCGGAAGCAATCAGTTCGACGTGGTCTTGCTGGCGTTGGTCTTCTTGGGCAATGGCGGCTGCCAGCTCCGGATCATATTGGGCTAGGTTGACGCTTTTTGAAAACATCTTCTCGACTCCTTTGTCGGTTGGGAAACGGGGATTGATAAGTGTTAAACAATGTACCAAATCGGTTTGGATTGTCAACGATTTTATCTTTCAGACGACCTCTTTGCGGCTGGAAGGGTCGTCTGAAAAGTTTATTTGAACAGATTGTCCTGTTTTAAATGAAAGTCGATTTTTTCGAGCAGGGCTTCGAGGTCGGTCTCGGCTTGGGCGGCGGCAAGGTTTTTGCCCAACTCTTCCAAAGCCAGCGCGTCAAGCCTGCGGCGTTCGAGTTTGCGCGCTTCTTCGTTGAAGATTTTGATGTTGTCGGGCAGGACGAGCGGCGGCACGCTGCCGTCGGTCGTATAGAACGCTTCATCCGCAAACACGAACCCCTCCGGCAATGCGGGCGCATTGTCGTAGTCGGCATCGTTGACCGGCATCCACTCGGAATGCTGTTCCAACAGGACGAATTGCCCGTTCATACCGTAGATATGGGCAAAACGGGAGAGCTTGGGGCGTTTGGTGTTCATGCAAAGATTGTATGCCGATGATGCGGGAGCGTCTAGGGCGGAATTTTGTATCAGCGCAGTAGGAAGGTCGTCTAAAAGTAGTATAATTACAAAACTGATAAATTTTTGAAGACAAATATAAAAAGGGAAACCCCAATGTCAGCAAACACAAACAAACAGTGGCTAAGCGTCATCGCCCTGGCAGTCGGCGCATTCATTTTCAACACCACCGAATATATCCCGATTGCCCTATTGAGCGACATCGGCGCGACCTTCAATATGCCGCCGACCGAAGTCGGCATCATGATTACCGTGTATGCGTGGATCGTCGCGCTGCTGTCGCTGCCGCTGATGCTGGCAACGAAAAATATCGAACGTCGAAAGCTGCTGCTTGTCCTTTTCGCGTTCTTTACCATCAGCCACATCGTTTCCTATTTCGCCCAAAGTTTTGAAATCCTGCTTGTCAGCCGCATCGGTATCGCCCTGACGCATGCCGTGTTTTGGTCGATTACCGCCTCGCTGGCAGTGCGCGTTGCGCCGCAGGGTAAAGGCAATCAGGCTTTGGGGCTGCTCAGTACGGGGACGGTTATGGCGATGGTGGCGGGTATTCCGCTCGGGCGCGTTATCGGGCAACATTCGAGCTGGCAGTTCAGCTTTTTGCTTATCGGACTCTGCGCGGCGGCGGTCATGGGCATATTGGCGAAAAACCTGCCGCTGCTGCCCAGCGTGAACACAGGTTCGCTCAAAAGCCTGCCCGAATTGCTCAAGCGTAAAAACCTCATGCTGCTCTACGCGCTGACCGTCCTGCTGATTACCGCCCACTTTACGGCATACAGCTATATCGAACCCTTCGTCCTGCAAGCCGGCGGCTTCGCACCCGAGCAAGTGACCATCGTTTTGAGCCTGTACGGGCTGGCAGGATTTGCCGCGTCGTATTTGTTCGGCAAATGGTTTGCCAAACATCCACGCGCATTCCTGCTGACCTCGGTATCCGTCATTCTGGCTTCGACGCTCTGCCTGCTGCCTCTTGCCGCTTACCCGATAGCCGTTTACGCGCTGGTGTTTGTCTGGGGTATCGCCATCGTCGTCTTGAGCCTCGGCATGGTATCCAAAGTATTGGACTTTGCCTCGGATGCAACGGATGTGGCCAACTCGATTTACTCAGGCCTCTACAACGTCGGCATCGGCGGCGGCGCGCTTTTGGGACACTACGTTACCGTGTGGGCAGGCATTTCCAACATCGGCTTTGCCGCCGCAATCTTGGCGGCGGCAGGATTGGTCGTGTGTCGGATGTTGGTTGATGTGCAGAAATAAGAGGGCTGTATAAAAAGAGGTCGTCTGAAAACGTTTCTTTATTTAAATACATCGCACCGCCGCCGGAACGCTCCGTCCGCGTAGGCGTGAGCATGAATTTCTAAGTGTGGAATAAAACAAACCGGATTCCTTTGATGGAAATCCGGTTTTTCTTTTCGATGATCGGATTTTCAGACGACGTTTGGGGTCGTCTGAAACTTTATCTACACCATTTAATTCTGCTTATCCAACGCTTCTTCATCCAGCGATTTCAACCATTCCAGCTTTTCGCCGATTTTGATTTCCAGTCCGCGCGGGACGGGTTGGTAGAAGTCCGGTTCGTCCAAGCCGTCGGGCATATAGCTTTCGCCGGCGGCGTAGGCGTTCGGTTCGTCGTGGGCGTAGCGGTATTCGCGTCCGTAGCCCAATTCCTTCATCAATTTGGTCGGGGCGTTGCGCAGGTGGACGGGCACTTCGTCGCTGGCGTTTTCTTTGACGAAGCGGCGCATTTGGTTATATGCCTTGTAGCCCGCGTTGGATTTGGCGGCGGCGGCAAGGTACAGCACGGCTTGCGCCAGCGCGAGTTCGCCTTCGGGCGAGCCTAAGCGTTCGAAGGTGGCGGCGGCATCGTTGGCGATTTGGAAGGCGCGCGGGTCGGCGAGCCCGATGTCCTCCCACGCCATGCGCACGATGCGGCGGGCGAGGTAGCGCGGGTCGGTGCCGCCGTCGAGCATACGGCAGAACCAATACAGCGCGGCGTTCGGATGCGAGCCGCGCACGGATTTGTGCAGGGCGGAGATTTGGTTGTAGAAACTCTCGCCGCCTTTGTCGAAACGGCGGATTTGCGCCCCGAGACTGTCGGCGAGAAATTCGGCGGTCAGGATTTTCAGACGACGTGTATCGGCGGCGCGTAAAAGTTGTTCCAATAAATTCAACAATCTGCGCGCATCACCGTCGGCGGTATTGACGAGCAGGTCCTGCGCATCGGCTTCAATCGTGAAATCCCGGTATTCGGGCAACGCCAATACTTTGGCAATCAGTTTCTTAAGGTCGTCTGAAGACAAGGATTGCAAAACATACACCTGTGCACGGCTCAACAGTGCGGGATTGACTTCAAACGACGGATTTTCCGTAGTCGCGCCGATAAAGGTCAGCAAACCGCTTTCGACATGGGGCAAAAACGCGTCCTGCTGCGCCTTGTTGAAGCGGTGGACTTCATCGACAAACAAAATCGTCGCGCGTCCCTGCTGCAAAGCGATTTCTGCCTTGTCGATTGCCTCGCGTATGTCCTTCACGCCGGAAAACACAGCGGAAACAGGCAGAAACTGGGCATTGAAACTCTGCGCCAAAATCCGCGCCAACGTCGTCTTGCCCACACCCGGCGGCCCCCACAGCAACATAGAATGCGGCTTCCCGCCTTCCACCGCCACACGCAGCGGCTTGCCTTCGCCGATTAAATGCTGCTGCCCGATAACGTCATCAAGCGTATGCGGGCGCAGGCGTTCGGCAAGCGGCGCATCGGGTTGGCGGGTAAAGAGGTCGGACATGGCGGTTTCCGTGAAAAGGGTTTCAGACGACGTGGATTATAGCAGGTCGTCTGAAAACGGACGGATGGCAAAGGGAACAATAAAGACAGGATACATCACAGCCGTCATTCCCGCGCAGGCGGGAATCCACTTATAAATTTCAGTTGATTGATTTTTTATGGTTTTGCCTATTCTCAAAGATGGATTCCCGCCTGCGCGGGAATGACGGTATGGATTTGCCATAACTTACTGGCAGATTTTTTTGTCCGTGTATCCTATATCAGGATGACCATCCTTGTTTCTTGGCGAATCATGATTACAGTTGCAGCAGTTGATCCCGATTGTCTACTTTTTTACATCATATTTTAGTTGTTGGATAGGTTCGGTAGAGATATAACCTTCCGGCAAAATTTGCAGGGCTTTTCCGCTGATGACGATACATTCTTCAGCTAATTTTTTAGCTTCTTTAGCAGCTAATTCGTCAGCTGCTTTTTGTTCTTCAGTTTTAGAGTCGTCATCTTTAATTTTAGTGGAGTCGGCTTTTTGATTATCAATAGTTGGTGGACAGAAAACCTTGGTGTCGCCCAAATTCCACGCCATATAACCGTATAGGGCGTTGTTGCGTTGTTCGGGAATCGGAGAACAATTAATGTTTTTGTCTTCTTTTTCTTTTTCTGAAAGAATAGAACATTTGAAATTTTGTTTTAACTTGATCAAGTCTTTTTTGTCGATGCCGTTGATTTCTTGAGAGCCGTTGTTTTGTTGGAAGTTATTGTGTAATAAATACCATGAAGAGTTTTCAGGAATTTCAATGGAATGGGTAAAATATAAAATTGCTATTTTATCGCTAAAACCGAATATCAATAGACATAATGTTATGATATATGTCATGGCTCCCTTAATTGGAATTTTATAAATTGAATTGGGATCTTTAATCCAGTTTTTATAAAAATAATAGAGAACTATAAAGGCATTTATTATTATCACAAGTGGATATATATTTTTTGCTTGTGGGAATAAATATTTTAAAAAAATTTCGAGTAATTGAGAAAGAGCATAAACAAATACCAAGTAAAATATTATAAATAATGATATTTTTACCCATCCAACGCTTTTATCAGAGCGATTTGACTTAGGAGATTTTAGGCTTCGAATGTCCTGTATTAAAAGAGCTGAATCTGGTAATAATAAATACACTAAAAGTTGATACAATAAAAATATAATAATAAAAATAATTATAAAAACTGTACTTGCAGCGATTAGGCTAGACGGATTGCTGAATACATCAGGAAGAATGCTTAATTGATTAATCTTTAAGAGATAAGCAAATATAACAAATCCACCGACGAGTATCCCTAATACTGTCGATATTCCGATGAGTTTGCTGATGGTTTCCAAATGATCAGATGGTTTTCTTTGCTCTTTGGGTTGCTCAACCGTATCAGTTTGTTTTATTTCTGCCTGTTTTGCAGCATCATTGTTTTCTGTGGCATTTTCATCTGCCTTCTTTGAGTTTTTATTTTTTCTTGCGCATATCCATTCTGCAATCTTTTTAAAAAATTTACATAAACATGTAGATTCATCTTTTTTCTGTGCATTGTCTTTTGATTCAGGCTGTTTATTTTCAGCGGTATGCTCTGAATGCTTTTGAATACCTTCGTCAGCCGTTTTTTCTTGATTCTCTTTAGGGTTTTGCGTGTTTTCGTTTGAGTTAGCCATTGATCAATCCTCTATTTTCCCAAGAAAAAACGGATTATACCCGACTTTCCCCAATCCCCCATCTCACACTGCTTACGGTATAATACGCGTTTGTTTAAAGACTTTGCGGGGCGTTTCAGACGACCTTGCGGCAAGGGATGGCTATGAATATGAAAAAGATGGTTGCCGTTGCTTCTGTGGCGGCGTTGTTGGGCGGTTGCGCTTATGATTCAGACTCGGCGTTCGGCGGTTTGGGCGGCGGTACGGGTATCGGTGGCAGCGTGGTGAAAATGGCGGTCGATCATCAATGCCGTTCGGAGTTGAACAAGCGCAATGAATGGCGTTTGGTCGCGCTGACGATGAGCGCGGACAAACAGCGCGAGTGGGAAGATAAAATCTGCGGCTGCGCGAGCGAGGAAGCGCCGAATCAGGTGTCCGCGCAAGAGTTGATGGATGTTTTGAATCCTTCTTCGCGCGATCGGGCGATTGCGTCGGTAACGGTGAAAACCGTCAATGCTTGTTTCAAGCGTTTGTATAGATAATGTTTTTCAGACGACCTCTGTGTATCGGGGTCGTCTGAAAGTTTATAGTGGATGAAGGTCGGGATAGGGTGGCTTGTCGGATGGTTTGCAGGCGGGTTTCTTATTTTGATCGGCAATATTTTTGTTTTTATAGAGAAGAAATCATGAAATATATCAGTACGCGCGGCGAGACGGCGCATAAACCGTTTAGCGAGGTTTTGTTGATGGGGCTTGCGCCCGACGGCGGTTTGATGCTGCCGGAGCATTATCCGCAGGTCAGCCGCGAGACTTTGGACAAGTGGCGCGGTTTGAGTTATCCGGAGCTGGCGTTTGAGGTGATGAGCCTGTTTGTTACGGATATTCCGGCGGACGATTTGCGCGATATTGTGAACCGTACTTATACGGAAGCGGCGTTCGGCTCTAAGGAAATCACGCCTGTGCGTACTTTGTCGGACGGCATCAAAATCCAAGCCTTGTCCAACGGCCCGACGCTGGCGTTCAAGGATATGGCGATGCAGTTTTTGGGCAACGCGTTTGAATATGTGTTGAACAAAAAGGACAGGGAACTCAATATCTTGGGCGCGACCAGCGGCGATACGGGTTCGGCTGCGGAATATGCCTTGCGCGGTAAAAAAGGTGTAAACGTATTTATGCTCTCGCCCGACGGCAAGATGAGCGCGTTTCAACGTGCGCAGATGTACAGCCTGCAAGACGAGAATATCCACAATATCGCCGTGAAGGGGATGTTTGACGACTGTCAGGATATTGTGAAGGCGGTACAGAACGATGCCGCGTTCAAGGAAAAATACCATATCGGTACGGTCAATTCGATCAACTGGGGACGCATCGTCGCGCAAGTGGTTTATTACTTTGCGGGCTATTTCAAGGCGACGCAAAGCAATGACGAGCAGGTTAGCTTTTGCGTACCGAGCGGCAACTTCGGCAACGTTTGCGCGGGACACATCGCCAAACAGATGGGCTTGCCTATCCGCCGCCTGATTGTCGCGACCAATGAAAACGATGTGTTGGACGAGTTTTTCAAAACCGGCGCATACCGCCCGCGCAACAGCGAGCATACTTATGTTACCTCCAGCCCGTCTATGGACATTTCCAAAGCGTCCAACTTCGAGCGTTTTGTGTTCGACCTGATGGATCGCGATCCTCAGGAAATCAATACGCTGTGGGCAGAAGTGGCGGCGGGCAAGGGCTTTGACTTGCAGTTTGCCTTAGAAAAAGTCGGCGGCAAATACGGTTTTACTTCCGGCAAATCCACCCACGCCGACCGCCTCGCCACCATCAAACAGGTTTACGAGCAAGATAAGGAACTCATCGACCCTCACACTGCCGACGGCGTAAAAGTCGCCCGCGAAGTGCGCGAAGAAGGGGAGACGGTTGTTTGTTTGGAAACTGCGTTGGCAGCGAAATTCGATGCGACCATACGCGAAGCGGTTAGCGATGTCGCCATTCCGCGCCCTGCCATGCTGGAAGGTTTGGAAAACCTGCCGCAGCGCGTCCGGGTCGTGCCGAACAATGCCGCCGCCGTTAAAGAAATCATCCGCGAAACCTTAGATAAGTAAAGCGAGATAAGTAAAGCGGGTTGCCCAATAGGTCGTCTGAAACATGCTATTGTGTTACAGACGGCCATTTATGTCTTGATAAATGATCTGCCTTTGTCTCTACACTGCTTTCAAGATTCATTAAAATCAAAGGTCGTCTGAAAACCAGTCAAGGCTTTCAGACGACCTCACATTATTTATTTGAAACCAAACGCTTTCTCAAGCCTCCAAGTTTTTACGCCACAACACCAACAGCTTACCGATATGCTGAACCAGTTGCGCATCGACGGCTTCGCACAACGCATTGCAAATTTCAACGCGTTCGGCGCGGTCGTCGCCGAATACACGGACTTTAATCAATTCATGCGCCGTCAAGGCAGCATCGGTTTCTTTGATAACGGACTCGGTCAAACCTTGTTGCCCCACCATTACAACGGGATGAAGGTGATGGGCGCGGGCTTTCAATTCCAAAATTTCTTTGGTGCTTAATTTACTGTCAGTCATGTTCTAATGCTTGAAAAGAAAGAATAATGCGGCATTGTACGCGATTTGGCGCAATCTCGGGAGAAAATAACGTACAATACGGCATTTCTCTATATCACTAAATAAATTATGGCAGTACGTTCAAAATCATCCAAATCCTGGCTTCACGAACACGTCAACGATCATTACGTCCACATGGCGCAAAAAGACGGATATCGCGCCCGCGCCGCATATAAACTGCTGGAAATCAACGAGAAAGACAAATTAATCAAACCCGGCACGGTTTTAGCGGATTTAGGCAGCGCGCCGGGAAGCTGGTCGCAAGTCGCGGCAAAACTGGTCGGCGATTCAGGGCGCGTGTTCGCATTGGATATCCTGCACATGGATGAAATAGAAGGTGTTTCTTTTATTCAGGGAGACTTCAGGGAAGATGACGTATTGGCAAAATTTGAAACCTTGCTGGACGACCGTCCGCTAGACCTTGTAATTTGCGATATGGCACCCAATATGTCGGGTAACGCCGTAACCGACCAAGCCCGCAGCTTTTACTTGTGCGAACTGGCTTTGGACTTTGCCGTCAATCATTTGAAAACGGGCGGCAGCTTTTTGGTGAAAGTATTTCAGGGGGCGGGCTATCAGGAATATATGGCAGCCATGCGCGAAATCTTCGGAATTGTGCAGACGCGCAAGCCCGAGGCATCGCGCAATCGTTCCAGTGAGATTTATTTATTAGGAAAAAATAAACGCTGACAATACGAACGGCCTGTTTTAAAATCTTTCTTTCGTTTATTTTAATATTATGGAGCCTGGCTAAGTGGGGAATACCTTTAAGTCAATTCTGCTGTGGGTAGCTTTGTGCGTCGGCCTGATGGCCGCGTTCAATGCCCTTACCGGCAAGCAGGAAAACAAACAACAAATCGAATACTCTCAATTCATCCAACAGGTAAACAACGGTGAAGTCGCCAATGTCAATATAGAAGGCTCAGTCGTCAGCGGTTATCTGATTAAAGGCGAGCGTACTGATAAAACTTCTTTCTTCACCAATGCGCCTTTGGATGATAATTTGGTTAAAACGCTTTTGGACAATAAAGTCCGCGTCAACGTTATCCCCGAAGAAAAACCAAGTATGCTCGCCAGCCTGTTTTACAGCCTGCTGCCGGTATTGCTGCTGATTGGTGCGTGGTTCTATTTCATGCGTATGCAAAGCGGTGGCGGTGGTAAGGGTGGTGCCTTCTCTTTCGGCAAAAGCCGTGCCCGCCTTCTGGACAAAAATGCCAACAAAGTTACCTTTGCGGATGTTGCCGGTTGCGATGAGGCAAAAGAGGAAGTGCAGGAAATCGTTGATTACCTGAAAGCTCCAAGCCGATATCAAAGTTTGGGCGGACGCGTTCCGCGAGGTATCTTATTGGCGGGCAGTCCGGGTACAGGTAAGACTTTACTGGCAAAAGCCATTGCAGGCGAAGCAGGCGTACCGTTCTTCAGTATCTCAGGTTCTGACTTTGTTGAAATGTTCGTCGGGGTCGGTGCAAGCCGCGTGCGCGATATGTTTGAACAAGCGAAGAAAAACGCTCCTTGTATCATTTTTATTGACGAAATCGACGCTGTCGGCCGTCAGCGCGGTGCAGGTTTGGGCGGCGGTAATGATGAGCGCGAACAAACCTTGAACCAGCTTTTGGTAGAAATGGACGGTTTTGAAAGTAATCAGACCGTTATCGTCATTGCCGCAACCAACCGTCCGGACGTATTAGATCCCGCCTTGCAACGTCCCGGCCGTTTCGACAGACAAGTGGTGGTTCCACTACCCGATATCCGTGGTCGTGAACAGATTTTGAAAGTACACGCAAAAAAAGTGCCTTTGGATGCATCTGTTGATTTGGGTTCTTTGGCCCGAGGTACTCCCGGTTTTTCCGGTGCGGATTTGGCCAACTTGGTTAATGAAGCCGCCCTGTTTGCGGGTCGTCGGAATAAAACCAAAGTCGATCAAAGCGATTTCGAAGATGCCAAAGACAAAATCTATATGGGTCCCGAACGCCGCAGCATGGTAATGCATGAAGACGAAAAACGTGCGACTGCCTACCATGAAGCAGGTCATGCGATTGTTGCCGAAAGCCTGCCGTTTACTGATCCCGTTCATAAAGTAACCATCATGCCGCGCGGCCGTGCGCTCGGCTTGACTTGGCAGCTTCCGGAACGCGACCGTATCAGCATGTATAAAGACCAAATGCTGAGTCAGCTTTCCATCTTGTTTGGAGGTCGTATTGCTGAAGACATCTTCGTCGGCCGTATTTCGACCGGTGCTGCCAACGATTTCGAACGTGCTACGCAAATGGCGCGGGAGATGGTAACCCGTTATGGTATGAGCGATAAAATGGGCGTCATGGTTTATTCGGAAAACGAAGACGAGGTATTTTTGGGACGCAGCGTTACCCGTTCTCAAAACATTTCTGAAAAAACGCAACAAGATATTGATGCGGAAGTACGCCGTATTTTGGATGAACAATATCAGGTGGCCTACAAAATCCTTGATGAAAACCGCGATAAAATGGAAACCATGTGTAAAGCTTTAATGGATTGGGAAACCATCGATCGTGATCAAGTGTTGGAAATTATGGCAGGCAAACAACCTAGCCCGCCAAAAGATTACAGTCACAATATTCGTCAGGATGAGCCGGAACAATCCGAATCTGCAACAGAGCCTGAACCTCAGGAAACCGTTGCTCAGGAATCTGCTCCGATTGGTAATTCCGAAGATTCTGGAAATAAATCATAAATATGGGAAACGGCAGCTTATTCAAGCTGCCGTTTTATTTTATTGCGCCTGTTATAAAACAGGTAGGGCGAGGAAGTACAGTTTGTATATTTTTACTGTTATAGTGGATTAAATTTAAATCAGGACAAGGCGACGAAGCCGCAGACAGTACAGATAGTACGGCAAGGCGAGGCAACGCCGTACTGGTTAAAGTTAATCCACTATATAAGTAGAAACGAATGACGTTCGTCAGAATGAGAGGGTTGTAATGTGATTGCTCTTTTTGAAGTCTCGTGATTAAAACAAAAAGGTCGTCTGAAAACTTGGATTAGGATTTTCAGACGACTTCTTCTTATGGTTAATTTTTGAAACGTCATATTGACATCGGGTTAGCAGCTTGTTTGGAATGAGTCTAATCGAACTGCTTCTACTCCATACAATACAGAGATGTTTTACAACCCTTGGCGGTCGAGCCAGCGTTCGGCATCAAGTGCGGCTTGGCAGCCTGAAGCCGCGCTGGTGATGGCTTGGCGGTAGGTGTGGTCTTTGACGTCGCCTGCCGCCCATACGCCTTCGATGTTGGTCGCGCCGACGTTGTCGCCCGTACCGCCTTTGGTTTTCAGGTAACCTGTTTCGTCCATATCGAGCTGGCCTTTGAAAATGTCGGTATTGGGCTTATGGCCGATGGCGATAAACACGCCTTTGACGGCGATGTCTTCGTTAGTGCCGTCATTGTGTTTCAGACGGGCGCCGGTAACGCCGCCTTCGTCGCCTAAGACTTCATCCAGATTGCTGTTGAGCTTGAGGATGATTTTGCCTTCTTCAACGCGCTGCATGAGTTTGTCCACCATGATTTTTTCGGCGCGGAAGCTGTCGCGGCGGTGAATCAGGGTAACGGTGTTGGCGATGTTGGCGAGGTAAAGGGCTTCCTCTACGGCAGTATTGCCGCCGCCGACGACTGCCACGTCTTGTTGCTTATAGAAGAAACCGTCACAGGTCGCGCAGGCGGATACGCCTTTGCCCGCAAAGGTTTCTTCGCTGGGCAGCCCCAGATATTTGGCAGATGCGCCGGTAGCGACAATCAACGCATCGCAGGTGTATTCGCCCATGTCGCCTTTGAGGGTGAAGGGGCGGTTTTGCAAATCAACGGTGTGGATTTGGTCGAAAATCATTTCAGTGCCGAAGCGCTCGGCATGGGCAAGAAAACGCGCCATCAGTTCAGGACCTTGTACGCCTTCGGCGTCGGCGGGCCAGTTGTCGACTTCTGTGGTGGTCATCAGTTGTCCGCCCTGTTCGACACCGGTAATGATGACGGGCTTGAGGTTGGCGCGGGCGGCGTAGACGGCGGCGGTGTAGCCGGCAGGACCGGAGCCGAGGATGATGAGTTTGTGATGATTGCTCATGATGTTTTCCTTACTTTGAGATTGAGTGTGTTTCAGACGGGGTAGATTTTACTTGAAAATCTAAGCTGCGTCCGTTGGCATGATGGGGATATGTTGGCAGTATTGAAATTAACAAGGGTCGATTGTGAATGGTAAATCAGTTATTGGGAAGGTGTATTGAGGAAAGGTCGTCTGAACATTTTCAGACGACCTTTTGCTTTTCAATCAGCCTTTTGCTGGCTTTACAATGTCCGGCATTGGGATAGTTTACAGGAAAACCTATGCCGTTATTTGTGTTTTATTTTTTAAGCAATTTGGCGGCTTCGATGGCGTAATAGGTCAAGATGCCGTCGGCACCGGCGCGTTTGAAGGCGAGCAGGCTTTCGAGTATGACTTTTTCGCCGTCCAACCAGCCGTTTTGAACTGCTGCTTGAAGCATGGCGTATTCGCCGGAAACTTGGTAGGCGTAGGTCGGTACGCCGAACTCGTCTTTGACGCGGCGGACAACGTCAAGATAGGGCAGGCCGGGTTTGACCATCACCATATCCGCGCCTTCCTGAATATCGAGGGCGACTTCGTGCAGGGCTTCGTCGGTGTTGGCGGGGTCCATTTGGTAGGTTTTCTTGTCGGCTTTACCCAAGTTGCCGGAACTGCCGACCGCATCGCGGAACGGGCCGTAAAATGCGGAGGCATATTTGGCGGAATACGCCATGATGCGGGTGTGGATGTGTCCTGCGTCTTCGAGGGCTTCGCGGATGGCGAGGATGCGGCCGTCCATCATGTCGGACGGGGCGACGACATGCGCGCCTGCGTCGGCGTGGCACAATGCTTGTTTCACCAAAACTTCGATGGTTTCGTCGTTTAGGACGTAGCCGTTTGCATCGGTCAGTCCGTCTTGCCCGTGAATGGTGTAGGGGTCGAGGGCGACGTCGGTCATGATGCCGAGTTCGGGAAATTTCTCGCGCAGGGTGCGCACGACGGTAGGAACGAGTCCTTCGGGGTTGTAGGCTTCTTCCGCCAATTCGGTTTTATTTTGGGTAACGACAGGGAAGAGTGCCAGCATCGGGATGCCGAGTTTGAGGGCTTCTTCGGCGGTGAACAATAATTTGTCCAAACTTTGCCGTTTCACGCCGGGCATGGAGGGGACGGCTTCTTCTTGGTTGCTGCCTTCGAGTACGAAAACGGGGTAAATCAAATCGTCTGCGGTCAGGGTATGCTCGCGCATCAGGCGGCGGGAGAAATCGTCCTTGCGCATGCGGCGCATACGGGTGGCGGAAACGTAACGCGGTGGGAAGTTCATAATCGTCCTTTGTCCTTCTGGAAACAGCTAAATCGGCAGGAGAAATGTTTTCAGACGACCTCTTTGCAAGCAGGGGTCGTCTGAAAATGGGTTTGCGACAGTTTACGCCGTTTTGGGAGATTACTGAAGCAGTAGATAGGATGTTGATACGAATCAGTCTTCGACTTTGGTAATCACTTTGACCGTTTTTTTAATTTCGTTGAACGTATCCGTTTTGAGGTTTTGCTCGTTCGGCAGCATTCCGTTGGTGTCCAGCGGAGCAATGTTTTTCAAAGCGCGGCGATATTCTGCTTCACTCAATTTTTCTTGGCTGATTCTCCATACTTTGCGGCCGGAGGCTTTGACTTCGGAGGCGGTCCACAGACCTACCTTGTGGTAGTAGAACAAAACGCTTTGCAGGAGGGCTTTCATGTCCGCACCGGGCTTGCCGCTGCCGATGCTGCGTCCGATACGGTTGTTGCGCTGATCGACGGCTTGGTCGGCAAGGAAACGGCTGTAATAATCGGTTTTACCCTCTCGAATTTCCATATCGGAAAGATAGGCATTGCCGGCTCTGTTTGCAATTTCGCTGTCAAATTGGGAGGAAATAGCGGCCTGCCATAAGGCTTGACGGACGGCATTGACCTGTGTCCCGCGTCCTTCGCCGTTTGCACGGTCGTCTAAACCGGTCCGGATGGCAAAGCGTGCGGCGTTGCTGGTCAGATTGGTCGAGTTTTTGTCTTCAACGCCAATCACTTGCGCCGCAACAGGGTGGTTGATAGCAAATTGCGCGATTTTGCTGCGACGGCTTTGGTCTACCTCATAATTCTGGCAGCCGGTAAGCAATACGGAAGCGAGCAGGATGTAAGAAAGATGTGTTTTGAGTTTAATGTTTACCATAATGAAATATTATTGTTTAGTCACGGATTACGTTATTTAACATAGAAATGCGTGCAATAGCAAAATATTTTTCAAGCGGAAGGATTTTGGCTTGAATGGTTGCTTGATGGGGAAGTCGAGGTCGTCTGAAAATAGGCGTTATATTTTGCCGGGATTTTGACCGCGGAAAATATTAATGAGTTGTTCGGATTCCTGTAATGGCAAACCGAAATGCGTACGGATTGCTTGAATATCTTTGACCTCATCGCCGCTCAGATTGCGTGAGAGCCATTCGAAAGTTCCGGGCTGTTCCATAATCCGTGCGAGATATGCCTGCTTGAGTTTACGGTTGCGCCACCGAACGAACAGCATGGTGAAAACAAATAAGACAATCAGAAAAATATTGGTAAGGGCGATAAAAGTCATGTGGGAGCGTGCATGATTAGGTGGGAGCAAGTCCATATTATGAATGATTTTCTCTTTCTTACTCAAAAAACTCATGTTAAGCGGAGTAAAGCCCATGCGGAAGCATGGTACAATATTGTCAACAATTTAAGGCGTTTTCCTCGCGGAGAACGCTGTTTTTCATTAGACATCAAGAGGCTTTTATGAAATTTTTAGACCGTGAGGCGACGATTGCCAAGCCGGGTTTCAACCGTTGGCTGGTGCCGCCTGCCGCTTTGGCGGTGCATCTTGCCATCGGGCAAATTTATGCGTATTCCGTGTTTAACGCGCCGCTGACCAAGCTTATCGGCATTACCGAATCAGCGGCCGGAGATTGGAAGCTGACGACTGTGGGCTGGATTTTCAGTATCGCGCTGGCCATGTTGGGCGCGTCTGCTGCGTTGTTCGGCACTTGGATGGAGCGTGTCGGCCCGCGCAAGGCGATGTTTGTCGCGGCGTGCTGTTTCAGCTTGGGTTTTTTTGTGTCAGCACTCGGCGTCAGTACGCATAATCTGTTTCTTCTGTATTTGGGCAACGGCGTGATCGGCGGCATCGGCTTGGGGCTGGGCTATATCGGCCCGGTGTCCACTTTAATGAAGTGGTTTCCGGACAAGCCGGGCATGGCGACGGGTTTGGCGATTATGGGGTTCGGTGGCGGTGCGATGCTTGCCTCGCCGTCGTCCGTATCGTTGATGAATGCGTTTTCAGACGACGTGTCGGTCGGCGTTGCACCGACTTTTGTCGTGTTGGGGTTGTTTTACCTTGTGTTGATGATGTTCGGCGCATTCACCATCCGCGTGCCGGCGGAGGGTTGGAAGCCTGAAGGCTATGTCGCGCCTAAAACTAAAAACAAGCTGGTCAGTACCAATCATGTCAATGTTTCCCAAGCGATGAAAACGCCGCAATTTTGGCTGTTGTTTTGGGTGTTGTGCCTGAATGTAACTGCCGGTATCGGCGTTTTGGGGCAGGCTTCGGTCATGATTCAGGAGCTGTTTTCAGAAGCGTCGGTCGGTAAACAAGCGGCAATCAGCGCGGGGGCGGCGGCAGGTTTCGTCAGTCTTTTGAGCCTGTTCAATATGGGCGGGCGGTTTTTATGGTCCAGCGTTTCCGACAGAATCGGACGTAAAAATACCTACACCATCTTCTTCGTACTCGGCTCGCTGCTGTATTTTGCCGTTCCGTCCATTGGCGAAAGTGGAAACAAGGCTCTGTTTATTATTGGATTCTGCGTCATCATTTCCATGTATGGTGGCGGTTTTGCCGCAATTCCGGCTTATTTGAAAGACTTGTTCGGCACTTATCAAGTCGGCGCGATTCATGGACGTATTTTGCTGGCTTGGTCAACCGCTGCCGTTATTGGTCCGGTCTTGGTGAACTACATCCGCCAAAGCCAAATCGACAGCGGTGTTCCCGCCGCGCAGGCATACAGTGTAACCATGTATATCATGGCAGGATTATTGATTGTCGGTTTGCTGTGCAACCTCGCCGTCAAGTCCGTCCATGAAAAACACCACGAAACCGACATCAAAACAGCGGCACACAGCGGCAATCCCGATGACGAAACTGCCGTTTCCGATGCCTACTTGTTGCAGGAAAAAGTCGCAGCAGGCGGTTTTTCGGTTTGGTGGCGTTGGGCTTTGGTTGGTGTCCCGCTGGTTTACGGCGTGGTGATGGTGTTCGTTAAGGCGTTGGGGTTGTTCCGTTAAAAGCGGATTGATGGGAAAAAGGTCGTCTGAATTTTCAGACGACCTTTCGGTTTATGGATGGGATGGTTCGGAAACCATATCCGTATCATCAAAATCCGGCTCGGGATCATTTTGCAGGACTTTGCCGTTAAGCTTCAGTTCACCGTTTTGCAAAGTCATCTTGGTTTTGACTGTACCGTTTTCCAGCGCCAGATATTTTTCGTCCGCCATGCTGCGGATGGTGCTGTCCACCATTAGGCGCAGGGTTTCGGTAACGTCTTCGATACCTGCCTGCCCATTTGCCTCATCGTCGGGATTGACGCTGAAAATACTGCGTGCCTGACTGATTGCCAGTTGTTCGAGCAGTTTTTGCGGAACCGCCATGTCAAATCCGGCTTCGGTTTTTTTCAGCATATCGCTGAGGCTGTTCAAATCTTTTGCCGCCAGACCTTTAAACAGCAGTTTGCCGCTGACATCGACATCGCCTTGAGGCATAGTGAATTTGAAGGTCTTAACATTTAAGATAGGATTATTGGTAAACAGGCTTGAAGCCTCGTTCTTGGCGGTCTGTATCAAGGCTTTTTGGATTTCTTCTTCGCTCATTTTTTTATCTGCGATTTCGGCAAATTTATTTTTCAGCGCAAGAAGGCCGGAGGCATCCAAGTGTTCGGCGGCAATATTGATGTCCAATGGGCCGTATTTTTCATCGCCGTAAGTCAGGTCTTGAAATTGGAAGCGGCCTTCGCTGTTGATGAACTTGTCCGCTTCGTGAGTATCGGTTTCAAATTTCAGTTTGCTGACCTCGATTTTTGACGGAGGGATGCTGCCTGTCGGATTGATAAACGCACCGATTTGCAGATTGGTAACCAAGTTTACCAATTCATTCAGCTTAATGTTGTAATCGATGTTGTCTTTCCACTGGAGCAGGAATTTATCCAGCGTAGTGCTGCTTTTGCCTAAAGACAGTTTGCTGAGGCCGCTTGTGGTTTCAGATTGGAAATGTAGGTTTTCCAGAGAAATGTCGCCCTTGTCCGCCAGTTTGACTTGAAGGGAGGGAGCCAGATAGTCATGGCTGTAACTTTGGAAATCTTTTTTATAGTCGGTATGCCCGCTCAGACCTTTCCAGTTCAGCTTGATGCCGGAAAGCTCTTCGTAATCGAAAGCGGGGATACTCAAATCCAGTTTGCCGCTGCCGCTGAAATAGATGGTGTTGCTCATCGTTACCGGCGTTTGTTTGCCGAAGAAGCGTGATAATGCTTTTTCGGTTTCAGGGTGATATTTGAACTCGGTTTCGATGTGCGCCTGAGTACCTATGTCGCCGGCAAACGGTCCGTGGCTGATGTGGTTGATAACCGTAATCGGCTCTTGCAGGATGGTTTTCAGGTTGTCGGGCAGGTATTTTTGCGTATTTTGAAGAAGAGTAGGTTTCAGGCGGATAACGGTGGTTTCCGTTGCGCTGAACCAGCCGCGTTCGTATTGATGCGATTCTACGGTTAGAAAACCGGATTCTTGTAAGAGTTTTTGTTGTGCGGTAAGGCTTTCCTCTGCTTTGATGCCGAGGTAGTAGGGGGTGCCAAGTGCGGCTGCTACGGCTACGGCAGCAACCGGGATAAGATACTTTTTCATTGCTTCAGACACACAGATTGAAAGCATTAAGCATAGCATTTTTTGCTTTGCTTGTCTTTTCGGCGTGGCGGCTTCCTATGAAGAATATGGGTCGTCTGAAAATTTTTGGGCTGTTTTTTTTGATTGTTATAGTGGATTAACTTTCA
>NZ_AEPF01000147.1 GCF_000193735.1 Neisseria sicca 4320
AGCCAGCAAAGGCGACAGGTGGTTGCACTCATGGGTATTGGCGGGGGTAATGTGCAGTTTCTCGATATAGCCTTCCTCATCGGTACGGGTATGTTGTTTGTAACCGAGTCTGTAGAGGCCGTTTTTCTTTGTCCGGCGGGCATCTTTGTCTTTGCTCGGTGTGGTTTGGCCGCTGACTTGTCCTTCTTCATCGACTTCTATGGCCTGACGCTGTTTGCTGCCGGCGGTTTGAATAATGGTGGCGTCAATGACGGCGGCCG
>NZ_AEPF01000146.1 GCF_000193735.1 Neisseria sicca 4320
CCCCGCCGTACGGTACAGCACGCCTTGGTCGGAATGAAGCATCGTTCCTTCACCGGTCAGCCGGGGTGCGGCTTTTTCGAGCATTTCCTTCACCATTTCGCTGTCGGCTCTGCGGCTCATGGCGTAGGCGACGATTTCTCGGTTGAACAGGTCCAATATCGGCGAGAGGTACAGTTTGCCGTCCTTTCCTTTGAGTTCGGTCACGTCGGTCAGCCATTTTTCGTTGGGCTTTTCGGCTGTGAACA
>NZ_AEPF01000145.1 GCF_000193735.1 Neisseria sicca 4320
GGCTTGTGCGGTTTGTTGGAAGAAGGTGCTCATGAGAAATCCCCTAAATGTCTTGGTGGGAATTTAGGGGATTTTGGGGAATTTTGCAAAGGTCTCCAGGAGTATGTTTAGGATTAGATTTATAAGTAGTTTCACTAATCGTTTTATCTGGATTTTTAATTTTTATTGAGATAGCTTGAGGGACAGGTATAGAAGACTCTGCTCCCTGTCCTTTAAACGTACCAAAATCATTCTTTTGATGATTCTTCGCCGCCAATGCCGCATCCGGAATCCTGTCCCCCTTCGCAACATTGCCGTTTGCAGGAATACGGATATTCCCGACCCCCGCCAATAAGGGATCGCTGCCGGTAACGGTCGGCTTGATGTTTCCCAGATTACGGATGCCTGCAAGAATCGGGGCTTTTATCCTCGGATTGGGGTTGACAAAGCTCGTCAGCCCGTCGGCAACGTTCAGCGCAAGCTCTTCGTTTTTCCGCTCTTCATGCCTGATTTTGGTGTCTTTCGTCCCGCTGTGCAACCAGGTCAGATTGCGGTATTCGGGTTTGTCCTGTCGGCGGTATTCCTCAAACAGTTTCGGATCATTGTAGGCTTGCGGATTTCTTGCGCCGTAGTCGCGGTAGTCCCAAGTATAACCCAAGGCTTTGTCTTCGCCTTTCATGCCGATTGTGGAAATAACCGTTTGGTCGGTATAGCCGTCTTGGGAACCTTTGTCCACCCAGCGCAGTATCTGCCTGCGGATTCTCATTGCCGCTTCTCGGCTGCTGATTTTTCTGCCTTCGCGTTTTTCGACTTCGCGCTTGAGGGCTTCGGCATATTTATCGAACTACGGTTGATTGGACAGTTTCAGTTCATAAGGTGATGTAGGTTGCTTTTGTCTGATTGCTGTGGCGGTTTGTTAAAAGAAAGGTCGTCTGAAACCGTATTTGTTGTTTCAGACGACCTTTTAGCTCAAACCTTGAGAACCGCATGCGTGCGTTCCGCACACATCCTACTTGTTGAGTTTAGGTTTCATATGGGCTATGGCTTGCACATAAACTCTACGTGAAGGATTCGTGTAAGCAGCGATTTGCGTTATGGGTATTTTATGTAGGTTGAGGTTTACTGTAAATTTTAGACTTTATACAGACAATGGTTTGTTGAATTGCCAATAGTTCAATCTCATTATGTGTATTAATAGTTAAATTAATTTTAATATTATTAACAAAATAATTAATATTTCTTCCATTATTCAGGATTTCCTTCTTATCATATAATTTATTTTCTTCAATTTTCTTTATACCATCATGAATAGATATGAAATTAAATGGTAATAAATCAGTTTTTTTGAAACCATCTTTTTCTTTCATGAAAAAAATATTGTATCTAATTTATTATTAATAAATAAAATACTAATTCCAAAATCAAAGAACTCGTGATAAATATAACCTAGGTCTCTCTCCCATTCAGTATTTACGTAACAATTGGATGAAGGTAACCCTAATATTTCCCAAATAGTTTTGTCATTTTGTTCTATATCCCAAATATTTTCCAATTCTGGTTTCATAATTACCATAACTTAATACCTCTTATCTCATTTTTTTCTTTAATTTCTTTAATTGCTTGTTCAATTTCAGATTTTGTATATTTTCCAGATTTTTCAAGCTTCTTTTCAAGTACAGCCAAGTCTTTACATTGAGCTGCACAAAGATTTTGAGCATCTTCTTGAATTTGTTCCTGAGTGTTTCTGCCCTTATATGTCCTACTCTGCTTATGAAGTTCATGTGGCAGTGTTATAGCTGTAGATTCATTTTTTAATTGCCTCAATTCTGATGCAGTTAAAGAACGACCCAGTATTTTTTCATTTGCTGCTACTAAAGCTGCAAAAGAAGGAATATGGTCATGTTCTAAATTATCTCCTTTAACATCTCCTTTTTTCGCTTCGCCATAACTCTTGACATCCAATTCGTTTGCAGGAATTTTGGTTAGCCGAGGAGGGTTGATACTCCCCATTTGCTGCAGCTTCAAGGAAGATGTTGTCGGCAGTCCGCCCCAATCAATCCGATATGCTGGGTTTCCCACCGTCTTAGCAAGAACAAATGAACTGCCCAATCCAGCCAAGCTCGACCCTAGCTGTTCAGGATTGTTATTCGCGATGCTGTCGCCCACTCCCCATGAGGCAAGTCCTGCCGCAACCGGCGGATATACACTGACTGCATTGATTCCCGCATCAATTATCAACTCACCCGAACCTGCACCATGCTTGGCTTTTTGTCCCATAATGCTTCTGGAAACAGGGAGATCTGTATCAAATATAACATTGATGCCCGCGCTGCTAAAGTCCGCAGCTTGAAAGGGTATTTCCAATATACCGTTAATCGCAGCATCTTTGGCACCTGATGCGACACGACGAATAACTTTTCTTTGTCGGTAATCAAAGGTTGTACGGTAATAGGTATTCCATGGATTTTTATGGGCAAGCGAGGCAATAAATGGGGAAACATCCTTTTGCTGTTTGTCATTGCTGCCAATAATGAGAGGGATATTAAACTTATTTAAGCTGATATGCGCATTTAGTATGGAAGCAATCTCAGGAGTTCTTTCGGCAATAGTCTTCAAATCGTCATCTGCAACGATTTCCCCTTTTGCCAATTGCTCAATAAACTGCTGTTTATAAAATTCGGCATCTGGTCGTTCTATCCTGCGGCCTGTTTCCATATCTTTGTAATAACTGGAATCTTCAACAAGACCGCTGAAGGTACTTTCCGGAACATCCTGAATTCCAATAATACCTTTACTTACCAATGCTTGATATCCATTAAAGCGATCATGTGCAGGGCTGTCTTGTTCAGGATATAGTTTCCCGAATTCATCCAATCTGTGAACAAAATTATTTGTTACCGCCCCGTCGGCCGCT
>NZ_AEPF01000144.1 GCF_000193735.1 Neisseria sicca 4320
CAGCCTGCTTCCCGCTTTCAAATCTTCCGCTTTAATCCATTTGCCGTCCGAATAAAACGGGTGGATACGGTTGGAAACGAGGGTTTTGTATTTTACCGAGGCCGTCCGAAACTTCAATGTAAACGGTTTCTTGGTACGGATTGCCGTATCGGGCGGTAACGGGTTTGTATCCCGTTTCCTCCCGCTTGCTTCGTCCTTGGCAAAGACGCGGTCGCCGGCCCGGATACGGGCAATGGCTTTGTAGCCGTCTGCCGTTTTGACCAAGGTGCTGCCGTGGAAGGAGCAGG
>NZ_AEPF01000143.1 GCF_000193735.1 Neisseria sicca 4320
CCAAACAGCGTAAGCGAAAACCCTATAAGCTCGATTCGCAGCTGATTCGGCACATCGACACCCTTATCCGCCGCAAACTCAGTCCCGAACAAGTATGCGCCTACCTGCGCAAACACCACCAAATTACGCTCCACCACAGCACCATTTACCGCTACCTCCGCCAAGACAAAAGTAACGGCGGCACTTTGTGGCAACATCTCAGAATATGCAGCAAACCCTACCGCAAGCGCTACGGCAGCACATGGACCAGAGGCAAAGTGCCCGACCGCGTCGGCATAGAAAACCGACCCGCCGTCGTCGACCAAAAAGCCCGCATCGGCGATTGGGAAGCCGACACCGTCGTCGGCAAGGATCAGAAAAGCGCATTACTGACCTTAGTTGAACGCGTTACCCGCTACACCATCATCTGCAAATTAAAGAACTTATAGTGGATTAAAATAAAAATAGGACAGTAGCGCATCGTCAAATCGGGCGTAATCAGACAATACGGTTCGCAGATACCGCTTAATATTCGCCCACACCTTCTCAATCGGGTTGAGCTCAGGTGAATAAGGTGCAAGAGGCAATACCTTATGTCCCAATTTTTCTGCCATTTCCCGTAAGACACCCATACGGTGGAATCGTGCATTATCT
>NZ_AEPF01000142.1 GCF_000193735.1 Neisseria sicca 4320
TCTGTCCCCTTTGTTGGAGGGCATTGCCGAAGGTACGACCGTCTATGCCGACAAAGGCTATGACAGTAAGGAAAACCGGCAACATCTGAAAGAGCATCGGTTGTTGGACGGCATTATGCGCAAAGCCCACCGCAACCGTCCGCTGACGGAAGCGCAAACCAAGCGTAACCGATATTTGTCGAAGACCCGTTATGTGGTGGAACAAGGCTTCGGGACGCTGCACCGTAAATTCCGCTATGCCCGGGCAGCCTATTTTGGTCTGCTCAAAGTGAGTGCGCAAAGCCATCTGAAGGCGATGTGTTTGAACCTGTTGAAAGCGGCTAACAGGCTAAGTGTGCCTGTGGCCGCCTAAACGGCGGCCCGGATGCCTGTTTATCAAGTATCCGGGGAGGATTAAGGGGACATTTGGGTGAAATTAGGCGCAATTAGGGGCGAAAACAGCCGAAAAACTGTGTTTGGGTTCCGGCTGTCGAAGGAAGGGCTTTTTTGCAAAGGTCTCAATCTTTTGGTAAGGATCTATCGTATTTTAAAGTGGTGTTAATGTCGTCTGAATGTATTTAAGACGACTTTTTTGTTTTTAAGGACACCTATTTGCTTATTCTAATAATGAATAAAGTTTGGCTATTTGGGAAGATTGTCATTATATCTGAAATTAAAAAACAACAAATTTTAGAGACAAAAGGTTTTTATTTTGCATAAGCGGTATTTTTATTGTAAAAAATGCCATTTGGGTTATAATTTTAAAATACATTATCATGAATTGATGTGTAACTTATTACGAAAAAATAAATATTTCATATTGCGGATAATTTGTCATGAACTTTGATTTCATAGTTGGGGATGGTGTATCAGGTATGGCGGGATATAGCCTGATACTGATTTTGGCTGCGCTTGCCAGTAAGCAAGATTCAGTAAAACGGTTCATCAGTCGTTTTGCCGTTAATGTGCGTGCTCAATGCTACTTGGATGAAAATTCATATCATGTTTTCCGCCATCTTGATATACGTATTTCAGGAAGGTATGAACAAATTGATTATGTTTACGTTTCACGATTCGGTATTTTTATCGTATCGACGCCGAATTACCAAGGCCGTATTTGGGGGGATAACGGGGACGGGATGTGGACGCAGAAATTCCATAGAACCAAGATGCTTTTCCCTAATCCTTTGGCACAGAACCAACGTTATATTCAAGCATTGGTGCGGCAGCTTGATTTAAGCCCGCGTTTGTTTTACTCGGTTGTCGTATTTTCAGGTAACTGCCAATTTCAAACCATGATGCCGGATAATGTCATTGAATCTGCTGAATTCAATGAATACATTGCTCAATACAGTGAAGTCGTTTTGAATGACGACAAGGTTGCGGAAATCAAAGAAATTTTAGAGAGCAATGAATTTGATAACGTGTTTGGTCAAAATGGTTCTCGATCACACGCTTAATGAAGTAGGCTAAAAAAATTTGTAGGTGATGCAGCAGTTTTTTGAAATTATCGGTTGAACACAAAAGGTCGTTTGAAACCTGAATCGGTTTTCAGACGACCTTTTGTTTGAGCGTATCGCTGTCAGCGTTTGACGCCGCTGAGCCTTGCCCAGCCTTCGTCGATTTCGGCGGGCTCGATGTCGAACCATTGACTGTAAATGCCGCTGAGTTCTTCGACTTGTTCGTCCAGTAAACCGGACAACACAATGCGACCGCCTTGTTTGGTGCGGGCGGCGAGCATTTCGCCGAGCATACGCAGGGGATTAGCGAGGATGTTGGCGACGACGATGTCGAATTGCCCTTGCGGCAGACCGTCGGGCAGGTAGAACTGTGCATCGACATTGTTTTGTGCGGCGTTGTCTTTGCTGGCGCGGATCGCCTGTTCGTCAATATCGACACCGACGGCAGAACCTGCGCCGAGCTTGAGGGCAGCGATGGTCAAGATGCCGGAGCCACAGCCGTAGTCTAGGACGCTTTCGCCGCCTTTGAGTTGTGTGTCCAGCCATTTGAGGCAGAGGCGTGTGGTCGGGTGGCTACCTGTTCCGAAGGCTAGCCCGGGGTCGAGTTGGAGGTTGACGGCGTTGCTGTTCGGCGCTTCGTGCCAAGAGGGGGTAATCCACAGGCGTTCGGAAATTTGGATGGGGTCGAACTGTGCTTGGGTCAGGCGTACCCAATCTTGGTCAGCGAGGATTTCGCTGGTGTATGCCAAGTCTTTCAGTCCGCATTCTTGGCTGGCGGCTTGAATCATGGCTGCGGCATCGTCGTTTTCGCCGAACAGGGCGATGACTTTGCTTTGCTGCCAGATTTGTTCGGTCGGCATACCGGGTTCGCCGAAGATGGCTTGTTCGTTTTCAGTGCCTGCGTAGGCGTCTTCGATGGCGGCGGAGAGTGCGCCGTGTTCCATCAGGGCGTCGGCGAGGCGTTCGGCGACGGCGTCGTTGACGTTGATGGTGATTTGTTGATAGGACATGGTGGGCTTTCTCGGTGGGGTCGTCTGAAATTAGGAAATGGTAGGCAAATTAAGTGATTTTGGTCGTTTGCGGTATGTTTCGGCTATTGGCGTAACAGTGTGATTGGATTGACGTAACAGTGTGATTGGATTGACGTAACAGTGTGATTGGATTGTTTTTCAGCCTGAACACGGATTCTTTATTGCGCTGAAATGGTGGCGGATAGGTTGGCTCAATCATATAGCAAACATACATATAGCAAACATATTTAACTTTAAATACGGCATGTTATCAAATTCCGTCATTCCCGCCCCCGCCTACGCGAGGACAGGAATGACGACAACCGGTAAGTTACGTATCAAAAATAAAGTCATTTAGCTATATTCTAGGCTTGTCGGCAATCGCTGATGTACACCCGAAGTCAGGTTTCAATCTGTCTGAAAAAAGGTCGTCTGAAAGCCATGCGGTTTTTCAGACGACCTTCGACTATCCAAACGGGACGGTTTTATTTGTCCTGTTTGGCTTTGCGTTCTTCCAGCCAGTGTTCCAGATAGTGGATGCTGACGCCGCCTTTTTCAAAACCGGGGTCGCTGAACAAATCGCGGTGCAACGGGGTATTGGTTTTGATGCCGGTTACAGCAAGCTCGGCGAGGGCAACGCGCATTTTTGCCATTGCCTGCTCGCGGGTTTTGCCGACAACGCAGACTTTACCGATCAGGCTGTCGTAGTACGGCGGGATGCGGTAGCCTTGGTAAATATGGCTGTCCACGCGGATGCCGAAGCCGCCGGGCAGGTGGCAGCTTTCAATCAGACCGGGGCTTGGGATGAAGTTGTACGGGTCTTCGGCATTGATGCGGCACTCGAAAGCATGGCCTTCGATTTGGATGTCTTTTTGCTTGTATTGCAAAGGCAGGCCGCCGGCAATGCGGATTTGTTCCTGTACGATGTCCACGCCGGTAATCAGCTCGGTAACGGGGTGTTCGACTTGGACGCGGGTGTTCATTTCGATAAAGAAGAATTCGCCGTTTTCATACAGAAATTCAAACGTACCCGCGCCACGGTAGCCGATGCGTTTGCAGGCGTCGGTACAGGCTTTGCCGATTTTTTCGCGGGCTTTTTCGTCGATGAAGGGAGCGGGTGCTTCTTCGATGACTTTTTGGTGGCGGCGCTGCATGGAGCAATCGCGCTCGGCAAGGTAGATGGCGTTGCCGTATTCGTCGGCGAGCACTTGGATTTCGACGTGGCGCGGGCGTTGCAGGTAGCGCTCCATATAGACCATCGGGTTGCCGAACGCTGCGCCTGCTTCGGCTTTGGTCATTTCGACGGATTTGATAAGGTCTTCTTTTTTCTCGACCACGCGCATACCGCGTCCGCCGCCGCCGCCCGATGCTTTGATAATCACGGGATAACCGACTTTATCGGCGGTTTTGAGGATTTCGGCGGGATCGTCGGACAGAGCGCCTTCCGAACCGGGAACGCAAGGTACGCCCGCTTCAATCATCGCGTGTTTCGCGGAAACTTTGTCGCCCATCAGACGGATGGTTTCGGCGCGTGGGCCGATAAATGTAAAGCCGGAATGCTCGACCTGATCGGCAAAATTGGCATTTTCGGCAAGGAAGCCGTAGCCCGGGTGGATGGCATCTGCACCGGTCACTTCTGCGGCGGCGATGAGGGCGGGAATATTGAGATAGCTTTGTGCGGAAGCGGCAGGGCCGATGCACACGGATTCGTCGGCAAGTTTGACGTGCAGACTGTCTTTGTCGGCTTCGGAATGCACGGCGACGGTGGCGATGCCCATTTCACGGCAGGCTCGCAGGACGCGCAGCGCGATTTCGCCTCGGTTGGCGATTAATACTTTTTTCAGCATGATGACCTTTCCTGTGGTTTCAGACGACCTGCTTGTTACCTTTTGCCCAACGCATTGCGGATTTTTTTATCGGTCTTGTATTGGCTCAACGCGTACACCGCCCACATGGCGGCAGGAATCCAGCCGATTAAGGTGATTTGGAGAATCAGGCAGATGATACCCGCAATCGGACGGCCGATGGTGAAGAATACGGCGAAGGGCAGGAAGATGGCTAACAGCAGGCGCATGGTGGAAATCCTAAGTTGGAAAGCATTTCAGACGACCTGCCCGCAATCCGGAAGGTCGTCTGAAAACGAATTATTCGATAATGAAGAGCGGCTCGCCGAATTCCACAGGCGTACCGTTTTCCACCAGTATTTCTTTAACCGTGCCGGATTTCTCGGCTTCGATTTCGTTCATCAACTTCATCGCTTCGATGATACACAGCGTATCGCCGGCTTTGACTTGCTGACCGACTTCGATGAAGGCGGCG
>NZ_AEPF01000141.1 GCF_000193735.1 Neisseria sicca 4320
CCATAAATAAGGTTTTCAGACGACCTTTTTTGCCACACACTACTTCACAAGATCCGACAGCGGCCAGCGCGGTTTGACGTTGAACGCGCCGGCGGGTTGCCGCTCCTGCAACCTCATCGCGCCGGCGAAGGCAATCATCGCGCCGTTGTCGGTGCAGTATTCCATGGGCGGGAAGCAGACTTTGATTTTTTCTTCCTTAGGCTTGGGTTTGCCTTTTTCAGACAGCTTTTTGACGCTCAGGCGGGAAAATTCGTCGCGCAGCTTCCAGTTTGCACCGACGCCGCCCGCGACGACCAAAGTTCTGAATCCGGTATCCAACAAGGCTTTTTTGGCTTTGGCGGCAAGGACGTCGATCACCGCGTCTTGAAACGCGCGGCAGATGTCGTTGCGCGTTTGCTCGGGAATTTCGCCGCCGTTTTCGGCACGGACTTTTTCGACGGCGGTCAGCACGGCGGTTTTCAAACCGGAGAAGCTCATCTGCAAATCGTGCGAATGGAGCATGGGGCGCGGGAACGCAAAGGCGTCGGGGTTGCCCAGCTTCGCCAGTTCGGACAGCTTCGCGCCGCCGGGGTAGGGCAGCCCCAAGAGTTTGGCGGTTTTGTCGAACGCCTCGCCCGCCGCGTCATCAACGCTTTCGCCCATCAACGTGTAATCGCCGATGCCGCGCACCGCCATAAACTGCGTATGCCCGCCCGAAACCAGCAGGGCGACAAATGGAAATTCAGGCTTGTCGTCCGCCAAAAGCGGAGAGAGCAAATGACCTTCGAGATGGTGGATGGGAATGACGGGTTTGTTCAGGGCAAACGCCAAAGCGTTGGCGTAGCCCGAACCTGCCAGAAGCGCGCCACCCAAGCCCGGCCCTTGGGTGTAGGCGACGGCATCGATGTCGTCGTATGAAACGCCCGCTTCCTGCAAACAGCCCTGCGTCAGCGGCACGACGCGGCGGATGTGGTCGCGGCTGGCAAGTTCGGGGACAACGCCGCCGTATTCGGCGTGCATCGCCATTTGGGTGTGAAGATGGTGCGCCAACAGGCCGCGTTCGGTGTCGTAAAGCGCAACCCCCGTTTCATCGCAGGATGATTCGATTCCGAGTACCAACATGGTTTGAGGTCGTCTGAAAATAAGGATGCGGTATTTTAACGGATTTCGGGTGGGCTTGGCTTGCTTGAGATTTGGGAATATGAAGTGGGAGAGGCTGTATCATATAATGATACGGAATTGGGTTTGCTATCCGGGTTATACCGAGCATTTTTATTGTCTGAGTTTTTGTTATTTAAATTTGATTACATTAGACATATTAGAGACTTAGAGACGCATCGGGTAGGAGGATTGTCGGCAATTTTGATTTTTAAATTTAATTGATAGAAATATTATTGCTTATATTTTTATATTTTATGATTTTTAATGCTTTAAAATACATAAAAAATACTTTTTTGAAATAAAATTGCTGAATACTTGAGAGAAGACTTGTTTAAAACAGGTAAAGAAGGTAATCTATGCCCCGATTTATCTGAATTTGAAAGCAATAACAATGACCAAACAATACCCTACCGACGATATTAAGATTAGAGAAGTCAAAGAGCTGCTGCCACCGATTGCCCATTTGTACGAGTTGCCGATTTCTGATGAAGCGGCGGGGCTGGTACACCGCACACGTCATGAAATCGCCGATTTGGTTCACGGCAAGGACAACCGCCTGTTGGTGATTATCGGCCCGTGTTCCATCCACGACACCAAAGCCGCATTGGAATACGCCGAACGTTTGCTGGTGTTGCGCAAGAAATATGAAAAAGAATTGCTGATTGTGATGCGCGTGTATTTTGAAAAACCGCGCACGACGGTGGGCTGGAAAGGTCTGATTAACGACCCGCACTTGGACGGTACGTTCGACATCAACTACGGTTTGCGTCAGGCGCGCAGCTTGCTGCTGACGTTAAATAATATGGGCATGCCCGCTTCGACGGAGTTCCTTGATATGATTACGCCGCAATATTACGCGGACTTGATTTCTTGGGGCGCGATTGGTGCGCGGACGACGGAAAGTCAGGTACACCGCGAACTCGCCAGCGGCTTGTCTTGTCCGGTCGGTTTCAAAAACGGTACGGACGGCAATCTGAAAATCGCCATCGATGCGATTGGTGCGGCAAGTCATCCGCATCACTTTCTGTCTGTAACCAAAGCAGGGCATTCCGCCATTGTGCATACCGGCGGCAATCCCGACTGCCACGTTATCCTGCGCGGCGGCAAAGAGCCGAATTACAGCACCGAACACGTCAAATCGGCGGCGGAGCAATTAATAAAAGCCGGTTTGTCGCCCAAGCTGATGGTCGATTGCAGTCACGCAAACAGCCGTAAAGATTACAGACGGCAGATGGAAGTTGCCCAAGACGTTGCCGCGCAACTGGAAAACGGCGAAAACAATATTATGGGCGTGATGGTGGAAAGCCATTTGGTCGAAGGCAGACAGGACAAGCCTGAAGTTTACGGGCAAAGCATTACCGATGCCTGCATCGGCTGGGATACCACTGAAGAAATGCTCGCGCTTTTGGCTGCGGCAAACCTCAAACGGATCGCGCCTTAAGCCGGCTTGAGCGGTGGAAAAAGAGGTCGTCTGAAAAGGCCGTGTGTGAACAAAAACAGACAGTTTTTTCAGACGACCTTTTGTTTTCATTTTTTGTAAACTTATTGTTTATAATGGCTCAAGGGCGGTCTCCCGGCAAGTTATCGTAGTTTAAACAGTCTTTACTTATTAGAAGACATATTAATGAAACCTTGTGAGATACTGCCTGCGTATTGTTTAACCCACTGATGGAGAATACAACATGAAAAAGGCTTTGACTAAAACCGTTACCTTGATTGCTGTCGCTGCTTCTTTGAGCGCATGCGCAGGGATGAACCAAACACAACGCAATACCGCTACCGGTGCAGTATTGGGTGGTGTAGCAGGTAACCTGATTGGCGGCGATACCGGTGCTACTTTGGGTGGCGCAGCATTAGGCGGCGTTATCGGCAGCCAAGTTCATCACGGACATCGCTATCGTTAAGTAGTTCATTAATATCATTATGCAAACCGTTCCGATCGTTTCATTTGTCGGAACGGTTTTTGCTTGATGGGATGTGAATGAGAAAATGTCGTCTGAAACGAGGGTTATCTTGGTTCAGACGACATTTTAGTCATAAGTGGGATGGATGATTTATTGGCGGATGACTGCTTTGGCAATTTGATCCGCCATGCGTTTGCTAGCTCCTTGATGTTTGCCGATAAACTCAAGGGCTTTTTGGGAGAAACGTTCTTTTTCCAATGGATTGGCAAGCCATGATGTGGCTTTTTCGTACCATCTTACAGCAGAATCGACTTGTTCTGCCGCTCCGGCATGGATGGCATCTTGGCATACGGCGGCGAAATTGTAGGTTGAAAAACCGAATAAGGTCGGTATGCCGCAGGAAATCGGTTCGATAACATTCTGACAACCCGCATCCACAAGACTGCCGCCGACGAAGGCAATATCCGCAGCCAAATAATAGGCAAACAATTCTCCCATGCTGTCTCCGACCCATATTTGCGTTTCTTTGTCGACAAGAAGGTTATCACTGCGATATTGCACACGGTAGCCCATATCTTCCGCAAGGGAAAAGGTCGTCTGAAAACGCTCGGGGTGTCGGGGGATAATTACCAGCAGTGCATCCCCTTTATAGCGTTTCCATGCGTCAAGCAATATTTCCGCTTCATCCTGACCTTTGTAGAAACGGGTGCTGGCACACACGACGACAGGGCGATTGCCGATTCGTTCTTTAAATGCGGCTGCAAGTGCTTTCATCCCTTCGGGAAGCGATACATCGTATTTGGTATTGCCGCAGATATGGACATTCGATGCTCCAATTAAGTGCAGTCGTTCCGCATCTTCGGCAGTTTGGGCAAAGCATCCGCTCAGGGTGCGCATCGCAGGTTCAACCAAGCCTCGTATTTTCAAATATCCCCGTTGCGATTTCTCAGACAGGCGGGCGTTGGCAAGAAAAAGCGGAATTTGTTTTTTAGCACACATGTGCATCAGATTAGGCCAAATTTCTGTTTCCATCAAAATACCGAAACGAGGGGCGTGGTCGTTTAAAAATTGCTCAACCCATTCTGGTTTGTCGTAGGGAATATAGCGGCATTGCGCATTGGGATATAGGGTTTGCGCCGTATGCCTTCCGGTCGGTGTCATTTGAGTCAGTAATAAAGGGGCATCTGGGAAATGGTTCTGTAATGCTTTAATGAGTGGCTGCGCTGCACGGGTCTCTCCGACGGAAACGGCGTGAATCCAAATCGGATGTTGCAGCGGATTGCTCATTTTTTTGCCGAATCTTTCATCCCAATGTTCCAAATAGGAGACTGATTTTTCAGCTCTCTTTTTTAAATAACAGCGGATAAACAAAGGAGCGATGTGCCAAAGTTGATTATATAACCAACGTATCAACATAATGATATTCCAAGATGTAAGGGGGCGTATGAAAAAGGTATCAGGAGAGATTATAGACGATTCAATCTAAAACAGGACGAGATGAGCAGTTCCAAAGCTAAAAGCTGATGAAAATAGCTGAATAGAAAGGCTTGTGATTTTGAAATACTTGATATTTTGAAATACTTGATATTGTAGTTGGTGGAAATAGGTATGATTAGATAAGATTGATGAAATTAGTAGGATCATCGTCTGTAAGAATAGATGATATTTGTCTAAATACAACACTTTTTTGACATATTTCGGTTGTAAAAAGATATGTGAAAGTCAGGGTTATAGATATAACAGATGAGAATTTGTGGATATGTATTGAAATAATTCTTATAGATAAAAATAGCCTTCAAAAATTTTATTGGTAAATTTCTGTTTTATTTTAAATTTAAATTGCTTTTTATATGAAAATTAGACACAAAATTGCAGAATATCATATATTTCCCTACTAATTTCAATTGTTAATATGTGCTAGGTTATATATTCATGGCGAACAATACTGTTAATAATTAATAATATAGAGAACGTGTTAAGCCATGATAAAAAAAATAATAAATGAGAAGACAGCTAGTCCAATATAATGCAATCATGTATAGATTAATTGGATTGTAAATCGATCCAGTACATTGATTATACTGATTTATTTGTTTTAGATGGATTGAATCGGTTACATTTTTTTGTAAGTGTTAGATAAGTGGTATGTATATTAGATAAACGGCAAATATTTGTCAATCATAATATGCGAAACATATATTATCTTTGGTTCGGTCTTTTCAATAACTATCATTATGTGTTTTTATCAGGGAGATAAAATATGAAACACAAAGCACACATGAATCGTTTTACCGCGCTCAATAAGGCAATGTCCCTATCGTTTGCTGCTTTCGGTTTGTTTGCAGTATCTGCCGCTTCCGCTGAAAATTACATTAGTATCAGTAGTGATGCTGGTGTTCAACGTCCTAACTATAACAACGATGGCGCAACCGATCGTTTTGGTATGGCTATCGGTGTGAATACAACGGCAACAGGTCATAGCGGTATTTCTATCGGTACCAGTACCACTTCTGCAGGGGAATCTGCCATCGCAGTTGGTTCTTATGCTGAGGCTAATGGTGTTACCGCTGCTGCATTTGGTCAAGGCGCGAAAGCACTTGGCAATACAACGACTGCTGCCGGTCAAAAAGCTCAAGCAACTGCTCAAGGTGCTACTGCTTTGGGTACTGGTTCTCTAGCTTCTGCAATGTATTCGACTGCTACAGGTGCAGCATCTTCTGCTTCAGGTCAGTCAAGTGTGGCTTATGGCTTGCAGTCTAAAGCTTCTGCTAATTCGGCAGTGGCTATTGGCTCCCGTGCGATAGCTTCTCATTCGGGTTCCGTTGCTTTGGGTGCAGGTTCTACAACTGCTGAAGCAGTGGGTACTAATAGTGCAACTGTAAATAACGTATCTTATAGTGGTTTTGCAGGTACTAATCCCCGTTCTACCGTTAGCGTTGGCTATACGGGACGGGTGGCGAGCGTACTATCACTAATGTTGCTGCCGGACGTATTAATGCAACCAGTACTGATGCTATTAACGGTAGCCAACTATATCAAGTTGCTGCACGTTCTCAAGGCAATTCTACCGCAATCACCAATTTACAAAATCAAGTTAATGGTATTGATAACCGCTTGAATGATATGGATAAGGATTTGCGTGCAGGTATCGCCGGTGCGACTGCGATTGCATTCTTACAACGTCCGAATGAAGCAGGTAAGAGCATAGTCTCTGCTGCGGTAGGTGGCTATCGCAATGAGCAGGCTATTGCCGTAGGTTATGCTCATAACTCAGATAACAATAAATGGTCTGTTAAAACCGGTGTCAGTGTTAATACACGTAAAGACGTAAACTGGGGTGGTAGCGTAGGCTATCAATGGTAAGGCCTGAAGGGGTTGGTCGGTTCAGACGACCCCAGTTGAAGAATGATATCGATATAAAGGAAAAAACATGAAATTATCAATCATTTTGCCGGTTATCGCGGCATTGACTTTAGCTGCTTGTGGTAATTTAAGCAAAGTCAGCAAAGAAGGTACTACTGATAATCCTGTATGGCCTAATCCTACTAAAACTACCTTCCGTCATGATGGTACTCAGCATGGTACTTGGCCGAATTGGGATAACGTTCGTCAAATCGAAGCGGGTATGAATAAAGACCAAATTTACGGATTAATCGGTCGCCCTCATTTCCAAGAAGGCTTGTACGGTGTTCGTGAGTGGGATTACTTGTTCAATTACCGTGAAAATGGTGAGCATAAAACTTGTCAATACAAGATTCTGTTTGATAAAGATAAAAATGCACAATCATTCTTCTGGTTACCAGAAGGTTGCGGTCCTAAAAAGCCTGCTCCTGAAGTAGTTCGTGAAGTCATTATTCGCGAAGTGGCTCCTGCACCTGCTGCACGTATCCGCCAGTAACAGTAATACTTTAATTTTACAAATTAAAACCGAGTTTTGTTATTTTGCAAAACTCGGTTTTGTTATTTTGACTGTCTAAATAGTAGCGTAATGGGATTCTGCACAGACAGTGGTTGTTTTATAATAATTCCTTAAAATTTGGTCAGGAGCGTTTGTGTCATATTTTTCACAATCAAAAGAAAAGTTGGTGATATTGGAACGTCCTGATATGTTTTAAGCATAATAAATGATAAAATACGCGCACTCTTTGCAAAAAAGAGAAAATAAGAAACGGATAGCAAACGATGAGTATTGGATTATTACGAGTTTTGGTTCAAAGCCAGTCAATCAACAACGCCCAGGCAGAGCATTACAATAACATATTGAAAACGGGGCAGGAAATCTTGCCCATGCTTTTTTCGGATAAGATTATTAGCCCAAGGTCTTTGGGCGAGTTGGTTGCGCGGGTTTTTAGTTATCCGCTATTAGATTTGCATTATTATCCACGAAACAACATCGTTATGGATGTCTTAACTGAGGAGCAGATGGTACAAAATCGCTGTATTCCGATTTTCCGTCGTGGGCGAAAGGTATATTTAGCGGTTTCAGATCCTACTCAAATTCAAAGTTTTCAAAAAATAGCTTTTGCTTCGGGAGTGACAGTTGATTTAGTAGTTGTCCCGGATGATCAGTTAGGTTCTTTGCTTGAGTGGTTGGGACAACGTTCTACCACCATTTTAAAAGAAATTAGTGAAGAACAAGAAGCTGCCCAACCCTCACAATCTCTCTACATTGACAATGAAGAAGCTGAAGACGGTCCTATTCCTCGTTTTATTCACAAAACTTTATCTGATGCACTAAACGCAGGCGCATCTGATATACATTTTGAATTTTACGAACAAATGGCTCGTGTCCGTTTTCGCGTAGACGGACAGCTAAGAGAAGTGGTTCAACCGCCTGTTGCAGTACGCGGACAGCTGGCTTCGCGTATCAAAGTAATGGCACGTCTGGACATTTCTGAAAAACGCGTGCCGCAAGATGGTCGTATCCAAATTGCTTTCCATAAACATGGTCGCCCTATTGATTTTCGTGTAAGCACGCTACCTACACTTTTTGGTGAAAAAGTGGTAATGCGTATCCTGAATTCTGACGCAGCGACTTTGAATATTGACCAACTGGGATTCGAGCCTTTCCAAAAAGAAATGCTGCTCGAAGCCATTCATCGGCCTTATGGCATGGTATTGGTAACAGGTCCGACAGGTTCAGGTAAAACTGTATCGCTTTATACCTGTCTGAACATTTTAAATACAGAAGACGTCAATATTTCCACCGCAGAAGACCCGGCAGAGATTAATTTGCCTGGCATCAATCAAGTCAACGTCAATGATAAGCAAGGTTTGACTTTTGCTGCGGCGTTGAAATCTTTCTTGCGACAAGACCCTGACATTATCATGGTAGGTGAGATTCGGGACTTGGAAACCGCGGATATTGCCATCAAAGCGGCACAAACCGGACATATGGTGTTTTCAACGTTGCATACCAATAACGCGCCTGCGACCCTATCCCGTATGTTGAACATGGGTGTTGCCCCATTCAACATTGCCAGTTCCGTCAGCTTAATTATGGCACAACGATTATTGCGTCGTCTGTGTTCAAGCTGTAAGCGTGAGGTTGAGCGTCCTCCAGTTCCTGCATTGAAAAAAGCAGGATTTACAGATGAAGATTTAGCAAAAGATTGGAAACTCTACCGTCCTGTTGGTTGCGACAGCTGTCGTGGTAAAGGCTTTAAAGGTCGTGTCGGCGTCTACGAAGTCATGCCGATTACCGAGGAAATGCAACGTGTCATTATGAATAATGGTACGGAAGTTGATATTATGAACATGGCATATAAAGAAGGTATGGTCGATTTGCGCCGTGCAGGTTTGTTAAAAGCTATGCAGGGTTTGACTTCATTAGAAGAAGTTATTGCTCACACTAACGATTAAACCATTGAATCGAAGAAATACGGGGACTTTTGTTTTCTTCATTCTTAAACATTAAACCAAGGGGTAACAAAATGGCTCAAGCAGAGCAAAAAAGAGGCTTATTCGCTCAAAAAAACAAAGGCAAACGTTTTACGTTTGAAGGTAAAAATACCAATACAGATCAATTAGTCCGAGGCGAAGTAGTCGCCAAAGACGAAGAGGAAGCGCGTAAAAAACTCCGACGCCGCGGGATACGGCCTTTACGTATCAGTAAAGTAAAATCAACCAAAAAACGCCGTATTACTCAAGAAGACATTACTGTCTTTACCCGTCAACTCGCCACCATGATGAAAGCAGGTCTGCCTTTAATGCAGGCTTTTGAAATTGTCGCACGCGGACACTCCAACCCATCCATGACTGACATGTTGATGCAAATCCGTGCAGATGTGGAACAAGGCAGTTCATTGGGTAAATCATTTGCCAAATATCCAAAATATTTCGACCGTTTTTATTGCAATCTGATTGCGGCGGGCGAGACTGGTGGTGTTTTGGAGAGCCTGTTGGATAAACTTGCTGTATATAAAGAGAAAACACAAGCCATTAAGAAAAAAGTAAAAACTGCATTGACGTACCCAATTTCTATTGTGGTTGTTGCAGTTGTACTGATTTTCGTAATGATGCGCTGGGTTTTGCCCGCATTTAAGGAAGTTTACTCCAACATGGGGGCCGAATTACCAGGCATGACACAAACAGTCATGAGTATTTCCGACTTTTTTGTCGAGTATGGCTGGATTATGATTATTGCAGCAATTGGCATTGGATTTGGTGTATATAAATTGCATCAGAAATCTCCTGAATTTCAAAAACGTGTAGATGCCATGGTTTTACGTATGCCTATTTTTGGCTCTATCATTCGTAAAGCAACTATTGCACGTTGGGCTCGGACGACTTCTACTTTATTTGCTGCCGGTGTCCCTTTGGTTGAGGTTTTAGATTCTGTATCAGGTGCTGCCGGCAATATACTCTATGAAGAAGCAACGCAAGACATCCGTGCAAAAGTTACTCAAGGCCTCTCTTTGACTTCAAGTATGCAAAGTACGGATATGTTCCCGAATATGGTTATCCAAATGGCTGCTATTGGTGAAGAGTCAGGTTCGTTGGATGATATGTTAAATAAAGCTGCAGAGTTTTATGAGGAAGAAGTTGATAACTCTGTATCACAACTATCTTCTTTAATGGAGCCGATTATTATGGTGGTTTTGGGATCTATTATCGGTACAATCCTCGTGGCAATGTATCTGCCGCTGTTTAACTTGGGTAACGTAGTAGGTTAATATGTTGGAATCTTTGGATGCATTAGCGCCATTTGCTATCCCATTATCTGTCGTAGTCGGTTTATTAATCGGAAGTTTTCTGAATGTCGTCATTTACCGCGTTCCTGTCATGATGGAACGCGGCTGGACTCAGTTTGCGAAAGAGCATTTACAACTTGAATTAACCGAGGAAGAGCAGCAACCGTTCAATTTGATGAAACCGGATTCCCGCTGCCCTAAATGTCATGCTCCGGTAAAGGCTTGGCAAAATATTCCGATTGTCAGTTATCTGATGCTTGGCGGCAAATGTGGTTCGTGTAAAACGCCCATCAGCATCCGTTATCCCTTAATCGAATTATTGACCGGTATATTGTTTGGCGTAGTGGCATGGCAATATGGTTGGACCATGGCTGCATTCGGTGGGTTGATATTGACTGCAATATTGATTGCATTGACCTTTATCGATGCGGATACTCAATATTTACCTGACAGCCTGACCCTGCCGTTGATATGGTTAGGCTTGTTGTTTAATTTGAACGGCACATTCGTGCCATTAAAATCCGCCGTCTTAGGTGCAGTTTTCGGTTACATGAGCTTATGGTTGTTGTGTTTCATCTATAAGCTTTTGACTGGAAAAATCGGTATGGGTAACGGCGATTTTAAATTGCTGGCTGCACTAGGTGCATGGCTTGGGGTCGGCATTTTACCTGTATTGGTTTTTATGGCAGCATTAATCGGTCTGATTGGAGCGGTTATCGGACGGGTTGCCAAAGGACAATATTTTGCTTTCGGTCCGAGTTTGGCCATTGCCGGCTGGATTATTTTGGTAGCTAATGAGCCGGTACATCGTGCCGTCACTTGGTGGCTGACCAAATCAGGGTTTTAATATGACTTTATGGATAGGTTTGACAGGCGGTATCGGCAGCGGGAAATCTCAAGCAGCAAAAATCTTTTCTGATTTGGGTGTCCCGCACATTGATGCCGATGCCCTAAGTCGAAACCTGACGGCGGATAACGGTATAGCATTACCGGCTATCCGCCGTCTTTTTGGCGACAAGGTTTTTCATACCCAGGACAGTCTGAACCGTGCTGCTTTGAGAGATATTGTTTTCAGACGACCTGAAGCCAAAAAAGAATTGGAAGAGGTATTACTGCCTTTGATTTTAAACGAAATCAAATCAGCAAAGACCTGTTATCCCGATGCAGCATACGGCATCATCGATGTACCCTTGCTGATTGAAAATCCGGAATTTTTAGAGGCTGTCGATAGAGTATTGGTGATTGATGTTTCTGAAGCAACACAAATTCTTCGTGTTCAGCAAAGAAGCGGTTTGGACACAGAAGAGATCAAGCGCATTATGAACACACAAGCCAAACGCCAAACGCGGCTGATCTATGCAGATGATGTTTTAGAAAATGAAGGGACTTTATCTGAATTGACCAAGAAAATTCAGGGCTTGCATAGGTTTTATCTGGGATATGCCGGCAACTCGAAATTTGGTACATTATTGCCCTAACGTGAAATACCTCGAGCAACAGACAAAGCATATTGGAAATCCAACAATCAAAAGGTCGTCTGAAACTGTGTTTGGTTTTTCAGACGACCTACTTGACAGAAAACAGATAATTCAATTTTAAGAACTCGGAAGCCAATACGGCGAAAAGTTTAAACAATGGAAAATGGATACCCAAATAATCGACCTCCCTTAGAAAAAAGAATTTTTTATCTGGAGCATTCAGGGCAGTATCTGATGGTTTGCGCCCTATCAGATTACTCCCACAATAAACATACTGTCGTTATGGCAAATTTTCTCTGTCCAAATGAAACAATGGATTGGAGGAATTTAGATAATTTATTCAATGAGTTGGTTTTAGAGGAATTACAGTCTTCATTTATGGATTGGTATCCAACTATTGAAGAGGCAATTAGCCATCATTTAGAAGGCTTTTCGTAACAAGCATAAAATAAAGAATGATTTGGAAGGAATAAATAATGACTGAAGTAACGACTGTGAAATGTCCGACCTGTCAAAAGCCGGTGATATGGAATGAAGAGAGTAAATACCGACCTTTTTGCAGTCAACGCTGCCGATTGATTGACTTAGGCGAATGGGCGCAAGGGAAATATACGGTTGCAGCGGAAGAAGATGATACCTTATCTGATTCAATGGTTGGAGGCTTGCAATAAGCTGTATTTAATACGTTTTTGTGAGGCTATGAAGCCCCCTTTTTTCTCCTTGGTAGGCATTTGTTTGGTAGGATGCCATTATGGTAATGGCTGTCTAAGCTTATGTTTCAGACCAATGTCGGGCATTTTTCATGTCTTGTTCGATTTGTACTTTTAATTCGGCGATACTGTCGAATTTTTTTTCGTCGCGTAATTTGTGCAGAAAACGGACGTTCAGGCGTTGTCCATAAATGTTTTCATTGAAATCAAACAGATGGACTTCAAGTTTTTGGGCGCGGTTGTTGCTGACAGTAGGGTTGAATCCGAAACTTGCCACGCCGCGTTTTGTGGTGAAAGTACCGTCTACTTCAACGACAAATACCCCGCTTAAGGCGTAATGGTGGGGAGGGAGTTGGATGTTGGCGGTGGGGGCGTTGATGGTGCGGCCGAGTTTTTTACCGTGTTTGACTTTGCCGCTTAAGGTGTAATCGTGTCCCAGCAGTTTTTTGGCATAGTCTAATCGACCGTCGGAAAGCGCATTACGCACGGCGGTACTGCTGGTACGGATGTCTTCTACGATAACAGATGGGGTACGATCGGTTTGAATATCAGGTTGTGCGGCCAAAAGTTCGAAATCGCCACGGCGACCTGCCCCGAAACGGAAGTCATCTCCAATCAGCAGATAACGCGTATTCAACGTCTTGCGTAAAAGCAGGTTGATAAAGTCTTGGGCATCCATGTCGGCAAATGTTTGGTTAAACCGCAGCACCCAAACTGCATCGACACAGCCGGTTTGTTCAAGCAAATTTAGTTTGGTGCGCAGAGGGCTGATACGGTAGGGCTGTTTTTTACCGGTTTGTCGGGCAAAAAATTCTTTGGGTTGTGGTTCGAAGATAACGACGACGACGGGAAGCCCCAGTGCATCGGCTTCTTGCTTGAGTTTTTGGAGAATGTGTTTGTGTCCGAGGTGCACGCCGTCAAAATTGCCGATGGTAACGGCACTTCCCTGAGGGAAGTCGGGCGTGCGATGCTGACCGAGCCAGATTTTCATGAGTTATTTATGCGGTTCGTAAACGGACGGGTATTGTAAACGTTCTTGGTGTTTATATAAACCACAGGTCGTCTGAATATGTTTTCAGACGACCTGTATCGTCGTTACCACCAAAACGGCGGACGGTAAAAAGGGTAACCCCAAGGGTCGTAATAGTTGTAATAATAGCGTGCTTCTTGGAGTTGCTGCTGGGAGATGTAGTTTTGCCATGCCATTTTGTAGCACGCTTGGAACATGGGATCGGAAACTTTATCTATATATTTCAGGCGGAAGGATTTTTGCTGTTCTGTCGTTTGAACGGAGCGGTTGTCCGCCAGCTCAAACTGTTTTTGTATCAATCGGGCGGTTTCGGGGTCGCACTGGGCGGCCAAGTGGATTTGCAGGTTTTGTTCTTCCTGTTTCCGAGCCTGTGCGCGTGCGGCGAGTTGCTCCGGTGTGGCGGCGCAGGCAGTCAGGAATGCAAGGGTGAAGAGCGATAAAAAGCGTAATGGGTTCATGATGTTGCCCCTTTGAAGTGATAATAGCCAATGTACGCTGACGGCTGGTCGAGTGCAAGGGGTAAATAGGTAAAGGTCGTCTGAAAACGGATTTCAGACGACCTTCTTTATTTTGCTGCTCGGATGAAAAGGCCCGAATAAACAGTTTAACCTTTGTTCAATATCTGTTTGTTTTCGCCTTCACGCCGCAGTTCTTTGGGGAGGACGAAGACGATGCTTTCTTCTGCGCCTTCGCCTTCGCGTATGGTTTCGTGTCCCCATTGCTGTATGGTTTGCAGGACTTCTCTGACTAAAACTTCGGGGGCGGACGCGCCGGCGGTGACGCCGACTTTGTGTTTGCCTTCGAACCATTCGCGTTGCAGGTAGCCGGCGTTGTCGACCATATAGGCATTGACGCCGCGTTGGGCGGCGACTTCGCGCAGGCGGTTGCTGTTGGAAGAGTTGGGCGAGCCGACGACGATGACGATGTCGCATTCTTCTGCCAATTCTTTGACGGCGGTTTGGCGGTTGGTCGTGGCGTAGCAGATGTCTTCTTTATGCGGGTTGCGGATGTTGGGGAAACGGGCGTTCAGCGCGGCGATGATGTCTTTGGTTTCATCGACGGAGAGGGTGGTTTGGCTGACGTAGGCGAGTTTGTCGGGGTTTTTGACTTGCAGTCCGGCGACGTCTTCAACGGTTTCGACCAGCAGCATTCTGCCGGGCGGAAGCTGTCCCATGGTGCCTTCGACTTCGACGTGGCCTTTGTGTCCGATCATGATGATTTCGCAGTCTTGCGCATCGAGGCGGGCGACTTCTTTATGGACTTTGGTCACGAGCGGGCAGGTGGCATCGAATACGCGGAACCCGCGTTCGGCGGCTTCCTGCTGTACGGCTTTGGAGACGCCGTGTGCCGAGTAAATCAGGATGGCGTCTTTGGGTACGTCGGCGAGGTTTTCGATGAATACCGCGCCTTTTTCGCGTAGGTTGTCCACGACGAATTTGTTGTGGACGACTTCGTGGCGGACGTAAACCGGCGCGCCGAATTCTTCCAGCGCACGCTCGACGATGCTGATGGCGCGGTCAACGCCGGCGCAGAAGCCGCGCGGGTTGGCAAGGATGATGGTTTTTTGGGTCATGTGTATGGTCCGGATTTCAGACGACCTTAAGGGTTGTCGATTGCTGGTTCTTCGGTCGGTTTGGGGTCTTTTTTGTGGAACAGTCCGTCCAAAACCAATAAAACGGCACCGACGCAGATAAAGCTGTCGGCAACATTAAATGCAGGATAATACCAATCCTTCCAGTAAAACAGTAAGAAATCAACCACATGACCGTGAATCAGTCGGTCGATGACATTACCGAGCGCGCCGCCGATAATCATGGCGGCGCCGATTTTGCCCGAAAGGCGGAACTCGTCGCGCAGGATAGCGCGGGCGAGATAGGCGCTGATGACGAGTGCCAGCCCTAAGAAAAAGAATTTCTGCCAGCCGCCTTGGTCGGCAAGGAAGCTGAACGCCGCGCCGGGGTTGTAGGCAAGGGTCAGGTCGAAGAAAGAGGGGATGATATTGAGCCGCTCGCCTTCTTGGAAGTGGGCAAGGATTTCCCATTTGGTCAGTTGGTCAAGCGCGATGCCGACCAGCGCGATCAGCAGGTAGGCGGTTTTTTTGGAAAGGGAGGAAGACATTTGGTTGAAGCTGCCTGAATAAAAACAAAGCGGCTATTTTACCCGAAAGCGCAAAAGCCGTGTTTCAAAAGGTCGTCTGAAAACCTTTTATTACAGGGCAAGACGCAGGGTTTTGCTGGGTTATCGAAAAACCGCGTAAACGCTGCGTGTAAAAACAGCGTCATACGTAAAACAAAGTTTATTTGCTTGATAGGGTGTTGCCTTGCCGATAACATGGCGGCGTTTTTATGTGCCTTCCCTGAAAGGATACAGTATGGCTAAAACAAAATCTTTATTGGCAACCGGCATTTTGGCGCTTTTCTCCGCCACCGCCTTCGCCGCTCCGCTTCCTGCCGAAATTTATCTTCCCGCAGGTGCGCATACGGTCAAAGCCGACCGTCAGGGCAACGGCGAATTTGAATACAAAGCCGAACTGCCCGCACGCGGCAACCCGATTCCGTCTTTGGCGAAAAAAGTCATTGCCCACGCGCGCAGTAAAGGTTTTCAAGTGGTCGAATCGGAAATCCGGAACGACGATGCCGATTTGAAATTCAAACGCGGCAGACAAGAATTGGACGTATCCATCGAAAACAAAGGACACGGCCGTATCGAATACAAAGCTGATTTGGACTTGGACAAACGCTAAATCGACACATACCGCAAAGGTCGTCTGAAAAGAGGTTTCAGACGACCTTTTTGTATGATAAGGCACACAGAACCGAAACGGCAGGATAGGGCGTTAACTGCGGTTTAGGTCAAGCCAAATCATGCCGTATTATTTTATTTACCCCTGCAATATTTTGTTTTACTGTAAAACACGGTAAAATCCGCGCTCAACATAATATTGAGACAAAACAATATCTAAATAGAATAAATGATGTTGTTCGGCCTCAACATAAAAATTTCGACACAATCACTACAATACCAACATTCCACATTGCAAAAATCATGAAAAAACACTCTTACTCCTCTCCCTGCTCGCCGTGTCCGCAGCGGAAGCCGCCGACGTGCCGTCCGAGCCTCAAAACCAGCCTGCTCCCGAGTTGCAGGTCAAAACGGCAGAACCTGACCCCGTCGAAGAAGAAACGGTCAAACTTGCTGCCGAGACGTCGTCTGAAAAAGTCGTCAACGTCGATGCCAAAACCCTGCTCGACAATCCCCAATTGCTTTCCCGCGCCATGTATTCCGCCGTTGTTTCGCGCAATATCGCGGGCATCAAGGTTGTCCTGCCGATTTACGAACAATGGCCGGGACACGATAAAAACATGGCGCTCTACGCGCGCGGATTGGTTGCCCAAAACGACGGCAAAATGAAAGAAGCCATCGGGTATTACCGTCAATTTATCGCCGAAAACCCCGATGCCCCCGTCGTCCGCTGGCAGCTTGCCACCGCTTTGTTTGAAGACAAGCAAAACGAAGCCGCCGCCGACCAGTTCGACAAACTCAAAACAGAAGCCAACCTGCCCGAGCCGTTCGTCAAAGGCATCGAGTCTTACCGCAAAGCATTGCGCGAGCGCGATTCGTGGAAATTCAACGCCGGCTTGAGCGTAACCCGCGAACAAAATATCAACCAAGCGCCCAGCCGCCGCACATACGGCAACTGGACTTTCCCCGAGCCTATCGACGCCACCGCCATCAACTACCAACTCGGCGCAGAGAAAAAATGGTCGCTGCCCAAAGGCTGGTACGCCACGGCAGGCGCGGATAATTACGGCAAAATTTATCCCGAACAAACCAAGTATAACGACGTGACCACCCGCTTCTCAGTAGGCGCAGGTTACGCCGACCAGCGCAACGACATCGGCTTGACCCCGTTCCACGAACGCCGCTTCTACGGCAACGACCCGTACACCTACTCCAGCGGTGCGCGCCTACACATCAACCGCTGGTGGCAGCCTAAGCTGCAAACCTTGAGCGCCGTTGAAATGGGTCGTCTGAAAAACACCCGCCGCGCCCGTTCCGACAGCAACAACCGCCTGCTGAGCAATTCCGTCGTCTATTACCGAAACGCCCGCCAATATTGGGTCGGCGGTTTCGACATCTATCAGGAACGCAATAAAGAAGATAAGGAAGACAGCTTCGACCGTTACAGCCTTCGTACCGCATGGGGGCAGGAGTGGGGCAAAGGATTGTCCACCATGTTGCGGCTGAGTGCGGCGCAACGCCGTTATCAAACGCCCAGTCTTTTGAGCGGTCAGGAAAACCGCCGCGATAAAGAAGCGGATATTTCGCTCGCCGTGTGGCACCGCGCTTTCCACTTCAAAGGCATCACCCCGCGCCTGACCGTCGCCCACCACAAAACATGGAGCAACGACAAATATAATGAATACGGCAAAACCAGAATGTTTGTCGAATTCAGTAAAACATTCTGATTGTGTTTGGTTTGAATAATAAAAGGTCGTCTGAAATTTTTCAGACGACCTTTAGCTTTTTTATTTGCGTAAGGGCAGATTGTGTAAATTTTTGAAAGAATAAATCTAAAGTTATATTTCGATAGTTTACATTATTGATAACCTAGCATTTTATTTTCAAAAGGATTTTGAAAATATGGTTGGCTGATAGGGCGGAATAGGGGCTTGAAGATTGGGAGGCAGGGCTGGGCGGTCGGTTATTTTGACTGGTTTGGGGCGGGGTTTTCACTTACAATCAAACAAGGTTTACGTATGGCAACATTTCTCCGTTCAATGTCAGGATGGGTCGCAGATGTTTTCTGTTTGACTTCTCGGTATTGTGCGGGCGTGTTTGTTCGGGCTTTTGCCTGTAAGAAAAACAAGGAAAAACAATGCGCCACTTACCAATTTTATCTCTCATCTTATTCCCCGCTTTGTCGCACGCCGCTGATTTTGATGGCGCGTCGCTCAGTTTGTTTTGGGGTGCGCCGTTCGCGTTGATTCTTTTGTCTATTGCGTTGGGGCCGCTCTTTTTCGCGCATACTTGGCATCACCATTTCGGCAAGATTACGGCGGTTTGGACGCTGCTGTTTCTAGTTCCTTTTGCCGCTGTGTTCGGTTTTGGCGCGAGTGTGCATACGGTTACCCATGCGCTGGTTGAGGAATATATTCCGTTTATCCTGCTGCTTTTGGCTTTGTACACGATTTCTGGCGGGATTTTGGTTTGGGGTAAGCTGCACGGTACGCCGGCGCTGAATACCGGATTGTTGGCGGCGGGTACGGTGATGGCTTCCTTTATGGGAACGACCGGTGCGGCGATGTTGATGATTCGTCCGCTGCTGAAGGCAAACCGTTACCGTAAGAAAAAAGTGCATATTGTTGTATTTTTTATCTTTTTGGTGGCAAACATCGGCGGCGGTCTGACGCCGTTGGGCGATCCTCCGCTGTTTTTGGGTTTCCTGAAGGGCGTGGATTTCATGTGGACGGTGAAACACATGTTGATGCCCGTATTGATCAGTACGGTGGTGCTGTTGCTGGTGTTTTATATTATCGACAGCCGCTATCACGCGCGTGAAACTACTGAAGAACAGGTTCAGCAGGAAGAGGAAGTCGAGGAAGATTTGCGGATTTCCGGTAAATGGAACTTCTTACTGCTGGCGGGCGTGGTCGGTGCGGTTTTGCTGTCCGGTTTGTGGAAGCCCGATCATCCGGGATTTGAAATCTTGGGCAGCCACTATGCTTTGCAAAATTTGGTGCGCGATGTGATTTTGCTGGCGCTGACCATTGTTTCGCTGCTGATTACGCCCAAGCAGGTTAGGGCGGGTAATGAATTCAATTTCGACCCGATTGCCGAAGTGGGCAAACTGTTTTTTGGTATTTTCATTACGATTTCCCCTGTCTTGGCGATTTTGAAGGCGGGTGAAGCGGGTGCGCTGGGCGCGGTGGTATCGTTGGTGCATGATGCTTCGGGTAATCCGATTAATACGATGTATTTCTGGATGAGCGGTTTGTTGTCTGCATTTTTGGATAATGCGCCGACTTATTTGGTGTTCTTCAATATGGCGGGCGGCGATGCTCAGGCTCTGATGACGGGGCATCTGTTCCATTCGCTGCTGGCCATATCCATGGGTTCGGTGTTTATGGGTGCGCTCACTTATATCGGTAATGCGCCAAACTTCATGGTTAAGGCGATTGCCGAGCAACGCGGTATCCCGATGCCGACTTTCTTTGGTTATATGATGTGGTCGGTAGGGGTATTGATTCCGCTGTTTATACTGCATACGCTGATTTTCTTTGTTTGGCAGTTGTTCTGATACTTGCCTGCCCTTAAAAGGTCGTCTGAAAACCTGATTCTTGTGATTCGGTTTTCAGACGACCTTTTTGTATTCTGACGCTTGTTTTGAATAGATTAATTTTTGGCATCAATATGTTGTGCTTTTATTGATGGCTTATTTCGTGCGAGGCATGGGGCAGAAGGCTGGAAAAAATCTGCGTAAATCTGACATAAAGCGGGCTGTTCCTGCTAAAATCAGACACTTTACAGTTTTCATTTAATTGTTGTTTTCCGTAAGTAAGGCTTTACTTTCAGACGACCTCTCCCGCGCGTTCCAGTTTCAAGCGTCGTCTGAAAAGTTGGATCATTTTATTCTGTTTAACTCATCACAAGTAATGCAAACCTATGATTAAAATCAAAAAAGGCCTAGACCTGCCCATCGCGGGCAGACCGGAGCAAGCCGTTTACGACGGTCCGGCCATTACCGAAGTCGCGTTGCTTGGCGAAGAATATGCCGGTATGCGCCCCTCGATGAAAGTCAAGGAAGGCGATGCCGTCAAAAAAGGCCAAGTGCTGTTTGAAGACAAGAAAAACCCGGGCGTGGTGTTTACTGCGCCGGCTTCCGGCAAAATCGCCGCGATTCACCGCGGCGAAAAGCGCGTGCTTCAGTCGGTCGTGATTGCCGTTGAAGGCGATGACGAAATCGAGTTCGAACGCTATGCGCCCGATGCGTTGGCAAACTTAAGCGGTGAAGAAGTGCGCCGCAATCTGATTCAATCCGGTTTGTGGACTGCGCTGCGTACCCGTCCGTTCAGCAAGATTCCCGCCGTTGATGCCGAGCCGTTCGCTATTTTCGTCAATGCGATGGACACCAATCCGCTGGCGGCAGACCCTGTGGTCGTGATCAAAGAAGCTGCCGAGGATTTCAGACGAGGTTTGCTGGTGTTGAGCCGTCTGACCGAACGCAAAATCCATGTTTGTAAAGCAGCCGGTGCGGACGTGCCGTCTGAAAACGCCGCCAACATTGAAATACATGAATTCGGCGGCCCTCATCCCGCGGGTTTGAGCGGTACGCACATTCATTTCATCGAGCCTGTCGGCGCGAATAAAACCGTTTGGACCATCAATTATCAAGACGTGATTGCCATCGGACGTTTGTTCGTAACAGGTCGTCTGAATACCGAGCGCGTGGTTGCTTTGGGCGGTCCGCAAGTCAACAAACCGCGCCTCTTGCGTACCGTTTTGGGTGCGAAGGTGTCGCAAATTATCGCCGGCGAATTGGTTGATGCGGACAACCGCGTGATTTCCGGTTCGGTATTGAACGGCGCGATTGCACAAGGCGCGCATGATTATTTGGGACGCTACCACAATCAGATTTCCGTTATCGAAGAAGGCCGCAGCAAAGAGCTGTTCGGCTGGGTTGCGCCGCAGCCGGACAAATACTCGATTACGCGTACGACCCTCGGTCATTTCCTGAAAAACAAACTCTTCAAGTTCACGACAGCCGTCAACGGCGGCGACCGCGCCATGGTGCCGATCGGCACTTACGAGCGCGTGATGCCGCTGGACATCCTGCCTACTTTGCTTCTGCGCGATTTAATCGTTGGCGATACCGACAGCGCGCAGGCTTTGGGTTGCTTGGAATTGGACGAAGAAGACCTCGCTTTGTGCAGCTTCGTCTGCCCGGGTAAATACGAATACGGCCCGCTGTTGCGCAAGGTGCTGGAAACCATTGAGAAGGAAGGCTGATTATGGGCTTGAAACATTTTCTGGAAAAAATCGAACCGCACTTCCTGCCGGGCGGCAAACATGAAAAATGGTATGCCCTCTATGAAGCTGCGGCGACGATTTTCTACACATCCGGTGCGGTAACACGCAAAGCGGCACACGTCCGCGACGCGCTCGACTCCAAACGCATGATGATTTTGGTGTGGCTGGCTTTGTTCCCCGCCATGTTCTTCGGTATGTACAACGTTGGTGCGCAGGCATTCGGTGCGTTAACACCCGATTTGCTGCAACAAAGCATCGCCAACGACTGGCACTACGCCCTTGCCAACGCTTTAGGCATCAATATGTCGTCTGAAGCGGGCGTGTTGGGCAAAATGCTATTCGGCGCGATTTACTTCCTGCCGATTTACGCGACCGTATTTGCCGTCGGCGGTTTCTGGGAAGTTTTGTTCGCCACCGTGCGTAAACACGAAATCAACGAAGGTTTCTTCGTTACTTCGATTTTGTTCGCCTTAATCGTTCCGCCTACGCTGCCGCTGTGGCAGGCCGCCTTGGGTATTACCTTCGGCGTGGTGGTTGCGAAAGAGGTGTTCGGCGGTACGGGTAAAAACTTTATGAACCCTGCGTTGGCAGGCCGTGCCTTCTTGTTCTTCGCTTATCCAGCCAATATTACCGGCGACACCGTTTGGACGGCGGTTGACGGCTATTCCGGCGCAACTGCGTTGGCTCAGTGGGCGGCACACGGTTCGGAAGGTCTGAAAAATGCCGTTACCAATCAATCCATCACTTGGATGGATGCGTTTATCGGTAACGTGCCCGGTTCTATCGGCGAAGTATCTACTTTGGCGCTTTTAATCGGCGGCGCGTTTATCGTGTTTGCCCGCATCGCTTCTTGGCGCATTATTGCCGGTGTGATGATCGGTATGATTGCCATGTCTTCGCTGTTTAACGTTATCGGTTCGGACACCAATCCGATGTTCAGCATGCCTTGGTACTGGCATCTGGTCGTCGGCGGCTTCGCCATCGGTATGCTGTTTATGGCGACCGACCCCGTTTCCGCTTCCTTTACCAATGTCGGCAAATGGTGGTACGGCGCGCTAATCGGCGTGATGTGCGTGTTAATCCGCGTGGTCAATCCGGCTTACCCCGAAGGCATGATGTTGGCGATTCTGTTTGCCAACCTGTTTGCCCCGATTTTCGACTATTTCGTCGCACAAGCGAACATCAAACGCAGAAAGGCGCGCAGCAATGGCTAAGAAATTCGATAAAGACAGCTTCAGCGGCACGCTGATTGTGGTGTTGGCGGTCAGCCTGATTTGCTCGATCATTGTGGCAGGCGCGGTTGTCGGCTTGAAACCGGTGCAGGAAAAGCAAAAGGTTCAGGACAAGCAAAGCTACATCCTGAGCGTTGCCGGTTTGCTCGATAAAAATACCGACATCAGCAAAACCTTTGCCGACCGCATCGAACAACGCGTGGTCGATTTGGCGACCGGCGAATATGTGAAAGACGCGCCGAGAGACTTCAGTGCGCGCGTTGCCGCCAAAGACCCCGCGCAAAGCATCCAAATCAAACCTGAAGACGATTTGGCAGGCATCAAAAGCCGCGCCAAATACACCGAAGTTTATTTGGTAAAAGGTGATGACGGCAAAGTCAGTCAAATCATCCTGCCTATGCACGGCAACGGTTTGTGGTCGGTCATGTACGGCTTCGTCGCCATCCAACCTGACGGCAACACCATCAACGGCATCACCTACTACGACCAAGGCGAGACTCCGGGCTTGGGCGGCGAAATCGGCAATCCGTTGTGGCAACAAAAATTCGTCGGCAAAAAACTCTTTGACGAACAAGGCAAACTTGCCCTGCACGTCGGCAAAGGCGCAGGTTCCGATAAAGAACACGGCGTAGATGCACTCTCCGGCGCATCGCTGACTTCCAAAGGCGTACAAGGCTCGTTCGACTACTGGTTCGGCGAAAACGGCTATATCCCCTACCTGAATAAATTGAAATCAGCAGGAGCACAATAATGGCTGATATGAAACGCTTGAAACATTTAATGTTTTCACCCTTTATCGACAACAACCCGATTGCCTTGCAGGTTTTGGGTATTTGTTCGGCGCTGGCGGTTACCACCAAACTTCAGACGGCCATCGTGATGGGTATTTCCGTCAGTTTGGTAACCGGTTTTTCCAGCTTCTTCATCTCATTGGTGCGCAACTACATCCCCAACAGCATCCGCATTATCGTGCAGATGGCGATTGTCGCGTCGCTGGTTACACTGGTTGACCAATTGTTGCAGGCCTATGCCTACGAATTGTCCAAACAGCTCTCCGTATTCGTCGGCTTGATTATTACCAACTGTATCGTGATGGGTCGTGCCGAAGCCTTCGCCATGAAAGAGCCGCCGCTGGAAAGCCTGGTGGACGGTATCGGTCAGGGCGCGGGTTACGGTATGCTGCTGATTATCGTTGCCAGCATCCGCGAATTGATCGGTTCGGGCAAACTCTTTGGGTACACCATTTTCCAAACCGTGCAGGACGGCGGCTGGTATCAAACCAACGGCCTCTTCCTGCTGGCACCGAGCGCATTCTTCATCATCGGCTTTTTGATTTGGGGTTTGCGTACATGGAAACCCGAACAGGCGGAGAAATAAGACATGGAACATTACTTAAGCCTTTTTGTGAAATCCGTCTTCATTGAAAACATGGCGCTGTCCTTCTTCTTGGGCATGTGTACTTTTCTGGCGGTATCGAAAAAAGTATCCACCGCATTCGGCTTGGGCGTTGCCGTTACTTTCGTACTCGGCTTGTCCGTCCCAGCCAACCAACTCGTTTACTCGCTGCTCAAAGACGGCGCGATTGTCGAAGGCGTGGATTTGACCTTCCTGAAATTCATCACCTTCATCGGTGTGATTGCGGCTTTGGTGCAGATTTTGGAAATGTTCTTGGACAAATTCTTCCCTGCCCTCTACAACGCACTGGGTATTTACCTGCCGCTGATTACCGTAAACTGCGCGATTTTCGGTGCCGTTTCGTTTATGGCGCAACGTGAATACAACTTCGGCGAATCCGTCGTGTACGGCTTCGGCGCGGGTTTGGGCTGGATGTTGGCGATTGTCGCTTTGGCGGGCATTACCGAAAAAATGAAATATTCGGACGCTCCCAAAGGCCTCAAAGGACTGGGCATCACCTTCATCTCCGCCGGCCTGATGGCGATGGCGTTTATGTCGTTCTCCGGCATCCAGTTATAAGAAAGGATTCGGCATGGAAATTATTTTAGGTATTGTGATGTTCACCGTCATCGTCTTGGCTTTGGCACTGATGATTCTGTTTGCCAAATCCAAGCTGGTGAGCGAAGGCGACATCACCATCAAAGTCAATGATGAAAAAGAGCTGACTATACCCGCCGGCGGCAAACTGCTGGGCGCGCTTGCCAGCCAAGGCATCTTCGTTCCCTCCGCCTGCGGCGGCGGCGGTTCGTGCGGACAATGCCGCGTTGTCGTGAAAAGCGGCGGCGGCGACATTCTGCCGACCGAGTTGTCCCACATCAGCAAACGCGAAGCACGCGAAGGCTGCCGTCTGTCCTGCCAAGTCAACGTCAAAACCGACATGGACATCGAAGTGCCGGAAGAAGTGTTCGGTGTGAAAAAATGGGAATGCACCGTCATCTCTAATGACAACAAAGCTACGTTCATTAAAGAACTCAAGCTTGCCATTCCCGAAGGCGAAGAAGTACCTTTCCGCGCCGGCGGCTACATCCAAATCGAAGCTCCGCCGCACACCGTTGCCTACAAAGACTTCGACATTCCTAAGGAGTATCACGAAGACTGGGACAAATACAATCTGTGGCAATATGTTTCCAAAGTTGACGAGCCGATTTTGCGCGCCTACTCCATGGCTTCGTATCCAGAAGAAAAAGGCATCATCATGCTGAATGTGCGTATCGCCACGCCGCCTCCGCTCGTACCCGATGCGCCTCCGGGACAAATGTCGTCCTACATTTGGTCGCTCAAACCTGGTGACAAAGTAACTATCTCCGGTCCGTTCGGCGAATTCTTCGCCAAAGATACCGATGCCGAAATGGTATTTATCGGCGGCGGTGCAGGTATGGCGCCGATGCGTTCCCACATTTTCGATCAGTTGAAACGTTTGAACTCCAAACGCAAAATCACCTTCTGGTACGGTGCACGTTCCAAACGAGAAATGTTCTATGTTGAAGACTTCGACCAACTCGCAGCCGAGTTCCCGAACTTCACATGGCACGTTGCCTTGTCCGACCCTCTACCTGAAGACAACTGGGACGGCTACACAGGCTTCATCCACAACGTGGTTTACGAAAACCATCTGAAAAACCACGAAGCCCCCGAAGACTGCGAATTCTATATGTGCGGCCCGCCGATCATGAACCAGTCCGTCATCAGAATGCTCAAAGACTTGGGCGTGGAAGATGAAAACATCCTCTTGGATGATTTCGGCGGTTAAAATTTAAACTCAAACGCAAAAGGAAGAAACTTCGGTTTCTTCCTTTTTTTGTTTAGATTAAAGATGAAGGTCGTCTGAAAACAGGGAAACGGGTTTCGTTAAAATTTTCAGACGATCTTTGGATTTTTCAGAAAAATAGCATTGTTCTCACTTATTTTGAGAATTATTTTGCTATATTGTTCATGATGAACGATTCAGACGAGCTGCAAGATGTTTGACAATGTTATCTGCTGCTTGACGTTTATCTGTTTCTGGAAATGAAATCTCATTTTCGTCATCAATAATGGTGATTTGATTAGTCGTTTTTCCCATTGACTGGGAAGTTTGATTTGCAACCAGCATCGGGATATTTTTCCTGACTCTTTTGATTTTAGCATATTCTAGGACGCGTTCGCTTTCAGCGGCAAACCCGACGCAAAAGGGAGGGTTAGGTATAGAAGCAATGGAAGCAAGAATATCGGGGTTTTCCGTTAATTCGATAACAGGAACTTTACCGGAACCATCTTTTTTCATTTTTTGAGAACTGCTATTTTTCACCTTATAGTCAGCAACAGCTGCAACGGAGATAAATACATCTTGGTTGGTAATATGATTGTGAACAGCGCGGAACATTTCTTCAGCACTTACGGCTTGTTCTGTATGTAAAAGTCCGATCGGAATAGTAGTTTGGAGTTGTCCATAAATTAAAGTTACTTTAGCCCCTACAGCCCGGCATGACCGTGCTAAAGCCGTACCCATCTGTCCGCTAGAGATGTTTGTAATACCGCGTACAGGGTCGATGGCTTCAAATGTTGCTCCGGCTGTGATTAAAATACGTTTGCCTAATAAGATTTTGGGTATCCATAAGTCGGAAATTAAATCAGCCAAATCAGCTGCTTCAAGCATTCGGCCAAGTCCAATTTCCCCACATGCCTGTTCGCCATACGCCGGCTGAAAGACAGTAATACCGTCTGAACGTAGTTGTTCGATATTGCGTAGATTGGCAGGATTGTTCCACATCTCTACATTCATAGCGGGAGCAACTGCCAAAGGACATTTCCGTGCGGCAACAAGATTGGTCAGGAGGTTATCCGCAATGCCATGGGAAATTTTTGCAATCGTATTGGCTGTTGCCGGTGCAATGACCAACGCATCTGCCTCACGTGTTAAATTAATATGAGCCATGCCATTTCCTAAGCCATTTTCATGCGTATCTGTTAGAACAGGATTTCCGCTTAAGGCCTGAAAAGTCAGTGGTGAAATAAATTTGGTTGATGCTTTGCTCATTACCACACTGACTGAATGTCCCTGTTTTTTCAACAAGCGTACCAACTCGCAAGACTTATAAGCGGCAATGCCGCCACTGATACCCAGCAGAATATGTTTACTCATGATTAAAATACGTGTTCAAAATATGTTTATACTAACATGGATAAAGAATAAACAAGCAATTTTGAGGAGGGTCTATATATGTCAACGAGGTGATGTAATATTCAGGAGGGTAAATATTTTCTGAATGAGCAAGATTGGTAAAATATGATGCGAAATTGAACAACAAAGGTCGTCTGAAATTGATTTCAGACGACCTTTGTCGCTGACGACCTTTGTTGCTATGGGTGTTGGGGAGTTGAGTTTCTGTTTGTAGTTGTGCGAGTTGGATGGTTTTGGGCTGTTTGGGTTTGGATTGATGGTGTTTTAAAAGTTCTGAAATAGTATCTGAAATAAAAATTGTTGAATTTCAGTTTGTTGAAGTGTTTTGT
>NZ_AEPF01000140.1 GCF_000193735.1 Neisseria sicca 4320
ACGACCTTTCATTCAATCAAAACAGACTTGAGATAACTCAGGTAGCGTGGGCTTTGCCGACGAAATCTATCATCCAATAATCAAAATCAGACAACAGCCGAATGGGTATACATTTGGGCTTTCATTTCGCGGGCAAAGCCCACGCTACTCGTTGCAGCAACAGCAACCTGTCCCTTCCCCCGTCTGGCGGGGGAAGGTTAGGATGGGGGTGGCTTCCGAGGTTTAGGTAAAATCAAATTCGTGCAAATCCGCAGAACCACCCTCTCCCCAGCCCTCTCCCGCCGGACGGTAGTGGGAGCAGGTTTCAAGTTAAAACAAGGTCGTCTGAAAACTTTGAGATTTGAGTTTGGGAGAAACAAACTCG
>NZ_AEPF01000139.1 GCF_000193735.1 Neisseria sicca 4320
CCTGCATACGCAGGGTTCAAGATGAGTTGAACCACCGGCCAAGAAAAAAACTTGGCTACGAAACGCCAAGTGTTTTATTCTTTAATCTGTTCCAACCACTGATACCTTTAGTGTTGCACTTGAAATCCGAATCCAAGGTCGTCTGAAAACTTATTTTCAGACGACCTTTCTGTAAATGGAGCATTAGCCCCCTAAATACCAGAATTTCAACGCCCACAATACGGCAACTATCCACACCATAGATGGTACGTCTTTCACGCGGTTGCACAAGAGTTTGATCACTGCATAGCTGATAAAGCCGAAGGCGATGCCGTCTGCAATCGAATAGGTAAACGGCATGAACACGATGGTCAGGAAAGCGGGAGCGGCTTCGGTCATGTCGTCCCAGTCGATTTCACGCGCGCTGCGCAGCATTTGCGCACCGACGTAGAGCAGCGCAGGCGCTGTGGCAAAACCGGGGATGCTCTGCACCAGCGGTGAGAAAATCAGACACGCCAGCATCAATACGCCGACGGTTACGGCAGTCAGACCGGTGCGGCCGCCTGCGGCAACACCCGCCGCACTTTCGACATACGGCGTGGTTGAAGACGTACCCAGTGCGGCACCGGCTACGATGGCGGTCGAGTCGGCGAACAGGGCGCGTTTCAGACGAGGTAGTTTGCCGTCTTCCATCAGGCCTGCTCGGTGGGAAACGCCGACCAACGTGCCGGTGGAGTCAAACAAATCAACCAGGAAAAAGACGAAAATCACGCTGACCATGCTGAGGGTAAAGAGGCCGTTGAAATCCATCTTCATGAAAGTCGGCGCGATACTTGGAATTTCGCCGATTACGCCTTTAAACTCGCTCAAGCCCAGCAGGGTGGAAATGGCAGTAATCGTCAGAATGGTCAGGATAATCGCCCCTTTGACGCGGAAATGCCCCAAAGCCACTACCATAGCGAAGCCTGCCAGCACCAAGAGCGCAGCAGGTTGGTGGATGTCGCCTAGTTTCATCAAAGTCGCGTCGCTGGCAACGATAATGCCGGAACCTTTGAGCGCAATCAGCGACAGAAACAGCCCGATACCGGCGGCAATCGACATTTTCAAACCCATAGGCAGCGCGTTTACCAGCATTTCGCGCACTTTGAAAAAGCTGAATAAAATGAAAATGATGCCGGAAACGAATACCGCACCCAAAGCCACCTGCCAGGGCACGCCCATGCCTTTGACGACGGCGAAAGTAAAGTAGGCGTTCAAACCCATGCCCGGCGCGAGCGCAATCGGATAGTTGCCGACGAAGCCCATCACGAAGCAGCCGATGGCGGAAGCGATGCAGGTGGCGACGAATACCGCGCCCATGTCCATGCCCGTTTCGCCGAGAATCAGCGGATTGACGATGATGATGTAACACATGGCGAGGAAGGTGGTCAGCCCAGCCGTCAGCTCCGTGCGTACATTCGTGCCGTTTGCGCTTAAATTGAATATACGCTCCAGCACATTTTGATTTGAAGTAGTCATGAGTTATGCTTTTCAAAAAAAAGGAAATTTGCGGGCGGTATTATACTGAAAACGCTTTGTTATCGGGTGAAAAATTGCCAACATTTAGTCTAAGAACGGAGAGTAGTTGAAAACGAGGTCGTCTGAAAATCCGAGCGTTGGGTTTTCGACGACCTTTCGGAATATTTGGGCATTTTTGATGCATTTTTTCTTTCAAAGATTAAATGCATAAAAAACCCGCAGCCGAAGCTGCGGGTCAATTTAGGTCAGTTCTACGAAGAATATTACCATTCGTAGTTCAAACCTACGTTGTAAGATGCAGAGCCGCCTGAAGAGGTGCCCACTGCAAGACCGGCTTTAGCTGCAAAGTTTTCATTGAAGCGATAACCTGCACCCACAGCAACTGCGGTATCAGATTTAAAACCGCCCAAAGCAGCGGTAACGTTGAATTTACCGACGCTGTAAGGTTGGAATAGGCCGCTGAGGGCTGCTTGTGCTGCCAGGCCCTGACGGGTCTCTTTGCGCAGATTAGCTACGTTTTTATCCAAGCTGTCGATACGCGCTGAGTTTTTAGCAATACCTGCAGCGTGTTGACCATTTGCAGTTTGCAATGCAGCAATATCGGTTTTGTTGGTATCGATTTGCTTAGTATTGACTGCAATTTGTACCGCATTGGTATCGGCACTTTCTTGAGCTTTGGCAGCAGCGTTTTGCGCAGCAGACGCTACATTATTGGCAGCAACAGCAGATGTTTGCGCTGCTTTGGCGTGGCTTTCAGCTGTTTGGGCAGATTTTTGTGCAACTTCGACAGAGCCTTGTACTGCTTGTACTGATTTTTCAGCTTTAACCGCTGCATTTCTAGCAGTTTCCACAGCACCCTTATCGGCTTTAGTTTCGATTGCCGCTTTGTTGGCGTCAATATCTTGGCGGTTAACTTCTAAAGCTTCCATCGCAGCTTTACCTGCCAAGGCAAGATCACCAATGTCTTTATCCAGGCTGGTGATGGCATTGTTAAAGCCTTCGTTAGCTTCTTTTTGCTCTTCAAGTGCGGCAGTATTTTCAGCAATCGCCGCTTTATTGGCGTCGATATCCTTGCGGTTGGCTTCCAAGGCCTCAGTTGCTGTCAGACCTGCTTGTGCCAAGTCAACGATGTCTTTATCGTGACGAGTGATAGCTGCGCTAGTCGCGTCGCTCAGGGCAGTTACTTCATCACCGATGTCGTTAACTTTTTTGCCCATATTGTCAGTGTATTTTGCCAATTCTTCGAAGTCGGCTTTGTCGGCTTTAGTTTCGATTGCTGCTTTGTTGGCATCAATGTCTTGGCGGTTAACTTCTAAAGCTTCCATCGCAGCTTTACCTGCCGAGGCAAGATCACCGATGTCTTTATCCAAGCTGGC
>NZ_AEPF01000138.1 GCF_000193735.1 Neisseria sicca 4320
TTTGGATTTGCTGCCCAACGGCAGTTTGCGCGAACCTTTGTCGCGGCTGGATTCGGTAGATGCGGTTGTTGTCAGCGGCGGTAAGGCGGATACATCGTTTGCGCCGTCTGAAAATATGTTCCACAGCCGTATCGAAACGGGACAAATTTACCGTTTGAACCAGCCGTCTGAAACACTGGACACAGGTCGTCTGAAAAAGCAAACCGTCGCCGCCGTGGCAGGTATCGCCAAGCCGGAGCGTTTTTTCGATTCGTTGCGGAACATGGGCATCACGTTGAACCAAACCGTCGCGCTGCCCGACCATGCCGACATCGCAGCGGCAGATTTGCCCAATGCGGATGCGGTGATTATTACGGAAAAGGATGCGGTCAAGTTTTCAGACGACCTCAATATGAATCATGTATGGGTTTTGCCCGTTTGTGCGATAATCGAACCTGATTTGGCGGCATTTGTATCAGAAATGTTAGAATCCAAACGCTTATAGATGTTTCCCGGATGTTTTAAAACAGTTCCAAACAACGTAATAGGAGAGAATGATGAAATTGAAATATTTGCTGGTTTCTTGTGCAGCTTTATTAACTTGCGCTCAAAATGTGGTTGCCAAACAAAGGGCAAGGCCGAGTGATAGTGCTGCGGGTAAATTTCTGGAAATCCAAGGAATAAAGAGCCATTACGCAGATAAGTTAGAAAGCTCTTTGGAGATGGTGGACAAAGAGATCAATGCCCGTTTGTTGTCTATGACTCCTTTAACTCAAAAAGGAAAGATGCGGGCATTGATAAGCCGCTATATTGAGGATATGCATGCCGAATTGACCCATCCTGAGATGGAAAGAGAATGGCTGGATCAAGAAAAACGTGCCGTACAAAAAGTATTCACTCAAGAAGAAGTCGATGTGATCAACCGGTTTTTCTCTTCAGCCCAAGGGAAAAATATTTTGAAGAAGATGAGAAATCGCCAACGGCGCGGCGGAAGCATCAGAAATTATTTGAGCCGCTCGGAAATTGAGAAGATTTCCGAAGCATTTGGAGATGGCGCCGGAAAATCTGCGCTTGGAAAAATAGAGCGGTTCAATAAACTGAATGATAAGATTATTCAAAGAACTTTGAGCGATAATTTCAGCAGTGCAAGCGATAGATATACGCCTGCTTTTGAGGAACAGGCACATCGTCTTTTGAGCAAAGGCAATAAATTTTTACCGAAATTTTTCAAATAACGCTTCGGACGTCTGAAAATATTTATTTTTTGTTGAAAGGAAAAGAATGATGAAACTGAAAACCTTATTATTGCCCCTCGCCACCTTTGCATTGTGCGCCAACGCATTTGCCGCCCCGCCCAGCGATGCGTCGCTGGAGCGTCTGTTTGAAGTGCAGAAGATGGATGCCCTGTTAGACCAGTCTTTCCAAAGCATGGAGGGCATTGTGCTTTCCGATCCGAATGTACAGAAATTTTTGAAAGATGCGCCGGAAGACAAACGTCCTCAGTTGGAAGCAGCTTTGAAAAATCATGCAAATCGTATAGTTGCCGAAATCAATACGCCGCAAGTACGCGCCCAGTTGCGTAAAGCGACTTTAGACGGCATGAAGACGGTTTATACGCAAGAAGAAGTCAACGCATTGATTGGCTTTTACAGCACGGCGGTAGGTCAATCGATAATGGACAAAACGCCGCGCTATCTTGAGGCAACGGTGAAACCTATGATGGACATTCTTGCCGATAAATACACCCAATCCAACCAAAGCGCAAACCTGAGACGTGAAATCCGCCAAATCATGTGCGACGGCAAAAATCCTGCCCAAGCCTGCGCCAAACAGCCGAACAAACCGGCACGGAAAAAATAATGCCGCTTGAGGTCGTCTGAAAACGAGCGAAGCAAGTTTCGCCAAAACGAGCGAAGCGAGCTTCGCTAAAACCATCAAACCCGAAAGAAACCCCATGGAAAAAAAATTCTTAGACATCCTCGTCTGCCCCGTTACCAAAGGCAGGCTGGAATATCATCAGGACAAACAGGAATTGTGGAGCCGTCAGGCGAAGCTGGCTTACCCGATTAAAGACGGCATTCCCTATATGCTGGAAAACGAAGCACGAGCGTTGAGCGAAGAGGAACTCAAAGCATGACCGAATTTGTTGTATTGATTCCGGCGCGGCTGGATTCATCGCGCCTGCCCGGAAAAGCCTTGGCGGATATTCACGGCAAACCGATGGTCGTGCGCGTTGCCGAACAGGCGGCAAAAAGCAAAGCCGCGCGCGTCGTCGTTGCCACCGACCATCCCGATATTCAGACGGCCTGTCAGGCGCACGGCGTCGAAGTCGTTATGACTTCAAACCGGCACGAAAGCGGCACGACCCGCCTTGCCGAAGCCGCTGCCGCGCTGAAACTGCCGCAACATCTGGTGGTTGTCAACGTACAGGGCGACGAGCCGCTGATTGCCCCCGAACTCATCGACCGCACTGCCGAAGTCTTGGTGGAAAACAACGTGCAGATGGCGACCGCGGCGCACGAATTGCACGATTTCGACGAATTTATGAATCCCAATGTCGTCAAAGTCGTCCTCGACAAAAACCGCAACGCCATCTACTTCAGCCGCGCCCCGATTCCCTATCCGCGCGATGCCATGCGTGCCGAAAAACGCGAATTGCCCGCCGAAACCGCCGTCCTGCGCCATATCGGCATCTACGCCTACCGCGCCGGTTTCCTGCAACGCTATGCCGAAATGAGCGTCTCGCCGCTGGAAACCATCGAATCACTAGAACAACTGCGCGTCCTGTGGCACGGCTACCCGATTGCCGTCGAAACCACCAAAGAAGCCCCCGCAGCCGGTGTGGATACGCAAGAGGATTTGGACAGGGTCAGGGCCGTCTTCGAGGTCGTCTGAAAGGAAAAACATGACCGATTTACGCCATTTTAGCCGCGAAGAGCAAAAACTGCTTGCCGATGTTGCCCTGCTGGTTCAAAAAGACGATCAAGAGTTTAACTATGAGATGTTGAAAGCCGCCGCGCCGGACGAAGCCAGCGGCGAGTTTTGGTTCCGTATGGCGGAAACGCTCAGTACGCTGCCGCCCAACCGTTCGCTGGATTTGCGTTTGAACGGCGGCAGGCTGACGGTTGCCGTGTCGATTTTGTCGGTATTGCTGCAAGATAATCCCGAGGTTCCGCAGCTTTGGGCGCAAAAGGTAATTGCGCTTAACTACTTGGCACATGGGCATCAGACGCGCGCGCGCGGTTTGGCGCAACAGGCGGACAAGGCGGCGGAAGCCAACGAGGAAGAATATTTGGCGAAGACTTTATCGCAAAACCTGCTTTCCACTTTGAAAGACGCATTGGAGCGTTTCCCCGAAGACACATGGTTTGCCGAAATGCGCGATGACGCATGGAAACATTTCGGCGCGGAACAGGTCGTCTGAAGTTTTGAACGATAAACGCAAGCCGTGTAAAATCATTTGAATCACGTTTCAAATCCATATCACTTAACAAAAAGGAACACCCATGAAAGTATTATTGTTAGGCGCGCCGGGCGCGGGTAAAGGCACTCAGGCACAATTCATCACCGCTGCGTTCGGCATTCCGCAAATTTCCACCGGCGATATGCTCCGCGCTGCGATTAAAGCAGGCACGCCGCTGGGTTTGGAAGCGAAAAAAATCATTGACGAAGGCGGCTTGGTGCGCGACGACATCATCATCGGCATGGTGAAAGAACGCATCGCGCAAGACGACTGCAAAAACGGTTTCCTGTTCGACGGCTTCCCGCGCACGCTGGCACAAGCCGAAGCGATGGTTGAAGCAGGCGTGGATTTGGATGCCGTGGTTGAAATCGACGTACCCGACAGCGTGATTGTCGACCGCATGAGCGGCCGCCGCGTTCACTTGGCTTCCGGCCGCACCTACCACGTTACCTACAATCCGCCCAAAGTCGAAGGCAAAGACGACTTAACCGGCGAAGATTTGATTCAGCGCGACGACGACAAAGAAGAAACCGTCAAAAAACGCCTTGCCGTTTACCACGAGCAAACCGAAGTGCTGGTCGATTTTTACAGCAAGCTGGAAGGCGAACACGCGCCGAAATACATCAAGGTTGACGGCACTCAGCCGGTAGAAGCCGTGAAAGCCGAAGTATTGGGCGCATTGGGCAAATAAATTGAAAAGGTCGTACCCACGGGCAGGCTTCGCACTCTGAAAACAGAAAGTCAGGTTTTCAGACGACCTGTTTTTGATAAACAGCGTGTTGCAACCGAAAAATAATCATTCGGCGTCATTCCCGCGCAGGCGGGAATCCATTTCTGAATTTGGGTAATCGCTGTTTAAATCTGATGAACTGAGTTTTATCAATGGATTCCCGCCTGCGCGGGAATGACGGCTGATGTACCGGTTCGAATTCATCTGAAACAGTTTGTCGGGGCTTGAGTCAGCGTAGGCGGACATCAATGCCCGACCTACTGTTTGAATTTACGTTGTTATAGTGGATTAACAAAAATCAGGACAAGGCGACGAAGCCGCAGACAGTACAGATAGTACGGAACCGATTCACTTGGTGCTTCAGCACCTTAGAGAATCGTTCTCTTTGAGCTAAGGCGAGGCAACGCCGTACTGGTTTAAAGTTAATCCGCTATACTGCGAAAAAGACGATAAAAGTCGTCTGAAAACCCAAAACGAAAACACCATGAATCCTTTAATCACCGACTTCCAAACTCCGCAACAACGCACCCCCGTCATTGTTGCCCTTGATTTTGCCAACGAAAAAGACACGCTCGGATTCGTCCGCAACCTTGATCCGGCGTTGTGCCAAATCAAAATCGGCAAAGAGCTGTTTACCGCGACGGGGCGTAGTTTGGCGGAAAGCCTGATTCATCAGGGTTTCAAACTCTTTCTCGATTTGAAATACCACGACATTCCCCACACCGTCGCGCAGGCGTGCAAAGTCGCCGCCGACATGGGCGTATGGATGGTCGATATGCACGCATCGGGCGGCCGCCGCATGATGGAAGCCGCCGCCGAAGCCGTTGCCGGATACGGCACGAAGCCGCTCCTAATCGGCGTAACCGTGTTGACCAGTATGGAACAAAGCGATTTGGCGGAAATCGGTTTGAACATCGCCCCTGAAGAGCAAGTCATCCGCTTGGCGAAACTGGCGCAAAGTTCGGGCTTGGACGGCGTGGTCTGCTCCGCCCAAGAAGCCGCGCCGCTGCGCCGCGAATTGGGACAGGATTTTGTCTTGGTAACGCCCGGCATCCGTTTGGACGTTGCCGGCAACAACGACGACCAACGCCGCATCATGACGCCCGCCGAGGCATTGACGGCAGGTTCGACTTATCTGGTGATGGGCCGCCCCGTTACCCAAGCCGCCGATCCGGTAGCCGTATTGCGCGAAGTGAACCGCGTGGCGAACGCTTAAGGTCGTCTGAAATATGAGAGCCATCGTCATCGGGGCAACCGGCGCAACAGGCAGATCCCTGTTGCCCTTGCTGACAGCACATTCAGAAATCGAGCGTATCGACTGCTTCGGACGCAGAAATCCCGATTTTTCCCATCAAAAGCTGTACGCTCATCAGATTGATTTTGCCCGGATTGAAACATGGCGTGATGAAGTGCAGGGTGATGTGTTGTTTGCCTGCTTGGGCACGACTTTGAAAGCGGCAGGCAGCAAAGAGGCGCAATGGGCTGTCGATTACGAAGCGAATCTTGAGTTTGCCAAAGCCGCACGAGAAAACGGCGTGAATACCTTGGTTTTGGTTTCCGCTTCCGGCGCCAATGCTGCTTCGAGCCTGTTTTATCCAAGGATGAAAGGCGAATTGGAGCAGGCATTGATTGCTTTGAACTTTCCGCACCTTATCATTTTCCGTCCGCCATTGCTGATTCGTCCGAACAGCGACCGCTTGGGCGAAAAGGTTGCCGAACGGATTTTGAACGGGTTCAACCGCATCGGTCTGCTGAAAAACCAACGCCTGCTTGCCGTTGAGACATTGGCAAAAGCCATGCTGAAGGCAGCTTTGAGGTCGTCTGAACATTCAGTGCAGGTATATGAACCTCAAGATATTTTCAGACTTTCGGACGGATAATTCGAATACGCAGTTTTGCAGAAAATTTTAACAACGGAGCCAGTATGGTTACCAAGTTCCAACAAGAAACCCTCAAATCCCGTTTCGCACAAGCCAAAGTCCTGGTTGTCGGCGACGTGATGCTCGACCGCTATTGGTTTGGCGACGTGTCCCGTATTTCGCCCGAAGCCCCCGTGCCGGTGGCGAAAATCGGACGTATCGACCAGCGGGCGGGCGGAGCGGCGAACGTCGCGCGCAACATCGCTTCGTTGGGCGGCAAAGCAGGGCTGTTGTCGGTAACCGGCGACGACGAAGCCGCCAACGCACTCGACGCGCTGATGGCGCAGGACGGCGTTACCTCCTATCTGATGCGCGACAAACAAATCGCCACCACCGTCAAACTGCGCGTCGTTGCCCGCAACCAGCAGCTTATCCGCCTTGATTTTGAAGAGCATCCCAACCGCGAAGTGTTGGAACAAATCAAGCAGCAATACCGTGAAATCTTGCCCGAATACGATGCAATCATTTTTTCAGACTACGGCAAAGGCGGCCTGTCGCACATCTCCGATATGATAGATTGGGCGAAACACGCAGGTAAAACCGTATTAATCGACCCCAAAGGCGACGATTACGAAAAATACGCCGGCGCTACGCTGATTACGCCCAACTGCGCCGAATTGAAAGAAGTGGTCGGCAGTTGGAAAAACGAAAGCGAGCTGACCGAAAAAGCGCAAAACCTGCGCCGCCACCTCGACCTGACCGCCGTTTTACTGACCCGAAGCGAAGAGGGCATGACCCTGTTCAGCGAAGGCGAACCCATTTACCAGCCCACCCGCGCCCAAGAAGTTTACGACGTATCCGGCGCAGGCGACACCGTCATTGCCGGAGTGGGCTTGGGGCTGGCGGCAGGCTACACCATGCCCGAAGCCATGCACCTTGCCAATACCGCCGCCGGTGTCGTCGTCGCCAAACTCGGCACAGCGGTTTGCTCGTTTGCAGAGTTGAACAAAGCATTGGAAGGGCAATAATCCCTTTTTCAGACGCCCCATCTTTCCAAGGTCGTCTGAAACGAATGCAACGAGTTTCGCTAAAACCAAAAATCAAAGGAAACCCAATATGACCATCATCGTAACAGGCGCGGCCGGCTTTATCGGCAGCAACATCATCAAAGCCCTCAACCAACGCGGCATTACCGACATCGTCGCCGTTGACAACCTGACCCGCGGCGAAAAATTCAAAAACCTTGCCGAGTGTGAAATCGCCCACTACCTCGACAAAAACGAATTCATCCGCCAAGTGCGCGGCCATCTTCTGCCTTACGGAGACATCGAAGCCGTCTTCCACCAAGGCGCGTGTTCCGACACCATGAACCACGACGGTCTCTACATGATGGACAACAACTACCAGTATACGCTCGACCTCCTAGACTGGTGTCAGGACGAACGCATCCCCTTTCTCTACGCCTCCAGCGCTGCCGTGTACGGCAAAGGCGAAATCTTCCGCGAAGAGCGCGAACTCGAAAAACCGCTCAACGTCTACGGCTACTCCAAATTCCTATTTGACCAAGTATTGCGCCGCCGCATGGAAGAAGGCCTGACCGCTCAAGTCGTCGGCTTCCGCTACTTCAACGTTTACGGACAACACGAACAACACAAAGGCCGCATGGCATCCGTCGCCTTCCACCATTTCAACCAATACCGCGAAAATGGTTACGTCAACCTGTTCGGCGCCAACGACGGCTACGGCAACGGCGAACAAACCCGCGACTTCGTCAGCGTCGAAGACGTCGCCAAAGTCAACCTCTACTTCTTCGACCACCCAAACCTCTCCGGCATCTACAACCTCGGCACCGGCCGCAGCCAACAGTTCAACGAACTCGCCGCCGCCACCGTCAACGCCTGCCGCGCAGCCGAAGGCAAACCTGAAATGAGCTTGAAAGAGCTGGTAGAAGAAGAACTTATCCGCTACATCCCCTTCCCCGACGCGCTCAAAGGCAAATACCAAAGCTTCACCCAAGCCGACATCACCAAACTGCGCGAAGCCGGATACAAGGAGGAATTTTTGGATGTCAAAGCAGGTGTCGAGCGCTACGTCAAATGGATGCTGGAAAATTTGGCTTAATTTGAAATGCCCATAAAAAAGGTCGTCTGAAAACTCGGATTTGAAGTTTTCAGACGACCTTTTATTGAACCGCTACCTTATTCAGCGATACAGGGAAACGATGGTTTCGGCGGCTTTGACGCAGCTGTCGACATCGGCGACCAAGGCAATGCGGACGTAGCCTTCGCCAGGGTTGCCCCATTCGGTATCGCGGGCGAGAAAGCGACCGGGTAGGACTTGGATGGCGGCTTTTTGCCAGAGGTTTTTGGCGAATGCCAAGTCGTTGCCATCGGGGACTTTCAGCCAGATGTAGAACGATGCGTCGGGCAGTTTGACATCGAATACCTGCTGCAAAATAGGGATGACGCGGTCGAATTTTTCCTGATACAGGCGGCGGTTGGCGATGACGTGTTCTTCGTCGTTCCATGCGGCGATGCTGGCGCGTTGGACGGGGATGCTCATTGCGCTGCCGTGGTAGGTGCGGTAGAGCAGGAAGTTTTTAAGCAATTCGGCATCGCCTGCGACAAAACCGGAGCGCAGTCCGGGGACGTTGGAGCGTTTGGAGAGGCTGGTGAACATGACGATATTGCGGTTGCTGCGCCCTAATTGTGCTGCTGCCTGTAAGCCGCCTATGGGTTTGTTGCCGTCGAAATAGATTTCGGAATAGCATTCGTCGGAAGCGATGATGAAACCGTATTTGTCTTGCAGATCAAAGATTTCTTGCCAGTCTTCCACTTGCAGGACGCTGCCGCTGGGATTGTTGGGCGAGCAGACGAACATGACTTTAGTGCGTTGCCATACGTCTTCGGCGATGCTTTTCCAATCGGGCTTGAAGGACGGGGCGGGACAGTTGGCGAAACGGATTTCGCCGCCGCCGAGAATGGCTGCACCTTCGTAGATTTGGTAGAACGGATTGGGACTGAGGACGACGGGTTTGAGGTCGTCTGAAACGGGATTTAAGACAGCTTGAACGAAGGAAAACAAGGCTTCGCGGCTGCCGAGTACGGGCAGAACTTCTGTATCGGGATTGACGGTCAACCCGTCGTAACGGCGTTGCAACCAGTCGGCACAGGCTTGGCGTAATTCGGGCAGACCTGCGGTCAGGGGGTATTTTTCCAGTTCGTGCAGCGAGGCGGTCAGTGCGGAGGTAATGACTTCGGGCGTAGGATGTTTCGGTTCGCCGATGTGCAGGGGAACAGGAGTAACGCCTTCGGGATGGTTAACGCCCTGCATGGCTTCGCGCAGGCGGGCGAATGGATAGGGTTGGAGTTGGTCGAGTAGTGGGTTCATGGGTGTTCCAGATGTCTATCGAGACGGCCATCTTAGCATTTTTTATGCGGATTTTGTTGACAATGTATCCCATAGAAAGGGAGGCAGGATGAAGGTCGTCTGAAAACTGTTTTCGGACGACCTTTGGAGAGGAACATGATTTGCCAGCGATAAAAAAGAGCATATTGAATATGCCCTTTTTTGTTGTGCAAATCTGCGGATATGAATTATTTGGCTGCTGCGGGGAGAGCGCCGTTAAGCAGATATTGAATGGTTTCCTGCACCGTGCGGATAGCATTGCCAAATGGCAGCGGGTCTTTACCGCGGAAAAACAGGCCTTTATCGACTTCGCCACGGAAGGCGGCAGAGAGTTGGATGTCGATGCAGAATTGTCCGGCTTTTGCCAAACCGTCGCGCAGTCCGCAGCTGGTCAGGCAGTTCAAGCCTTGCGTACAGCGGCGCGGGTCGGCTTTGGCATTGGCTTGCAGCTTGGATTCGCGCTTGATGTAGCTGTCTAGGAATTTGGTACGCACACCGCGTGCGGGCAATCCGGCGACGGACATAAATTCGACAACATGCTCGGTTTCTGCGCCTGCCAGTGTTTTTTTGAAGTTGATGTGGGCATCGCCTTCTTCGGTAACCGCAAACGCCGTACCGATTTGGACGGCAGACGCGCCCCAGTTTTTCAGGGCAGTTTTGACTTTTTCAAAGTTCGCCATGCCGCCGGCAAGGATGAGTGGGATTTTTTCGCTTTCAAGGCCTAAGTTCTTGAATACTTCAAAAGTTTCTTCGATGACGCGTTTGAATTCAAACTTGGCATCGTTCACACCTGCCACGCTTGCCGCGCCTAAGTGTCCGGCAGCGTGTGCGGGATGTTCGATAACGATGGCATCGGGCAAAACACCTTTTTTCATCCAGCGTTTCAATACGATACCGATACCGCGCGATTCGGACAAAATCGGGAACAGGGCGACATCTTTGTGATAACCCTCAGTCATTTCGGGCAAATCCAGCGGCAATCCCGCACCCATCACAATCGCGTCCGCACCCGATTCGCAGGCTTGGCGGACATAGGCGGCGTGGTCTTTGACGGCCTTCATGACGTTGACGGCGATCATACCTTTGCCGTTTGCGTCGGCTTTGGCTTTTTGGATTTCGCGGTCAAGCGCGGTACAGTTGAGTCGGGTGTATTTTTCTTCACTCGGATTGATTTTGGATTCGGCGAGCAGGTCGTCATGCAGGTGGCGCAAATCGACGCTGGCAATCGTGCCAACACCGTTTTCACGGGCGACTGCGCTGGAGAGTTTCGATGCGGAAACGCCCACGCCCATTCCGCCTTGAACGACGGGAATCAATGATTTGCCTCGAATGAGCAATGGGTCGAAGTTGCTTTGCATGTATGGGTTCCTTGATGGTTGCGGGTGGTGTTTTTAATAGACGGGTATCTGTATCGAGGTTGCTTTTATCGGCTAAATGATACCTGTTTTAAGATTTTAGGAATTATACTCTAATCAAATGGGAAATTAGAGTTTTAATACAGTTTCTTTGTTAAAATAATCTTAATATATTGTTAATTAAGAAATTATTGTTTTGATTGTCAATAGTGTGCAGCGGTATTTTTAGGACGAATGTGTCGTTTAAAAATCAAAAAGGTCGTCTGAAAACCTGATTGGGCTTTTTCAGACGACCTATGCTTTGCCGGTAAAGATTCGGGTTGTTTATGGACGGTTGGCTGCTATATGGTAGCGCGTTTCAAATGCGGCTTCTTCTCCCGCGTCCAGCTTGATTAACCCTAAACCGTTGTTGAAGCAGTCGGGGGCGCCGCTGAGGTTTTCGATGGCGATGGTGTCGCGTGTCGATGGGGTGAAGATTTGCAGGTAGGGATAGGAGGTGTCGGGGTAGATGCTCAGGGTCAGCCCGTTGCCGGAAAGCTTGCAGGCGGCGGGTTTGCTGCGTGCCAAGACAAAGCTGTTGTCCAATTCGATGCCTGCCAGGCTTGAGGTCGTCTGAAAACGGGCGTCGTCAATCATGCTGCCGTCGGGAACCAAATCGGCATCGAAGCCCAGGCGTTTGCTGCTGTCGATTTCCAGTGACCAGTCGTCGGTTGTGCCTCCGAGCGTGAAATAGGGGTGCCAGCCGTCTGCGAGCGGCATGGCGGTCATGCCTTGGTTGCGGACGGTGGAGCGGATGCTTAAGCCGTCTGCGCTGAGGCGGTAGTGGACGGTCAGGCTGAAGGGAAAGTGATAGCCGCTGTCGTCTTGTGCGTAATCTGCGCGGATTTCGACTTCGGCGGATTGGTTGTCGGCATGGCTGTTGACGAGGGCGAACTCGCGGTCATACATCAAGCCGTGTGCCGCGTGTTCGGCGAGTTTGAATTTGCCGCACTGATACGCTTTGCCGTCAAAGCTGTATTTGCCGTGGCGCAGGCGGCAGGCGTACGGGCTGAGTTTGCCGCTGCGGAACCATTCGGTCAGGCTCTCGCGGGCGTGTTGCGGGGTATCGTAGGCTTTGACGATGTTGAACCATGTACCGTCGGGGCGGCGGATTTCGTAGCGGTTGAGCAGTCCGCCGTAAAGATAAATTTCCGCGCGCAAATCGGGGGAGGCGAGCAGCAGGCGGTCGTTGTCGGTTTTGAGTGTGAACATGAGGCGGCTCCCGATTGGGGTTGGGGCAGGGTGTATAAAAGGTCGTCTGAAAAGTTTTCAGACGACCTTTGCGGTCAGGATTTCTTCCGGCGGCGTTCGCCCGGCAGCAGGATGTCTGCCCATTTGATGATGTTGGCGACTTCGGCGGGGTTGAGTTCGTAGAACTGTCCGCGTTTGAGGCGGTTGGGCAGGCCGATGGGACCGAAGCCGACGCGCACGAGGCGGCTGACGGTGAGGCCTTGGCTTTCGAATATGCGGCGCACTTCGCGGTTGCGGCCTTCTTTAATCACGACGTTGTACCATTTGTTTGCGCCTTCGCCGCCTTGTTCGTAGATGCGTTCGACTTTTGCCAAGCCGTCTTCGAGCATCACGCCTTCTTCGGTGAGGCTGCGCATTTGTTCGGTGGTCAGCCCGCCCAGTACGCGTACGGCGTATTCGCGTTCGACTTCGAAGCTGGGGTGGGCGAAACGTTGGACGAGTTCGCCGGAGGTGGTCAGGATGAGCAGGCCGCTGGTGTTGATGTCCAAGCGTCCGATGGCGACCCAGCGGCTGCTGGCGGCTTGCGGCAGGCGGTCGAAGATGCTGACGCGGCCTTGCGGGTCGTCGCGGGAAACGATTTCGCCTTCTTGTTTGTAATACAGGATGATGCGCGGCAGGCGGTCTGCCCATTTGAGCTTGATGATGCTGCCTTTGACGGTAACGTGGTCGTCGGGGGTGACTTTGTCGCCCAGTTGCGCGGTTTTGCCGTTGACCGTTACCCAGCCGTTGTTGATCCATTCTTCCATTTCGCGGCGGGAGCCGACGCCGGACGCGGCAAGCACTTTTTGCAGGCGTTCGGGTTCCATGCGCGACAGGTCGCTGCGGCGTTCTTTCAAATCGCGCGCGCGTTCCATGATTTTTTGGTTGGGATTGCGGACGACGAGTTTTCTGGCTTTGGCGGCACGCTGTTTGGGAGCGTTTTGCGGCTTGAGGTCGTCTGAAACTTTTTGTCCGTAAGGTTGGGAAGCGGTTTTGCGCGTTTCGTCTTTGGGACGGGCTTTGCTTTTGAAAGGTTTGACGGTTTTCTTGGCAGACGGGGCTGCGCCGTCGCGCCATTGGCGTTTGCTGGTGGGTTGCTTGGACATGGGGTTCTCCTAACGCGTTTCCTGATGATCGGAACGGTTCTTCTGCGGCGGTGGCGGCAGGATAAGTTACGGATAAAAGGCCGTCCCGCCAGGAGGCTGCGCACTCTGAAACGAATGAAACGAGTTTTGTTAAAACGTTTTTATATTTCAGACGACCTTTTGCTGGAGTCGGGATTTTACCCTATCGGCTTGAAGCTGTGGGAAGTTTAAGGCGACAGCCGCTCGCGTATCCAGTTACCGTCAACCAAGCGGTATTGGATGCGGTCGTGCAGGCGGCTGGGGCGGCCCTGCCAGAATTCGATGCGGTCTGGGATGACGAGATAGCCGCCCCAATGCGGCGGGCGCGGGACGTGCAGCGGGTGTTTCGCGCCTACGGCAGCGGCTTTGGCGACCAACATCGCCTTGCTCGACAACACTTCGCTTTGTGCGCTTGCCCATGCGCCGATGCGGCTGGTGTAGGGGCGGCTGTCGAAATATTCGTCCGAAGCAGCGGCATCCAGTTTTTCGATGCGCCCTTCAACGCGCACCTGCCGCTCCAGTTCCGGCCAGAAAAACGTCATGGCTGCAAACGGATGCGCGTCAAACGAGCGTCCTTTGCGGCTTAAGTAATTGCTGAAAAAAACAAATCCCTGCGGATTGACTTCTTTCAGCAGCACCATGCGGCTGTTCGGTCTTCCATCTTCGCCCACGGAAGCGACGTTGACGGCGGTCGGCTCGTTGACTTGCGAATGAATCGCCTCGTTCAGCCATTGCTCGAACTGGACAATCGGGTCGGCATGGCATTCCGATTCCGACAGTTCGCGCTTGCTGTAATCTTCGCGGATATTGTGCAAATCCATGATGTCCTCTGATATTCACGTTTGGTTGAGTGAATCATACCCCGTTTTTTCAGACGACTCCAACGATAGGGAAGGGGAATATGTGTATAATCCGCGTCAAATCAAATGAAACGGAAAAAAATCATGCAAACCGAAGTCGAACTGAAAGTCCTCAATCCGAAAATGGCGGACAAACTGCCCGCCTACGCCACGCCGGGTTCCGCCGGACTGGACCTGCGCGCCTGTTTGGACGAAGCCGTGACCCTGCAACCGGGCGACACTTATCTCGTTCCGACCGGACTGGCGGTGCATCTTGCCAATCCCGACTACGCCGCCGTCTTGTTGCCGCGTTCCGGTCTGGGACACAAACACGGCATCGTCTTGGGCAACTTGGTCGGACTGATCGACTCGGACTATCAGGGCGAACTCAAAGTCTCCGTGTGGAACAGGGGCAAAGAGGCGTTTACCATCGAGCCGATGGAACGCATCGCGCAAATGGTCATCGTTCCCGTCGTTCAAGCATCGTTTAAAGTCGTGGAAGAATTTGCTGCCAGCGAACGCGGTGAAGGCGGCTTCGGCAGCACGGGCAAAGCCTAAACCGTCTGTTCACATACAAAGGTCGTCTGAAAACTTGCGATGCCGGTTTTCAGACGACCTTTTGCCGTATTTGTACTACAGGCTGAAATTGATAGAACGTGCAGTATTGGTTACAATTTCGTTTCTTAAAATTTTTTAACGTTTGACAACGGATAGAAAGACTGCGATGGCTGAAACAATGAAAAAACAGGCGGATTCGCCTGATTTGGTGTACGGTTTGGAAGACAAACCGCCATTCGGAAATGCCTTATTAAGCGCGATCACGCATCTTCTGGCGATTTTTGTGCCGATGATTACGCCCGCGCTGATTGTGGGCGGCGCGCTGGAATTGCCGGTGGAGATGACGGCGTATCTCGTGTCGATGGCGATGGTCGCGTCGGGTGTCGGCACTTATTTGCAGGTCAACCGCTTCGGGCCGGTCGGTTCGGGGATGCTGTCTATCCAGTCGGTGAATTTCTCGTTCGTTACCGTCATGATTGCGCTGGGCGCAGGTATGAAAGAGGGCGGTTTGACTAAGGATGCGATGATTTCGACGCTGCTGGGCGTTTCGTTTGTCGGCGCGTTTTTGGTGTGTTTCTCGGCATGGCTTTTGCCGTATTTGAAAAAAGTGATTACGCCTACGGTCAGCGGCGTGGTTGTGATGCTGATTGGTCTGAGTTTGGTACACGTCGGTATTACCGATTTCGGCGGCGGCTTCGGCGCGAAGGCGGACGGCACGTTCGGCTCGATGGAAAACTTGGGGCTGGCGTCGCTGGTGTTGTTGATCGTGTTGATCTTCAACTGCATGAAAAATCCGCTGTTGCGCATGAGCGGCATCGCGGTCGGATTGATTGTCGGCTATATTGTCGCGCTGTTTTTGGGCAAGGTGGATTTTTCCGCACTGCAAAATCTGCCGCTGGTTACGCTGCCCGTACCGTTTAAATACGGTTTTGCTTTCGACTGGCACGCATTTATTGTGGCGGGCGCGATTTTCTTGTTGAGCGTGTTTGAGGCGGTCGGCGATTTGACTGCGACGGCAATGGTGTCCGACCAGCCGATTGAAGGCGAGGAATACACCAAACGCCTGCGCGGCGGCGTGTTGGCGGACGGTTTGGTATCGGTAATTGCGACGGCTTTGGGTTCGTTGCCGTTGACTACTTTCGCACAAAACAACGGCGTGATTCAGATGACCGGCGTGGCTTCTCGTCATGTGGGCAAATATATTGCCGTGATTTTGGTGTTGCTGGGTTTGTTCCCCGTGGTCGGTCGCGCGTTTACGACGATTCCGAGTCCGGTTCTTGGCGGTGCGATGGTTTTGATGTTCGGTCTGATTGCGATTGCGGGCGTGCGGATTTTGGTCAGCCACGGCATCCGTAGGCGCGAGGCGGTGATTGCGGCAACGTCGGTCGGTTTAGGCTTGGGCGTGGCGTTTGAGCCGGAAGTGTTTAAAAACCTGCCTGTCTTGTTCCAAAACTCCATTTCCGCCGGCGGCATCACGGCAGTTATCCTGAACCTGCTTTTGCCGGAGGATAAAACCGACAAAGTCGTCAAAATCGATACCGAGGGGCTGGAGCATTAAGCTTCAAGCGTAAATAAAAAGGTCGTCTGAAATTTGATTTTCAGACGACCTTTTTGATAATCCTATTACATAAATATGACATTCGTGTAATAATCCGAAAACTTTAAAAGCAGGTAATTATATGATTAAAAACAAGAAAATAATTTTGGCGATTTTAACTTCAGTTATCTTGTTCTCAATTTATTTTTTCAGCAATTACCGTATCTTCTTTTCCCCCTTTGAAATCCTCAGCAACAAAACCATAGAACAGAACCTGCAGGGGATTTGCGTGGATGAGGGCAGAAAGTTAAGTAAGGAAGAGTTGCTGAGACGGGCTTTGGTCAGCTATTTCGCGCATGAGTCGTCGGGGCAGTACTTTGAAGATACGTCTGACGGTGCATGGAAGGACAGATGCCCCACGGAGAAATCGTGTCAGTTGTATATGATGCCCGCTATCGAGATGGGGGATTATATCTTTGACAAGGAAAAAAGAATCTCGCTATTAAAGGCAAGGAATAACGGAGTTACATTCAGCAGGG
>NZ_AEPF01000137.1 GCF_000193735.1 Neisseria sicca 4320
GTTTTTACATCACAAGCTCTTTTTGAGCGATTTTAATTTTTGCAATCAACGCACGGCGCATTTCAAACCTTAAAACACAATATAATACAATATATTGATTAATTATCGCATATTATACAGTTAAAATACTATATATTGTAGTAAACCGCTGTTTTTTTTGCGAAACTGACAGGCATAAAAAGGTCGCCTGAAAAA
>NZ_AEPF01000136.1 GCF_000193735.1 Neisseria sicca 4320
CAGGTTTTCTGGTTTCAGACGACCTTTCACTTCAAAACATCAAACGATTAGTTTGAACCGACTTTAATCTTCTGCCACAGATTGACCGACAGTTTCTTCGCATCCGAACTCATTTGCGGCATAACAAAACCGTCTTTCATATCTTCCGCAGTCGGGAAAATGGAGCGGGTGTTAACCAACTCGGCAGGCATTTTTTCGCGCGCCGGTTTGCTTGCAGGCGCAAAGGTAACGGCAATGCCATTTTTCGCAGCCACTTCGGGATCAAGCGTGTAGTTGATGTATTTATGAGCATTGGCGATGTTTTTCGCATCGGCGGGAATCAGCCAAGATTCAATCCAGAAGCCCATACCCTTCGGCGTCAAAACTTCAATGCCGACGTTGTTTTTCACTTCTTCGGAACGGGCTTTCGCCAAGTTCAAGTCGCCGCCGTTACCCGCTGCGAGACAGATGTCGCCGCGTGCCAGTTCGTCAATGATAGACGGACTGAAACGTTTTACATCAGGACGGATGGCTTTCAGCACTTCCGCCGCCGCTTTCAAATCATCAGGATTTGTGCCTTTGGGGTCTTTACCCAAGTAGTTCAGCAAAATCGGGAACATTTCGCTCGGCGTATCCCACAAGGCGATACCGCATGATTTCAGCTTGTTGGTATATTCGGGCTTGAACAGCAAATCCCAACCGTTTTCAGGCAGCTTGCCGCCCAAAAGTTCTTTGCCCTTCGCCGTAATTGCCAAAGTGTTGACGCCGGAGAAATAAGGAACGGCATACTGGTTGCCTGGGTCGGCAGTTTCCAGCATTTTCAACAATTCGGGATCGATGTTTTTGTAATTGGGAATCAGGTCTTTATTGATTTTTTGATAAGCACCCGCTTCGATTTGACGGGGCAGGAAGGCGATGCCGGGAACGACCAAGTCATAGCCGGATTTACCGGTCAGCATTTTGGCTTCGAGGGTTTCGTTGTTTTCGTAAAGGTCGTAGGTCAGCTTCAGCTTATTGGCTTTTTTGAAGTCTTCAACGGTGCTCTCGTCAACGTAGTTCGACCAGTTGTAGATGTTCAAAGTATCGGTGGCGGCTGCTTCGGCATTGGCAGCAGGCGCGCTGCCTGCTTGAGGTTGCTCGGTTTTTTTCTCGCCACCGCCGCAAGCGGCCAGCGATAATGCCGCCAATACGGCTAATACGGATTTTTTCATACGGGCAGATTCCTGATGAAAGATTGTTAACGGAAAATGAACACTCTGCACCCCATCAATACCCCGGCGCAAAGCGGGGCTATTGTAATGGAAGTGGGTGAGAACTCAAAGCAATATCTGACTGATTTTTATTGAAATAAGGCACGATTTCTTAGGCTCGGGAAAACGGCGTTGCACAAGATGTCGTTTTTGGGCAAAATACGGGCGATTTGCGCGCGCGAACAGAGAAAATACTTGCATATAGAGGAATCTGTCTTTAAAATTGCGCGTTTACAGAATTTATTTTTTCAGGAGATATTCAATATGGCAAACAGCGCACAAGCCCGCAAACGTGCCCGCCAATCGGTTAAACAACGCGCCCACAACGCCAGCCTGCGTACTGCATTCCGTACCGCAGTGAAAAAAGTGTTGAAAGCAGTTGAAGCCGGCGACAAAGCTGCTGCTCAAGCAGTTTACCAAGAGTCCGTTAAAGTCATCGACCGTATCGCTGACAAAGGCGTATTCCACAAAAACAAAGCAGCCCGCCATAAGAGCCGTCTGTCTGCCAAAGTAAAAGCATTGGCTTAATCTTTCCTGCCATAGTCTTGGTGTTTGATCACGTCGGGACAGGCAAGCAGATAACGATGCCCCTGAGGTCTTAACCTTTCAGGGGCATTGCCGTATGTGGTGCAAGTTGATGTAAACTTTTCAGACGACCTGCCGTAGAGCCGGCACAAGTCGGTAAAATGCGGTTTAATCTGTTTTTCAAACGATTAATCCCGATTTTCAGACAAAAGGTCGCCTGAAAACACCCAATCGGCAATCCCATGAATGAAATGATGAACAAGATGTTGAAACACAATTTGGCGCAAAGCGATGCCATAAAGAACAAAAAACCGTCATTAGCCAAATGTCGGCGCGCCTTGATGCTTATTCTTGTCGGCGGCGCAGCCGCCCCTGCCGCCTACGCCGACACGGCTTTGCAATGCACCTCCATTCAAGACAATGCCACCCGTTTGGCGTGTTACGACAGCATTTATTCGGCACAACTGCCGCCGCAAGCTCCGCTGCCCGTCCTTCGCGAAGAAACCGCCAAAGCACCTGTCGACTTACCCAAAACCATCAGCACCAGCCGCGAGAAAAAAGCGGCGACGATTGTGTTTGACGAAAATAAAGAGCAATCCACCCTTTCGGAAGATAATCTCCGCACCACAGCCGATGCCTACACGCCATTGAGCCTGATGTACGATTTGGACAAAAACGACTCGCGCGGCTTGTTGAGCGTGCGCGAGCACAATCCCATGTACCTGATGCCCGCATGGTACAACAGCTCGCCCAATCTTCATCCCTACTCCCCTTCGCGCGGCACAACCAATCAGGAAAAATTCAGCGAACAGAAACACATCGAAACCAAACTGCAAGTTTCGTTCAAAAGCAAAATCGCTGAAGATTTGTTTAAAACCCGTGCAGACTTGTGGTTCGGCTACACCCAAAAATCCGATTGGCAGATTTATAACCAAGGCAGAAAATCCGCGCCGTTCCGCAATACCGATTACGAACCCGAAATTTTCCTGACCCAGCCTGTGAAGGCAGATTTGCCGTTCGGTGGCAAACTGCGCATGGTCGGTGCAGGCTTCGTCCACCAATCCAACGGACAAAGCCGCCCCGAATCCCGCTCATGGAACCGCGTTTACGCATTGGCAGGGATGGAATGGGGCAAACTGACCGTGATCCCGCGCGTGTGGATGCGGGCATTCGATCAGACCGGTGAAAACAACGACAATCCCGACATTACCGACTACATGGGTCATGGCGATTTGAAGCTGCAATACCGGCTGAACGACAAACAAAATATTTCGTCCCTGCTGCGCTACAATCCCAAAACCGGACACGGCGCGGTTGAAGCCGCCTATACCTTCCCGATTAAAGGCAAACTTAAAGGCGTAGTGCGCGGCTTTCACGGCTACGGCGAAAGCCTGATTGATTACAACTACAAACAAAACGGCATCGGCATCGGTCTGATGTTCAACGATTGGGACGGAATTTAATGCCCAACCCTGTTTTCAGACGACCTTTTGTACCATGTTGCACACAGGTCGTCTGAAAGCAAAACAAACCGCCCCCCATATTAAAAACATTCGTTTCCTATCGCCCAAACGCGTATAATGCAAGGTTTGGGCGATATTTGTCGGAATTACACAAAAGATGGCGGAACAAACGGCCGAAGGCGGAAAAGTTGCCAAGGCATTAAAAAAATATCTGATTACAGGCATGCTGGTATGGCTGCCGATAGCCGTAACCATTTGGGCGGTCAGCTATATCATATCTGCCGCCGACCGGCTGATCAGTCTGCTGCCCGAGCAATGGCAGCCTCAATATTTCTGGGGATTCAACATTCCCGGCTTGGGCATTATTGCCGCCATTGTCGTCTTGTTTCTGACCGGCGTGTTCGCCGCCAACGTTTTGGGACGTCAAATCCTCGCCGCATGGGACAGCCTGCTGGGACGGATTCCCGTCGTCAAATCCATCTATTCCAGCGTCAAAAAAGTATCCGAGTCCCTGCTCTCCGACAGCAGCCGCTCGTTCAGAACGCCTGTATTGGTTCCGTTCCCTCAACCCAATATTTGGACGATTGCCTTTGTATCAGGGCATATTCCCGACAAACTCAAAGGCAGCCTTCCGCACGATGACGACTATCTTTCCGTCTATGTGCCGACCACGCCCAACCCGACCGGCGGCTATTACATCATGGTGAAAAAGAGCGACGTGCGCGAACTCGATATGAGCGTGGACGAAGCATTGAAATATGTGATTTCGCTGGGTATGGTGATGCCGGATGAAGTTCGGGTCAAGGCTTTGTCAGAACACAGGTCGTCTGAAAACGACGATACAGAACAAAACAATTAAGGTCTCTTTTTCAGACGACCTTTTCCTTCTTTTCAAATTGAACAATATAAAAAGGTGATTTTATGCGTACCAACTATTGCGGCCTGATCAGCGAGCAATACTTAGACCAAACCGTAACCGTCAAAGGCTGGGTACACCGCCGACGCGACCACGGCGGTGTGATTTTTATCGACCTGCGCGACCGCGAAGGCATCGTCCAAGTCGTGATTGACCCCGACACGCCCGAAGCGTTTGCCACTGCCGATTCCGCCCGTAACGAATACGTTTTGAGCATTACCGGCCGCGTGCGCAACCGTCCCGAAGGCACGACCAACGACAAAATGATTTCCGGCAAAATCGAAATTCTTGCCAAAGAAATCGAAGTATTGAACGCCGCTGCTACGCCGCCGTTCCAAATCGACGACGAAAACATCAGCGAAAACGTGCGCCTGACCAACCGCGTTATCGACCTGCGCCGTCCGGTGATGCAGCGCAACCTGCGCCTGCGTTATCAAGTCGCCATGGGCGTTCGCCGTTATCTGGACGCGCAAGGCTTCATCGACATCGAAACCCCGATGCTGACCCGCTCCACGCCCGAAGGCGCGCGCGACTACCTCGTGCCGAGCCGCGTTCATCCGGGCGAGTTTTTCGCACTGCCGCAATCGCCGCAATTGTTCAAACAACTGTTGATGGTGGCGGGTTTCGACCGTTACTACCAAATCACCAAGTGCTTCCGCGACGAAGACTTGCGCGCCGACCGCCAGCCCGAATTCACCCAAATCGACTTGGAAACCTCGTTCTTGAACGAGGATGAAATCATGGACATCACCGAAGGCATGGCAAAACAAGTCTTCCAAGACGCGCTGGGCGTGGACTTGGGCGATTTCCCGCGTATGCCTTACGCCGAAGCCATGTTCTACTACGGTTCCGACAAACCCGATATGCGCATCAGCCTGAAATTTACCGAGCTGACCGACCTGATGAAAACGGAAGAATTCAAAGTCTTCCGTGGCGCAGCCGACATGAAGGGCGGCCGCGTGGTTGCCTTGCGCGTACCGAACGGTGCAAAATTCAGCCGCAAAGAAATCGACGAATACACCAAATTTGTCGGCATCTACGGCGCGAAAGGTTTGGCGTACATCAAAGTGAACGATGTCAGCAACCTTTCCAACGGCGAAGACAGCGGCCTGCAATCTCCAATCGTGAAATTCCTGTCTGAAAACGCCCTGAAAGAAATCATTGCGCGTACCGGCGCGCAAAACGGCGACATCATCTTCTTCGGCGCAGACAAAGCCCAAGTCGTGAACGAAGCCATCGGCGCGCTGCGTATCAAAGTCGGTTTGGAACACGGCGCGGAAAACGGCTACTTCGTGGACGAATGGAAACCTTTGTGGGTCGTCGATTTCCCGATGTTCGAATACGACGAAGACGGCGACCGCTGGGCAGCCATGCACCATCCGTTCACCTCGCCCAAGCCCGGTCATGAAGACCTGATGGCATCCGATCCTGAAAACTGCCTGGCCCGCGCCTACGACATGGTGTTGAACGGCTGGGAAATCGGTGGCGGTTCCATCCGTATCCACCGTGCCGACGTACAGGAAAAAGTGTTCACCGCTCTGAAAATCAGCCCCGAAGAGCAACAGGAAAAATTCGGCTTCCTCTTGGATAACCTGAAATTCGGCGCGCCTCCGCACGGCGGCTTGGCATTCGGCCTCGACCGTCTGGTAACACTGATGACCGGCGCCGAATCCATCCGCGACGTGATTGCCTTCCCGAAAACCCAACGCGCCCAATGTCTGTTGACCAACGCGCCGAATGCGGTGGACGACAAACAACTGCGCGAATTGAGCTTGCGCCTGCGTCAAAAAGCGACTGAAAATAAAGAAGCGTAATTTTTAAAAGCAGGTGGGCAACACCTGACAGTCAAAAGGTCGTCTGAAACCTATTACACGGGTTTCAGACGACCTTTTTCATTGTTTGTGCCAAGAAGTTAGGTTGAACGTTTCATTTATCTGATTTGTTGGATAGAAGTACGCCATGATTTTGTGAAAACTTTTATTCGCGAGCGGTTGAAGCAAATGTTGGCGCCTGAAGAATATGGATATGGCCCGGATGCTGTTGCAAAAAAGAAAATTCTCTAGGCTTTTTTCTGAAAATATGATTTTTGCAAGTATATGACAATTTGCGTTATTGGTTACAGATATCGGTACGGCAGCTGTTTAGCAATAATATCTATCTGATAATATTATGAATTTTATAAATTTAATGTGAGCAGATAGGCGTTTTGAAGAATTTAAAATTAATTTAATGCTTGTGTAATATTAATAAATATAAGAAAATTTTCAAATATTACATTTGGATTTTTGTAAATCTCGCATTCAACGAAGAAACTACTATAAAAAATGCTTAATATATAAATTTACAAATGTAATATTTTAAAAAATAATTACAGGGGTTAAGAATGTCGTTACTTACAATGCTTGCAGTATTGATAATTGGGCTGGTGTGCTTCTTGATAATAATTATGAGGATGCACATGAAACGTTTTGCTTATGACGTTACACGGGATTATCGCTATGACTGTTTGCCACAGCATTTCGTGTCGAAATTAGAGGAGGGGGTTATTAAGCTACCTCAAGAAGTGGATATTAATGATACAGTCTTGGCTGCAGTAAGCATTGAAACTTCTTGGTTGGGGAAATGGTTGTTGCCCTATATTGAGATTCGAACCTGCAAAGGTATTTGGAAACATTACATCGAATACGGCGGTAGGGGGGTGAGATATTTGAACTTCAGCGATATGTTCGATGCTGAAAGTCGGGAAATTTTTTTGCGGGGCAGAAGGGTATCGTTGGAAAATCAGGAAGTCAGACTAACTGTTTATCCGCGTATGCCTTTGGATGATAAAAAAATTTTAGTGCTTGCGCCGCACGCTGACGATGCGGAATTGGCAGCTTACGGCGTGTATGAAAAATATGCTGAAAATGCGATGGTGGTAACGGTAACGGCAAGCGAAGCGGGGCGTTTCCATTATGAAAACCTTTTCAGCAAACGCTGCCCTACGGAAACTAAGGAGCAATATTTGGAAAAGGGGCGGATGCGGGTCTGGAACAGTCTGACCGTTCCGCTTTTGGCAGGGGTATCGTCTGAAAACATTTTGCAGCTCGGTTTTTTTGATACAACGCTGAAAACTTTATATCGCCACCCAGAGCGTGAAATTCCTTCTGCCAAGTTGGAGACAGCAGATGTGGGTATTTTCCGGCGGGCCAATAAATCTGCCATATCAGAAGGTTTGCACGGCGGTTCGAATTGGCATGATTTAGTGGACAATATGGCTTACGTCATCGAATCATTCCGTCCGGATGTTATTGTTACGCCTTCGCCGAATATTGATGTTCATACCGATCACCAATGTACAACTATTGCTGCTGTTGAGGCATTAAAAAAGCTGAATTACACCAATGGTTCGCTGTTTTTATATGCGGTTCACTATCTGACCGATGACTATCCTTTGGGTAATGTCGGTGCTACGCTGAGCCTGCCGCCGTTTTTCAGCGAAGAAGGCAGTAGCGATATGTTATATTTTCATTCGATTTACTCTCATCCCGTTGATAAAAAAACGCAAAACCGTAAATTGTTGGCATTGGATGCGATGAACGATATTCGCCCGAATGCGCGTAACTACATGGATTGGAAACATGTATTACGCAAGGGTTTGAGCCTGCTGTATCACGATCTTACTTCTATCCGTTCGGATCTGATCAGCCGATTTGTCCGCAGTAATGAGTTTTTTTATGTTGTTCCTATCAGTGATGTCCACAATCAGGAGACTTATCAGAAAATTATTTCCCGGGGCGGCAGGAATCACCTGCATTGATCCAATCTGAAATGTTTTCAGACGGCCTTTAAATATACAAAGGTCGTCTGAAAATCTATAATGGCTTGAGATTTCATATATTGCAGCCGTTATGCCGACTTATTTTATTGCCGATTTACACCTGAGCGAATCCCGTCCTGAGTTGACCGAACTGTTTTTGCGCTTCATGCATGAAAAAGCACCGTCTGCTAGGGCGGTTTATATTTTGGGCGACCTATTTGATTTTTGGATAGGGGATGACGAACATTCCGAATTGACGGATACCGTTTCCCGTGCCGTCCGTAACGTTGCAGAGGGTGGAGTGGAATGTTTTTTTGTTCACGGAAACCGTGATTTTCTGATAGGCGAGAAGTTCGCAAGGCAAGCGGGCATGGTACTGCTGCCGGAATATTCAGTCGTCGATTTATACGGTACGCCGGCTTTGATTTGCCACGGCGATACTTTGTGTACCGATGATGTGCGTTATCAGAAATTCAGGAAAACAGTTCATCAAAAATGGTTGCAACGGTTGTTCCTCATGTTGCCGCTCAAGCTGCGTCTGAACATTGCGCGAAAAATCCGCCATACCAGTAAGCACGACAAACAATATAAAGCTGCTGAAATTATGGATGTCAATCCCAAGTCCACCTCTGATACCGTCCATAATTACGGCGTCAGATTGCTGATTCACGGACATACGCACCGCGAACATATCCACAAAGAGAACGCATATACGCGTATTGTGCTGGGAGATTGGCGTAGCGACTATGCTTCTATATTGGAGGTTGATGAGCGCGGATACAGGTTTGTTGAGTGATAGATGGTTGATTTACAGGTGTTGAAAATATAAAAGGTCGTCTGAAAGTTTTCAGACGACCTTTTTAATGACGGAAAATCAAGGTCGGATTATTTTTGGCCGGATTTAAACTGCCATCCGCTCTTTGCAGGTCAGTTTTGCGTCTATCCAATCGTTTCCTCCGGGTAAGACTATTTGGGAAACCAGCGCATCCAAATCGTGAAGGTAGGCAGAGGCTTTGGGGCTGTTGATAATTACGACGACAATCATCGGCTTGTTGCCCAGCCAGTAACCTGCCAGCGCCCGTACGTTTTTGAGCGTGCCGGTTTTCAGACGCAGTCGGCTGCCGGGTTGCTTCAGGCGGTTTTTCAATGTTCCGTCCTGTCCGGCAATCGGCAGTGTATCAATAAATTCTTGTTTAAACGGGCTGAAATAGGCTTTTTCCAGCATTTGCCCCATCATGTGCGCGGTAACGCGTTCGCTTCTCGATAAGCCCGAACCGTTTTCCAAAACCAGGTTTTCCGTATCAATCCCTGCAGTTGCCAATTCCAGGGAAACCGCTTCCGCTGCTTTTCTTTGTGCGGTTTCGCTGTCGCCATTGCCGCCAAGTTTTAAGAATACGGACCGTGCAATCAGGTTGTTGGAATGTTTGTTCATGTCGGTCAGTATGTCTGACAACGGTTTGGAGCGAGAAACTGCCAGCGTTTTTGCGTTACTCGGTGCATGGGCGGTTTTGAGGTCGTCTGAAATCGTACCGCCGAGTGCGCGCCATTGATTAACAAAGCTTTTGTGTGCAAATTCTATGGCGGAGAGCATGTTGATATGCATTTCGCCGCCTAAACAACTCTCCGGAACCTTACCGCCGATATGTAGCTTTCCACCGGAATAGCTGGCACGCATATGATTTTGCAATGCGCCGCATTTCCCAGAGTTGGACAGTACGGTTTTGTTTTCAATAGGAATATCGGGTAGGGGAGGCGAGGTTTCGACGGTAATGCCGCCTGTGCCATTTGACTCCGGTCTGAGCCAGACAACCTTGTAAGCCAGCATATTCGGGTCGGGAGCGGTCATAAACGGCGAACCTGCGTCGGATTCGAAATTCAGCGGGTTGCCGACGGTACCCCAAAGATGGCGGTCGAGTACCAGGCTGCCTTTAATATGCCTGATGCCTTTGTTTTGCAGTTGTTGCAGGGCATCCTTCAGCCCGTCTTGGTCGAACACGGGATCGCCGCTGCCCACCCAATAAATATCGCCTTCCAACGAATCGCCCTCGATATGTCCGTTGGTTTTAAATTCCGTTGTCCAGCGGTAATCCTTACCCAAAGCTTCAAAGGCGGAAAATGCTGTTACCAGCTTCATCGTCGATGCAGGATTGACCGAGGCATCTGCTCTGTGTGATTCGATAACTTTGCCGCTGTCCAATTCTTGAACGTAAACGGAGATTTCGTCGGGCGGGATATTGCCGAGATTTAAGGCATAGGCAGAGAACGGCATTAAGCACAAATACCATGCCGCTAGCCTTTTTTTCCAATTCATATTGTTGAGACTTCTGTAAAATACATAAAGCATAATTATAAAACAAAGTATCGTTACGGTAAAAAACAAATCAGGTGCATCAATGCCTTGAACATTACTGTCCAGGAGTCATTGTCTTCTGAAATAAATGCTATAAATTGCATCAGCCGATATTCCTCGAGTACATATAAATAAATAGAATCTTTACCTATTTTGCAAGATAAGCCAAATAAATGAGGCAGTAGGTATTACTGCATTGAATATTGCATGAAACTTTGAATAGGTCACTAAAATACGATATTTTTCAATTTAAAGTAAATATACAGGATATTTTTCAGGATATAATATTTAAAATCAAAATATACAGTTAAGCTCGTATTGAATAAAGATGAATAAAGAACATATCTTTTTTATCTTTGGTGTAAATTATTTATTGATTTCTTGAATGATTCTTCAAAAAACTGTGTTATATTGTAGAAGAATCGGTTGGGTTGTTTTGTAAAATCTGGAGGGAGATTATGAAAGATACAGCCGGTTTCATCCGCGACGACATCAAAGCCATGTCCGCCTACCGAATTGCCGACTTGCCCGAAGGCTTCATCAAGCTGGATGCGATGGAAAGTCCGTATCATCCGTTTGCCCGTTTTCCCGAGCTGTCAAACGAATGGCTGCGGCTGATTGCCCAAGCGCCGATTCAGCTATATCCCAACCCCGCCGCCAGCGGGCTTCAGGAAACTTTAAGAAAAGCCTTCGATATTCCTGAAGCTGCCGCCATCGCGTTAGGGAACGGATCGGACGAGTTAATCCAATTCTTGACCCTGCTCGTTGCCCAATCAGGCGCGATCATGCTCGCGGTTGAGCCGAGTTTCGTGATGTATCGGCACAATGCCGAGCTGTACGGTATGAATTACGTCGGCGTGCCGCTTAATGAAGATTTCACGATTGATTTGCCCTCCGTTTTATCCGCCATTGAAAAACATCAGCCCGCCCTGATTTTCATTGCCTATCCGAACAATCCGACAGGCGTATGTTTCCGCCGCGAAGAAGTCGAAGCCATTATCCGCGCGGCGCAGGGTATCGTGGTTGTCGATGAAGCATACGGCGCATTCAGCCGCGACAGTTTTCTGCCGCAGGCGGGCAGCGTTGAAAATCTGGTCGTGATGCGCACCATCAGCAAAATCGGTTTTGCCGGACTGCGTATCGGCTATGCGGCAGGAAGCCCTGCCGTAATGGACGAACTGGCGAAAATACTGCCGCCTTACAATATGAACCAATTAAGCTTGGCGACCGCCAAATTCGCCCTGCAACACCGCGACGCGATTCAGACGACCATCGATATTTTAAAAGCCGAGCGCGAACGCGTTTTCAGCGAATTGTCCGCCATAGGTCGTCTGAAAGCATTCCCCAGCGAAGCGAATTTCATTACCGTGCGCGTTCCCGATGCAGACGCATTGTTTAACACGCTTAAAGAAAACCGCATCCTGATTAAGAAACTCCACGGTACGCATCCGCTTTTGGCGCAGTGCGTCCGCATTACCATCGGCAGTCTCGAGCAAAACGATGCCGTACTGGATATTATCCGCAAGCTTTATGCCTGATTTTTTAAAACTTCACAGAGAGTAAATCTATGAACATCACTCAACTGCACCTTGCCAATTTCCTGCAGCTTGTCGAAGAAGCAGGCTCGCTGACCAAACTTGCCCGCAAATGCGGTTACGACAACGCGGCATCCCTGTCCCAACTGAAACGCCGCCTTGAAGAGCAGGCAGAAGACGAAAGCGCGCGCGGCATCCGACCCAGCCTTGCCGCCAAACTCGAAGCCGGCATGCACAAACGCAAAGGCTGGTTAAACCGCGACCACAGTAAAGACAAAGAAAAAGCCGCAGCCGCCGAAGCCGCCCGCCAAGAGCGTGCCGCCCAAGCCGCCCAAGCCGCCGCACCGGCATTCCATATGCCCGAAGAAGGCCGCGCAGTCAGCATCACCCGCAACACCAGCGAAACCCAAATCACCCTCAGCCTCAACCTCGACGGCACCGGACAATACCGCCTCGACACCGGCGTCCCCTTTCTTGAGCATATGCTTGCCCAAGTCGCCCGCCACGGCATGATCGACCTCGACATCACCTGCAAAGGCGATTTGCACATCGACGACCACCACACCGTAGAAGACATCGGCATCGTACTCGGACAAGCCCTGAAACAAGCCTTGGGCAGTAAAACCGGCATCCGCCGCTACGGACATGCTTACGTTCCGCTCGACGAAGCCTTGAGCCGCGTTGTCATCGACCTCTCCGGCCGCCCCGGACTCGTGTACAACATCGACTTCACCCGTGCTCTCATCGGACGTTTTGACGTTGACCTGTTTGAAGAATTCTTCCATGGCGTCGTCAACCACAGCATGATGACCCTGCACATCGACAACCTCAGCGGCCGCAACGCCCACCACCAAGCCGAAACCGTATTCAAAGCCTTCGGCCGCGCCCTGCGCATGGCAGCAGAATACGACCCGCGCATGGCAGGACAAACCCCGTCCACCAAAGGCACTTTGAGCGACGAATCCGTTGCCGTTGAAAAAGAAGAAGCGCAAAGCGAAGAGTAATCCGCTTTAATGAAAAAAGGTCGTCTGAAACCCGAGAAACAGGTTTCAGACGACCTTTGATATTATAAGGACGCTTAATTATCGGTGTCTTTTGCTGTTTTATAGTGGATTAAATTTAAACCAGAACGGCGTTGCCTTGCCTTAGCTCAAAGAGAACGATTCTCTAAGGTGCTGAAGCAACAAGTGAATCGGTTCCGTACTATCGTACTGTCTGCGGCTTCGTCGCCTTGTCCTGATTTTTGTTAATCCACTATAACCTCTGTTGTTAACCATCATTCCCGTTTGCATAACGAAGCAGGAAATTTCTGTCTAAATGACGATAAAAGAAAAGGTCGTCTGAAAACCTGTTACCCGGTTTTCAGACGACATTTCGGCAGATTGAAGGATGGTTTATTGACGTTTTGCGCCGTAACCGCCGATCAAGCGTTCGCTGCCGTCTTCTTTTTGCAGGCCGTAGGTACCGCCGATTTCTGCGGCGGACGGACCGAAGAATTTACCGCTCAAATTACCTTTCAAACCGGCTGCGGCAGCTTCGACCTTACCGAGGAAGAGGTTGCCGTTTTCCCATTTTGCCGTACCTTTCATGTCGTATTTTTCATCGGCTTCGGTTACACGGCGGCCGTTCGCGTCGAGAGAATGGAATTGGGAATTGGCAGTCTCAAAGCGTACGCCTTTCAAGCCGAAATCGACAATGGCTTTGACATTGGCGGTCAGCTGACGGCTTTGATCGTCTTTCACAACGTAGGCTGTGGTCAGACCGTTGTAAGTTGCTGTGCCGCTGGCAGGAAGGGCAGTAAACTTGGTTTCATCGCCCAAGCTTTGATAGCCATGAATCACACCGGATCTTGGATCAATGTAATGGGCGAAAGTTTGGTAAGTCCAGCCGGCTGCGGCAGGATCGTGCATAACGATTTGCGTACCATCGACAAAGCGGATGACGTAGATACCGTCGAATTGCTTGTCAAATACAGTTCCATCCTGATCTTTGCCAAGGTATGCAAGCTGGTTGGCATGGTTTTCTGCCAATCTTGTCAAATCTTGGCGTATTTGTCTTGTTGAGTCATAGATTTCGGCAGCAGCATCTTTAGCTTTTTCAGCAGCATCTTTTGCATTTTTGCTGGAAGCACGTGTTGCTTTTGCCAAAGTTGCGTTTTGGTTTGCAGTTTGTAAGGCTTTTTCAGCATTTTCCCAAACGTTTTTTAGCCGTTTCGAATTTGACTAAATCTTCTTCATCCAATTTTTTTGTTAAAACTGCGATTTGTTTATCCAGCTCATTCTGTGCTGCACTAACGGCTTTATTGGCGTTTTCTAGCTCTTCTACACTGTCTCCCGTCGTTTTTTCAGCGGTAGCTTTAAAGCTGGCTTTGGCTGTTTCCAGCTCCATTTTTGCTTTTTCAAAAGATTCAATTTCCATCTTTGAAGCCGCTATTTCTTGTTCTAGAGCATTTTTCGCTTGATTAACATTATTTTGAGCTATTTTGATTTCATTTTCTTTGGTTGCACTGTTTTTTATAGCTTCAAATTCGGAGTTTGCTTTCTCAAGTTTAGCTTTGGCATTTTTGATAGCGATAGAATGAGTATCGAGTGCCTCAAGCATTGAGCTATATGACTTGGCAGCATTTCGTTCTGCTTGGTCTTTGCTTTGCAGCGCCTCGGCAAAAGCATTTGTGTCATTTGTCAGTTTTTGTTCGGCAGATGCTAAAGCACTTTTTGAGTTTTCAAGTTTTTTATACAACTCAACGATTTTTTGATCCAGCGTTGATTGTCCAACTTTGAATTCATTATTCGGTTCTTGCCCCGTCTGTCCGCTGACGTCGCTTTTGGTTTTACCGCCCGAAAATGCTTTGGCAATGATGGAATCTGTAGTAGTGAATTTAACCTGTGTTGCGTTGCCTTCTTCTGTTTTGTTATACAGTACGATTGCATCTAATTTAACTTCGTCATTATTCTTAAAATTCAGAGAACTAACTAAACCGTTTTGATTATTTGTTTGGTTGTCCGTATAAAACAGTTTGTCGTTTTCATTGCTGTGGCGCAACTGAACATTAGGATTGCCTTGTTGTGCGCTTGCCGAAGAAATAAAGCTGGTGTGCAGCGGGGTGTCAAGATTTAAGGCTGGAAGCGGGGCTTCGTCTTGCAGTTCTTCAAGTTTGTCGGCTTTGTTGCTGAGAGTGGAAGTCTGGGCTGTGCTGTTATCTTTATTAGCATTGCCGGTATTTGCGTTGTCATTCTTGCCGGTACCGCTGTTTTTGGCAGGACTGCCGCTGCCGCCGGTAGATGTTGAGCCGGTGGAAAGTGCGGCTGTATCGCCACCGCCGCCACCGCCGCAGGCTGAAAGGATTGCCGCGCTGATGGCGGTGAGGATGATGGTTTTGATTTTGGTGTTGATTGCAGACATATTGTCCCCCTTTTTTTGGTTGAAATAGTGCGTTTTTATCAAACGGCATAAATCCAATATCATAGATACAATCATGACAAAAACAAAATGTTATTTGTGTTTTACAGGGAGAAGGGTGATTTGGCGGCGGTTTGTGTTTGATTTTTGCGACAGAAGGTTGTTTAAGGATGTTGAGCGGTTGATTGTGCCATGTAGGGAAGGGTTATGGGGTGGAAATGGCGGCAGGGGGTAAATGTCTGCCCTTAACCTAATACATTAAAAAAGGTCGTCTGAAACCCAAAATCAGGTTTCAGACGACCTTTTGCCAATGCTTTTATCAGAAGCGGTAATTCACGCCCAAGGCAAACTCGCGGCCGCGCTCGTAGAAGGGAACGCGTCCGTTGCCGTCGGGGAAGCGTTGGCTGTGCGAACGGTATTGCTTGTTGCCGATGTTGTTGACGGCGAAGTTGACGTTCAGGTTGTCTTTTTTCAGCGGCTGCCAGTTGGCGTAGATGTCGTGTACGCCGTAACCGGCTTTCTTGCCGTGTATCGTGCCTTGTCCGCGCGCGACGTCGGTGTATTTCACGCTTTGGGCGTAGCGGCCGCGCCAGCCGATTTCGAGTTTGGGGTTTTCAAACTGATAAGACAGTCCGGTCAGCCATTGGCGGCCGGTGTTCCAGAAGGTGAACGAGCTTTCGTGGTCTTCCGCTTGAATCGGGCTTTCGCCGTAGTACATTTCGCCGTTCAGGCGGGGTTTGACGTAGGACACGCCGGCACGCGCGGTCAGGCCGCCCCAGCGGTAGGACGCGTCAAGTTCGTAGCCGTAGGTTTTGAGCGTGCCGCCGTTGTAAATCTTGCCGCGTTCGGTGATGGAGGCGGTGTTGTTGTTGATTTTTGCCCAACGATAGACGATGAGGTCTTTGATGCGTTGGTGGAACACGCTGCCGCTGACGTTGAAGTTGTCGTTGCGCCATTTGAAGCCGAGTTCAGCACGGCGGGCGGTTTCGGCTTTGAGCTTGCCGTCCAAATCGGCGGCGGCGCCTGCGCGTTCGTTAGCCAGCAGGGCTTCGTTCAGACGCGGTGCGCGGCTTGCCTGATTGAGGTTTGCCAAGAGCGAGAAGTTGTCGTTGATGTCCCAAATCGCGCCGATGCTGGGGTTGAGCTGGCCGTGCGACGCGCTTTGTTTACTGGCGGCGTTGTATTTGAAATGGTCGTAACGCAGGCCGGTCGTCAGGGTAACGGGGTTCAGGTTCCAAATGCCTTCCGCGTACACGCCGTATTCGGCTTTTTTCTCTTTGTCGCGGTCATACAGTCCGAGAATCTTCAGCCATGCGCCTTTGTCGGACGGCTCGGAGGTTTCGTGGCGGTAGTTGACGCCGTATTTCACCATGTGTCCGTCGCCGAATGAGCTGGCGAGGTTCAGGTTGGCACCGGTCGCTTTGATTTTGCTTAACTCAAGCTTGCCGATGGGAACGCCGCCTTGCGCCGTGCCGGAAGCTTGGGCTTTCGGGGAAGGCGCGCCTTTAGGCGGCTTGGTGTCGTCGGTGTTGATTTGGAAGACGTTGGCGTCGATTTTGTCGAGGAAGCCGACGTTGCGGCCGCGGTATTCCAGATTGTAGGATTGTTCTTTTTGATAAGTGCCGTCCACGCCGACATAGCTGTCAACGTTTTGGAACTCGGCTTTGTCGGTACGGTTGCCTTTTTGGTATTCCTGACGGTAGGTCAGGCGGATGCCGTGGTCGTCGTTGAAGTCGTAGCCGAGTTTGGCGAGATAGCTGTGCTGTTTCAGACGACTGCCGCGGTTGACATTGCCGTTGCCGTCTTTGTAGTCGCGGTTGTTGAGGAAGTTGCCTGCAAACAGGGCATCGAAGCCGTTTTGATAGCCGTAAACCGCCGCGTTGCCGGTTGAGCCTTTATTGCTGCTCAAGCCTGCGCCGAGTTTGAAACCGAAAGGTTTGCCGTCGGTCAGCAGGTCTTTCGCGTCAACCGTCGTTACGCGGATGGTACCGCCGACCGCACCCAAACCCGCGCTCGCCGCGCCCGTGCCTTTTTCGACGTTGATGCTTTTCACCAAAGCAGGGTCAAGCTGGAAGCGGCTTTGGTGGTGGAAGATTTTGGTGGATTGGCTGGTGCCGTCCACTTCCAGATTAATCTTGTCTTCGCCGACGCCGCGGATGCTGTAAAACTGCGCCACGCCATTGCCGCCGCCGACATCCATGCCGATTTGGTCTTTCATGACCTGTTTCAAATCGGTCGAAGTTTCGCGGTCAAGCTGGTTGCGGGTAACGCGGGTCGGTACGGCAGTACCCGTAACGACGACTTCTTTCAGTTCGGCAGTCGCTTCGGGTTTGATATTTTCAGCATGGGCAAAGCCTGAAGACAGCGCCAGCACCATGATGCTGAAACGGAAGGCGGGAGATTGGGGAGTTTTCATGTTCTTCCTCTAGACTGGTTGTTCATGGGTTACGTTGATTTGAGAGTGCGTATTCTAATATTAATTGATAATGATTTGCAAGGAATATCATTTATTAATAGAACGTTAATCATATAGTCATAATTTTCAGAGATTGGGATTTGCTGATGTGTTTTAGCCAAACTTGATGGCAGGCGGATTTTGGGAAGGGTAGGGGAAACCTGTGTATTAGGAAGAGCGGGCTTGTTGTGATGCGGATATTTTGATGGAGGGGGTGTATAAAGAAAGGTCGTCTGAAAACGGATTTCAGACGACCTTTGGTGAAATAAAAGGGAAAAGGTAGCAAGAGAAAATAAATCCTTCCCCAAAAAAAGTTTTCTTGCAGAATACGCGTAGAACGCTTACTGGGCGGTAAAGGTCGTCTGAAAAGTCTGTCCGCCTATGGTGATGTCGGCAATGTAGTCGCGCCTGCCTTCGACGCAGACGGGCAGGCGGATTTGGCGCGCTTGCCAAGTGCGCGGGGATTGTTGTTGGAGCATGTAGCGGTTGAAGCCCATGTCCATGTCTTTCATGCTGAAGCTGATGCTGACTTGTTGTGTTTCGGCAGGAGCGTTTTCGACGGTGATGTCAAAGGCGGAACGGGTACTGATGGGAGTGGAGCGGATGTGCGAGCCGTCGGGCAGGGTGCAGCCTTTGATGAGGTCGCACTCGGCGGCGCGGGCTTGGGGCTGTTGTTTCTGCCACCAGTCCAGCAGCAGGAGTTTGGCGGCGGCGAAGAGGATGAGGAGAACGCCTGCAATGAGGAGTTTGCGGTTTTTGTCCATTTCAGACGACCTCGGTGTCGTTGTCGGTCAGGATGGCGTGTGCGCCTGTTGAAAGCCAGCGGTCGCGATAGTTTGAAACCAGTGTTTCGGGTGCGGCGACAACCAGCGGAACGGATACGCCTTGTTCTAATATTTCAAGCACTTGCCGTGCGTTTACTTCGTCGTTGACTTGCCAAACGACGACGTCGGCATCGGGTACGCGCTGCCATTGTTCGCGGGTGTGTACCGATACCCAAACACTTTGGGCTTGGGGTAGCTTGCCGAGCTTGCGCAGTTCGGTTTCTGAGATGAGGATGTTGGCGTGCTGCGGTTCGGCTAGAGAGTAGGGCGCGACGCGGTATTCGCCGCTGCGGTTTTGTCCGCGCAAACCGGTTTTCAGACGACCTTGAAGCTGGCGTGGGACTGAGAGGGCGCGCAGCAGCGGACCGTTGGCAGGCAGCATGGGGGCGACGTTGAAATCGCCCGCTTTCTGCCACGACCAAGCCTGTCCTTCGCGGGATTGGGGTGCGCCCGTCCATTGGTCGGGGTTTACCCATAGGAATTTCAGGCAGACGCGGGCGTGTTCGTAGGAATGGATTTTGGTCAGCCAAGGCGTAGCGGCGAGGATACGGATGCCGAGTTCTTCTTCAAACTCGCGTTGCAGGGCTTGGAAGTCGGTTTCGCCCGCTTCGACTTTGCCGCCGGCAAATTCCCAATATCCGGCATAGGGCTTGCCTTCGGGGCGGGAACTGAGTAGGTAGTCGCTATCTTGGTTGAGCAGGATGCCGGCAACGACGCGGATAAGGGGGCGGGTGTCTTGGGTCATGGGAATGGGGAGAAGGGTCGTCTGAAAATTCGGAAAGGTCGGATTCGGGAATCCGGCCTGCCGATGGGTATTGTCTT
>NZ_AEPF01000135.1 GCF_000193735.1 Neisseria sicca 4320
TTTGCTATGACGGAACGGCTTTATGCTTCGACCGGTTTGCCGCGCAGGGAGAAGGTGTAGGCTTCGGTGATTTCCAAATCGATCATTTGGTTGATCATATCGGGCGTGCCGGTGAAGTTGACTACGCGGTTGTTGGCGGTACGGGCTTGGAGCTGGTCGGGGTCTTTTTTGGAGATGCCTTCGACCAGACAGCGTTGTACGGTGCCGATCATGGTTTGGTTGATGCGGGCGGTTTCGGCTTCGATGACTTCGTTCAGGGCTTCGAGGCGGCGCACTTTTTCGGCGTGCGGGGTGTCGTCCGGCAGGTTGGCGGCGGGTGTGCCGGGGCGCGGGCTGTAAATGAAGACGAAGCTCAAATCGAAGGCGATGTCTTTCACCAGCTTCAGGGTCTGCTCGAACTCGCGCTCGGTTTCGCCGGGGAAGCCGACGATGAAGTCGCTGCTCAGGCACAAGTCGGGGCGGATGGCGCGCAGTTTGCGGATGATGGATTTGTATTCTAAGGCGGTGTAGCCGCGTTTCATCGCGCTCAATACGCGGTCGGAACCGCTTTGAATCGGCAGGTGCAGGTGCGACACCAGCTTGGGCAGGTCGCGGTAGCACTCGATAATCGAGTCGGTAAACTCGCGCGGGTGGCTGGTGGTGAAGCGCATACGTTCGATGTCGGGGATTTCGTGGACGATGCGCAGCAGGGTGGCGAAGTCGCAGATTTCGCCGTCTTCCATTTCGCCGCGATAGGCGTTGACGTTTTGTCCTAAGAGGTTGATTTCTTTCACGCCTTGCTGGGCGAGGTTGGCGATTTCGGTCAATACGTCGTTCAGCGGGCGGGAGAACTCTTCGCCGCGGGTGTAGGGGACGACGCAGAACGAGCAGTATTTGGAACAGCCTTCCATGATGGACACGAATGCTGCGCCGCCTTCGACGCGGGCGGGCGGCAGGTGGTCGAATTTTTCGATTTCGGGGAAGGAAATATCGACTTGCGACAGGCCGCTGGTTTCTTTATCCACAATCATTTTGGGCAGGCGGTGCAGCGTTTGCGGGCCGAAGACGACGTCCACATAAGGCGCGCGTTTGATGATGTTTTCGCCTTCTTGGGAGGCGACGCAGCCGGCAACGCCGATGATGAGGTCGGGATTTTTTTCTTTGAGCGGGCGCACGCGGCCTAAGTCGGAGAACACTTTTTCCTGCGCTTTTTCGCGCACGGAGCAGGTGTTGAAGAGGATGATGTCGGCTTCGTCGGCGTCGGTCACTTGTTCGATGCCGCCGTTTTCTTCGGCGAGTACGGCGAGCATTTTTTCGCTGTCGTATTCGTTCATTTGGCAGCCGAAGGTGCGGATAAATACTTTTTTCATGGTTTGTGTCTTTCTCAGGTAGCCCGTAATTGCGGGGCTGATTGTTATAGAAATCTTTATTTCAGACGACCTTTGGAACGTGGACAGGTCGTCTGAAACGCAGATTCGTCAGGGCGCAAAAATGCGCGGTTGCGCTGCTGCGGCTGCAACAGCCAACCACGCGGTGTGTGTGTTCGGGTCGTCTGAAACGGGCAGGCGGCGGCTTATTGCGCGTCTTTTTTAACCTCGTCGCGGACTTCTTTTTGCGCGGTAAAACGGGAGGCTTCGTCGTCGGTCAAAACCCACACTTCGCGCACGAGGGCGTTGGTGTCGTTGTGTTTGAAGGCGATGGTTTTGCCGGTTTTGCCTGCCAGCCGCCCCATCGGGATGAAGCGGTCGTTTTCGTCGTGGATTTTGGTGAAACGGGTGATTTGCAGCTTGGCGGAATTGCCGTCGGCAATGCCCAGCGTCAAGAGGCGCGTCCATGAGAAGCCGCCACGGCTCACTTTCAGATAAGGCAGTTCGACCTGTTTCAAAACCGCCGCGTCCATATCGCTCGGCAGCTTGCGCTGGGCGGCGTAGGAGACGGTGGAAACCAAAAGGGTAAGCATTAAAATGAATCCGCGTAACATGATGTTTTCTTTATGGTATAAATGGGTGCGGATTATAGCACAAACGCTTCAAATATGAACAGAGTGATTGTTTTTACAGAACAATTTTCATTTTCAGATACGGCGTTGCGCCGTGGCGGTTTGGGCGTGAGGGGTCGTCTGAAACGGCTGGTGCGGGCAATCTGATGATAAAATACCGCTTATTTTTCAGACGACCTCAGAAAGAATCCGCTATGAACCGTAACGAAATCCTGTTTGACCGCGCCAAAGCCATCATCCCCGGCGGCGTGAATTCCCCCGTCCGCGCATTCGGCAGCGTCGGCGGCGTGCCGCGCTTCATCAAAAAAGCCGAAGGCGCGTATGTTTGGGACGAAAACGGCACGCGCTATACCGATTACGTCGGTTCGTGGGGGCCTGCGATTGTCGGACACGCGCACCCCGAAGTCATCGAAGCCGTGCGCGAAGCCGCCTTGGGCGGTTTGTCGTTCGGCGCGCCCACCGAAGGCGAAATCGTCATCGCCGAAAAAATCGCCAAAATCATGCCGTCCGTCGAACGGCTGCGCCTCGTCAGCTCCGGCACCGAAGCGACCATGACCGCCATCCGCCTTGCCCGCGGCTTTACCGGACGCGACAAAATCATTAAATTCGAAGGCTGCTACCACGGACATTCCGACAGCCTGCTCGTCAAAGCCGGCAGCGGCCTGCTCACCTTCGGCAATCCGTCTTCCGCAGGCGTTCCCGCCGATTTCACCAAACACACCTTAGTCCTCGAATACAACAACATCGCCCAACTCGAAGAAGTGTTCGCCCGCAACGGCGACGAAATCGCCTGCGTCATCCTCGAACCCTTCGTCGGCAATATGAACCTTGTCCGCCCGACCGAAGCCTTCGTCAAAGCCCTGCGCGAATTGACCGAAAAACACGGCGCAGTGTTGATTTACGACGAAGTGATGACCGGCTTCCGCGTCGCGCTCGGCGGTGCGCAATCGCTGCACGGTATCACGCCCGACCTGACCACGATGGGCAAAGTCATCGGCGGCGGTATGCCGCTTGCCGCGTTCGGCGGACGCAAAGACATCATGCAATGTATTTCCCCGCTGGGCGGCGTGTATCAGGCAGGCACCTTGTCGGGCAACCCGATTGCCGTCGCCGCCGGCTTGAAAACGCTTGAAATCATCCAGCGCGAAGGCTTCTACGAAAACCTGACCGCCTTGACCCGCCGCCTCGCCGACGGGCTTGCCGCCGCCGCCAAAGCGCACGGCATCGAGTTCACCGCCGATAGCGTGGGCGGCATGTTCGGTCTGTATTTCGCCGCACACACCCCGCAAAACTACGGCGACATGGCGCGCTCCAATATAGACGCCTTCAAACGCTTCTTCCACGGCATGCTCGACCGCAACACTGCCTTCGGCCCGTCCGCCTACGAAGCAGGCTTCGTCTCCGCCGCGCACACGCCCGAGCTGATTGACGAAACAATCGCCACCGCGCATCAAGTGTTCGCGGAAATGGCGAAGTAGGGCGAAGCGCATCCGCAGAAGCAGGTGTGATTTACATAGCAAAGGTCGTCTGAAAACTCGAATTTAGGTTTTCAGACGACCTTTTAAATTTGAAGCGATACCCGAAAAATACCTTATGTTCCCCCGCAAGCCTGATGTCGGTATTCGACAACGCTGTAATCAGGAAGCAGCCGCATCGAAGGTCAACATTCTGCGGCATACAGGAAACAACAATCATATCTGCTTTAAAGGCAAGGTCGTCTGAAAGCCCAAATTCAGACTTTCAGACGACCTTGCCTTGCCTTCCCCTTTCAAACCATCGCTTGATACAACGCAATCATCAGCGGCATGGTGATGACGCACAGTAGCGTCGTGATGCCGTAAATTGCACTGGCTTTACGGGCGTTCTGACCATAAACCATCGCCATTTGGGTAACAGTGGAAGCGGCGGGGCTGACGGTGGCGAGGAAGCTGATAAGGACGACGGTGTCGCTGTGTCCGCCAATGTGGGCTATGCCTGAAACTTTGACAAACACCAGCAGAATCAGCGGGATAAGTATCAGACGCAGGAGGGCAACGAGGTAAATCCGTTTGGAGAGGACGATTTCTTTGAGCGGCAGCGAGGCAATCAGCATTCCGGCAACGAGCATGGCGACCGGGCCTATCATGCTGCCGACGGTGGCGAGCGTGTTGTCGATAATGTGCGGCAGTTTGATTTGGAAGGCAAACATGAACACGCCGGCAAAGATGGACAGGATGTTGATGTTGGTGAATACGGTTTTCCACGCAAGATTGCCGCGCCCGCAGAGCAGCAGGCGCAAGTGTGTCCAGAAAAGGAACATTTGGACGATGATGAAGCCGCTGGTGTAAATCACCCATTGCGGCCCGAAAATAGACATCACCAGCGGGATGATGAGGTTGCCGGAATTGGTGTAAACCGTGGCGGCGTGTTCGAGCATATCGAGCTTGAACACGGTTTTAAAGAGCCTGCCCAGCGTGATCAGCAGGATGTGGAACACGACTGCGAGGGCAACCGAGAGCTTCAATCCGTCAATGATGTCGGGCGTGTTCTCGATTTGGAAGGCGTGAATCATCACCGACGGGCTGATGAGGTAGAGCGCGATGACGGAGAGCGTGCGGCTGTGTTCGGAATTCAAGAGCTTAAACTTCACCAACGCCATGCCCATCAGGACAATCAGGGTCAGCTCGGTGATTTTGCCGGCAAGGAGCAGGGCGGTTTCCATAGCTTATCCGTATCTGAATATAGAAAAGGAATTTTATAGCAAATCGCAGCTTTCGTTATCCATAAAGCCCCAGTTTTCCAAGCTATATCGCCATCACTATGCAGACTCCTATAAATAAAAAGCAAAAGGGTCGTCTGAAACCTATTTAAGCCTTATGCCAAAATACCAGAGCCTTGCCGACAACAAGTACATCATCCTCATACGCAAGAGAATTCTTTACAAAAATTAAAACATTTACTTGCAGTAACAAAATGCCAAATGCATCCGAATAATCAAATTAAAATACCGTTCGTCGCTTTTTTCCCCACAAATTGATAAAAATAGAAATTTAAAATATTTTCTACCAAACAGGGTAATACCCATCAAAAAAACCCAAAAATTAAATTAAAATATCATATATTTCATATGCTTATTATTCTATTGCCATTTATTGCATCAAAATACATTTCAAAAAAATCGAAGAATACAGGCCTATGCGCCCCTGTTCTCACCATAAAAAATGACACAAGCCTTGATTTTTAATTTCGTACTTTTACAATATGCATTGAAACTTTTCTTGGCGATTATTAAGTTCCAGCCCGAAACGGCATAATCCTTTTACAGTTTACGGGGAGCCGCCGGAAAAGCATCAACGTCCTTACACCCACCATACAAAGGTAAAAAACATGAAAAAATTCAATGTAAAAGTATTGAGCATGGCTGTTACGGCAGCCGTAGCAAGCGGCGCAGCGGGAGCGGCTGAACAAAACTTTGCAGCAGCGGTTGGCGGCAAAGACGATCAAGGTCAAGCAGCGTTTTTTACTGTCTTCGGCGAAGGCACAACATATGATAAAGATACCGGTAAGCTGACTTTCAAAAAAGATAGCGATGCTCTGCTTTTGAAAACCTTAGAGTTAGAACAAACCATTAATGGTTTTGCTTCCGGTTCGGATTTCATCACAACTGATGCCAATGGTAACAAAACCGTCCGTAAAGCCACCAATGAAGATATCGAAGCCGACAGCCTGAAAGGTGTAGGCTTGGCAGGCGACCTTGACAACTTGGCAAATGCTTTAGATGATCAAGACGAAACCATCGAAGAACTGAAAACTGCCATTACCACCAATGGTACCCGTATTGCCGAAGTTGCTACGGGTGTGAACAAGCTGAATGAATCAGTCGCCGATATGGGTAAAGAAATTTCCACCAAATTTAACGAAGTGGACAGTGAAATTTCCAAAGCTTCATCCGAGCTTTCCGACTCTGTTGAAAAAGTAAGCGAAGACGTAACCGCAGTAAACACCCGTGTGGACAGCCTGGCGCAAGACACAGCAGATGCCAAAGCCGCTGCCAAAGCCGCCGAAGACAAAGTAACCGAACTTTCTGCCAATGTTGACAGCAAAGTAAAAGAAGCCAAAGATGCCGCCGATAAAGCCGTAGATGCAGCTTCTAAAATCGACGCAGTTGCAGATAAAGCCGACAAGGCAAGCAAAGGCGTAGCAGGTCTGACTGAAGCTTTGGACGCCAACCGTAAAGATATTGATGCCAATAAACAAGGCATCGTTGACTTGGCGAAGGGCTTGCAGCTTGCTGCAGAGGCTGTAGAAGACAATCGTAAAGATATTGATGCTAATAAAGCGGCAATCGCTGAAAATACTGCTTCTTTGAAAGAACAAGAGGAAGCTAATGAAGGCTTCAACAATGCGATT
>NZ_AEPF01000134.1 GCF_000193735.1 Neisseria sicca 4320
AATTGGAATTCTTGCCGCAAATCGGTATGAATTGAAATTCAAGCCTGCCCTCTATCTTGTATAGTGGTTTAAAGTTAATCCACTATAAGTGGAGGAATGGTGAAATAGGGAATGATGATGAAGGTGTTGTTTGCGGCAATTTTGTCATTTGGGAGATCAGGCTTCAACACTGATTTTTAAGTATCTGCACAATTCGGGCTATAGAGCAGCTGGATTTCGAATAACTTTGTTGCTGTCACGGTAATCTTGCACTTTTCCTGTTTCGGTAGGGAAAGTGAGGGTATGGCTTGTATGCAAGTATAAAAATCTTAGAGTTGCTATCTGCTTTTTGTTTTTCTCTTGTTAAGCGTAAGCAAGTGGTATAGCCATCAAAAACGCACCTTGTTTGAAGGTGCGTTTTTGATGGAGCATCTATGGCGTTTTCTGAATGAATCAGAATTTAGCGCCTGATTGGTTGGCCATGTAGTTGACCGCTGCTTTGACTTCGTCGTCGCTCAGACCGGCGTTACCGCCTTTGGCAGGCATGGCGTTGAAGCCTTCGAGAGCGTGTTTGTACAGGGTTTCTTTACCTTGTTTGATGCGCGGAGCCCACTCGTCATTTTTGCCTACGCCGGGAGCACCGGGGATGGTGCCGCCGTGACACATTTTACAGTTGGCTTCGTAAACTTTTTGACCGTCTGCACCGCCGGCTGCAGGAGCGGCCGCGCCTTTGTCATCGGCTTTAGGTGCGTCGGCTGCGGGAGCAGAGCCGGCAGCGGCAGGTGCGGATGCGGCTGCATCGCCTGAAGCTGCTTGATCGGCAGGTGCTGCGGCATCAGGATCAGGGAAGTTGCCGCCGCTCTTGTTGGCCATGTAAGTAATGGCGCGTTTGAGTTCTTGGTCAGTCAAATCGGCTGCACCACCTTTGGCAGGCATGGCGTTAAAGCCGTTCAGAGCGTGTTGGAACAGCGTGTCGAAACCCTGTCCTATACGGGGAGCCCAGTCGCCGTTGTTTTCGATTTTAGGCGCGTTGGGGACGGAGCTGTCCGCAGCGTGACATTGGATACAGATTTTGTTGAAAATCTGATCGCCTTTGCGTTCGCCTACCGGAATGCCGTCGCCTAAGGCGAGCTGCCCTGCGGGTTGGATACGGGTTTGCGTGGCGGCTTCGGACGATTGGTTAACGTCTGCGAACGAGCCGCTGCCCGCCAATTTGATGAGGAAGTAAATGACTGCAATAGCAATGATGATACCGCTCACAAGGGTAAACAATGCAGAGCCTTGGGCTTTTGAGTCGCGGAGTTGTTTCATTTGGTAGGCCTCGCCGTTAGGTTAGGTTGTGCTTTGAGTTATAGTTTGGTGTGTTAAACGCAGTTAACAATATTTTGCTGGATTATACTGAATTCACAGGGGCTTTCCAATCGCTCTTGTGGAAAATATACGCAAAGGCGGCAGTTTTTTGCCGTTTGTTAAGGGGTGGATTAGTTATGTTGTTGATTATTTGCAGGGAATTTTCTGCAAATTTGTCTTGTTTGCGCCATCCTGCATAATAGGCTTTGCCAACAGGCGGGATTTGCGTTAATCTTACGCCTTCCCTGCACCCATAGCTCAGTTGGAAGAGTGTCAGTTTCCGAAGCTGGAGGTCACAGGTTCGATCCCTGTTGGGTGCGCCAATTATAGAGAGGCCGTCTGAAAGATGAAAATTTTTCGGGCGGCCTTTTGATTTACTTCAAATAAAACTACATCGGGTTTCAGGCGACCTTTTGCTTTTTGTGTTTTATTTCAACACTTCGGCAAACGCATCGGCAACATAGGCGATATTCGAGGCATTCAGTCCGGCAACGCACATCCTGCCCGAATCCAGCAGGTAAACGGCAAATTCGTCGCGCAACCTGCGGACTTGTTCCATGCTCAATCCTGTGTAGCTGAACATGCCGCGCTGTTTGATGAAATAAGTGAAATCGCGGTTGGGGATTTGGGCGGCCAAGACGTCATAAAGTTTCTGCCGCATGGCGCGGATGCGGTCGCGCATGACATAGACTTCGTTTTGCCACAAGGCGTAAAGTTCGGGGCTGTTCATCACATCGGCGGCGATGTAGGCGCCGTGTGCGGGCGGGCTGGAATAGATGCGGCGGACGGTGAATTTGAGCTGTCCGAACACCAATTCCGCTTCTTCTTTATTCGGGCAAACCACGCTCAAGCCGCCGACGCGCTCGCCGTAGAGCGACAGGTTTTTCGAGAATGAGTTGCTGACGAACAAGGGCAATTCCATTTCCAGCGCCTTGCGGATGGCGTAGGCATCGCTGTCCAAATCGCCGCCGAAGCCTTGGTAGGCAATGTCCATAAACGGAATCAGTTTGCGCGTTTTGATGATGTGCAACACTTCGTCCCATTGCTGTTCCAACATATCCACGCCGGTCGGGTTGTGGCAGCAGGGGTGCAGGATTAGAACGCTGTGTTCGGGCAGGGTGTTGAAAAACGCGGTCATTTCGTCGAATTTGACGCCGACGGTGGCGGGGTCGTAATAAGGATAAGTACCGACCTCGAAACCCGCGCCTTCAAAAATGCCGCGGTGGTTGTCCCAAGTCGGGTCGCTGACGTAGGCACGCGCTGCGGGGAACCAGCGGTGCAGGAAGTCCGCCCCGACTTTGAGCGCGCCCGAGCCGCCCAAGGTTTGTACGGTAACGATGCGTCCTTGTGCGAACGCGGGGTTGTCTTTGCCGAATAACAAATGCTGCACCGCGCTGCGGTAAGTGTTCAAGCCTTCCATCGGCAGATAGGGCGACGGCGCAGGCGTGGCGGCGCGGGCGGTTTCGGCACGGCTCACGGATTCCAACACGGGCATTTTGCCTTCGTCGTCGAAATAAATGCCTATGCTCAAATTGACTTTTTCAGGACGCGGGTCGTTTTTGAAGGTTTCGACCAAACTCAAAATCGGGTCGCCGGGATAGTATTCGACGTGTCGGTACATGGCTGTTTCCTTTATCAGGCGGATTAGGACGGTAAACCTGATTTTGGCATTAAACGGCAGGATTTGTAAAACGGGGTCGTCTGAAAGCTGCATGATGTTTTCAGACGACCTATAATTTCGTCTTCATTATTTTACGGAATACCATCATGACCACGCGCATCTGGCAGGCAGGCAGGTTTGAAATCGGTTTGGACAAGCCGAAAATCATGGGTATCGTCAACCTGACGCCCGATTCTTTTTCCGACGGCGGCGTGTATTCGCAAAACGCCCAAACAGCCTTGGCACACGCCGAACAGCTTTTAAAAGAAGGCGCGGACATTCTCGACATCGGCGGCGAATCGACGCGGCCGGGTGCGGATTATGTTTCGCCTGAAGAAGAATGGGCGCGTGTTGCGCCTGTGTTGGCGGAAGTGGCGGGGTGGGGCGTTCCCGTCAGTTTGGACACGCGCCGCACGGTGATTATGGAAAAAGCGTTGGCACTCGGTGTCGTCGATATTATTAATGATGTGGCGGCGTTGACTGACGAGGGCGCGGTCGAATTGCTGGCGAGTCAGGCGGATACGGGCATTTGCCTGATGCACATGCAGGGTTTGCCCGAAAATATGCAGATTAATCCGAAATATCAGGATGTTGTCGGCGAAGTCGCTCGGTATTTGAAAGTGCGCTCAGCGGAATGTATCGCGGCAGGCATCTCACCGCAACGCATCATACTCGACCCCGGCTTCGGCTTCGGCAAAACCCTGCAACACAATATCGCGCTGATGCGGCATTTGCCCGAATTGATGGCGCAAACGGGTTTCCCACTGCTGATCGGCGTGTCGCGCAAACGCATGATAGGCGATCTGACCGGCGAGGCAGACGCGGCGGAACGCGTACACGGCAGTGTGGCGGCGGCGTTGGCTTCCGTAGCGCGCGGCGCGCAAATTTTGCGGGTGCATGATGTGAAGGCGACGGCGGATGCGTTGAAGGTGTGGGACGCTTTAGGGATTGCCGGCATTTAATAGCTTCTGTTCTGGAAGCAAAAAAACACTTTGAAAATGAAATGTCGGCAGCCCCTGAAATATAGTGGATTAACAAAAATCAGGACAAGGCGACGAAGCCGCAGACAGTACAGATAGTACGGAACCGATTCACTTGGTGCTTGAGCACCTTAGAGAATCGTTCTCTTTGAGCTAAGGCGAGGCAACGCCGTACTGGTTTAAATTTAATCCACTATAGTGATAAAGAGGTCGTCTGAAAACAAGTTTGACGGTTTCAGACGACCCGTTTGTTTAATCCGGTTAACTTGTTTCGGGTTTTGATAAGATAAGAAACTATACCGCTCAGGCGCAATCTAATGACGCTAAACATAAATCCCAACAGTTTTGCATAAAACCCCCTATACTGCCCGTTATGACATTTACGGGTAACCCCATTCTAAAAACATCCTCACGGAGCAAACTCATGGCAAAAAAATATTTCGGCACGGACGGCGTACGCGGCGAAGTCGGTCAATTTCCGATTACCCCCGATTTCGTATTGAAACTAGGTTATGCGGCGGGGCAGGTGTTGGTGCAGCATGACGGCGGACAGAAGCCGACCGTCCTGATCGGCAAAGACACGCGCATTTCCGGCTATATGCTCGAAGCCGCGCTGGTGGCGGGCTTTACCGCCGCAGGTGTCAACGTCATCCAAACCGGTCCGCTGCCTACGCCGGGCGTGGCTTATCTGACCCGCGCGCTGCGTTTGTCCGCCGGCGTGATGATTTCCGCGTCGCATAATGTTTATTCCGATAACGGCATCAAATTCTTTGCCGAAGGCGGCGTGAAACTGAGCGATGAAATCGAGTTGGAGATCGAAGCCAAAATCGACGAGGAAATGAAAACCCAGCCGTCTGCCCGCCTCGGACGCGCCCGCCGTATCAACGGCGCGGACGACCGCTACATCGAATTTTGCAAATCCACCTTCCCCAGTCATTTGGATTTGCGCGGCCTGAAATTGGTGGTCGATACCGCACATGGCGCAGGCTATGACGTTGCGCCCAAAGTGTTCCACGAACTCGGCGCACAAGTCGTCAGCATCGGCGACGAACCCAATGGCTACAACATCAACGAAAAATGCGGCGCAACCCATCCCAAAGCCTTGCAGGCCGCCGTATTGCAAAACGAAGCCGACTACGGCATCGCGTTGGACGGCGACGGTGACCGCTTGATGATGGTTGACCGCAACGGCAAAGTGTACGACGGCGACAGCCTGATTTACGTCATCGCCAAAGCACGCGCCCGCGAAGGCATCAACATCGGCGGCGTGGTCGGTACGGTCATGACCAATATGGCGATGGAAATTGCCCTGAAAGAGCAGGGCGTCGATTTCTGCCGCGCCAAAGTGGGCGACCGCTATGTGTTGGAGCAGCTGAACCAACGCGGCTGGCTCATCGGCGGCGAAGCCAGCGGCCATATTTTGTGCATGGACAAACACAACACCGGCGACGGCATCATCTCCGCGCTGCAGGTTTTGGCAGCGCTGCAAATCCTGAACCAAGACCTCGCCACCGTTTGCGCCGACTGGCAGCCGTATCCGCAAACCATGATCAACGTGCGCATCCAAAAAGGTCAGAAATGGCAGGAAGCCTCGAAAGACGTGTTGGCTGAAGTGGAAAAAGAGCTTGAAGGCAAAGGCCGCGTTGTCTTGCGCGCATCAGGTACCGAGCCGGTCGTGCGCGTCATGGTCGAAGCGCGTCAGGCGGACTGGGCGAAAAAAGGCGCGGAACGCATCGCGGCAGCCATTACCGGCAAGCAGTAATGCTGTCGGAAAACAATCAGGTTTTTAGCAAACCTTGAAACTGCCGTCGTTTCTATGCAAGCGGAAACGGCGGTGCAGTGGATTAATTTTGAATCAGGGCAAGGCGGGGGAACGCCATGCCGGTTTAAGGTTAATCCACTGTGTTTTTTAGGATTCGAGGTCGTCTGAAACACATCAAGGGATATTGTTCACGCATATTTGCGCAACATTCCTTGTTATTTCTTTCAGACGACCCTATCTTTGGTAAAATACAACATCAGTTCAAATGAATTTTCCCTCCACATTACAACCGACGGATACGCCATGTTTGCCTTTTTAGAAGCCTTTTTTGTCCAATACGGCTACGCAGCCGTGTTTTTCGTTTTGGTCATCTGCGGCTTTGGCGTACCGATTCCCGAAGATTTGACGCTGGTGACAGGCGGCGTGATTTCCGGCTTGGGGTACACCAATTCGCACTGGATGGTTGTCGTCGGTATGCTCGGCGTATTGGCGGGGGATGGAATTATGTTTTTCGCCGGACGGGCGTGGGGGCAGAAAATCCTCAAGTTCAAACCCATTGCCCGTGTGATGACGCCGAAGCGTTACGCGCAGGTTCAGGAAAAATTCGACAAATACGGCAACTGGGTATTGTTTGTCGCCCGCTTCCTGCCCGGTTTGCGTACCGCCGTTTTCGTGACAGCGGGCATCAGCCGCAAAGTTTCCTATACCCGCTTCATCCTGATGGACGGGCTTGCCGCGCTGATTTCCGTGCCGGTTTGGATTTATTTGGGCGAATATGGTGCGAACAACATCGATTGGTTGATGGCAAAAATGCACAGCCTGCAATCCGGTATCTTCGTTGTTTTAGGTGTGTTGGCAGTAGCGTTGGCATGGTTCTGGTGGAAAAAACGCCAACGCCTTCAGTTCTACCGTACCAAGTTGAGCGAAAAGCGGGCGCAGCGCAAAGCAGTCAAGGCAGCCAAAAAAGCCGCGCAAAGCGAACAATAAAATCAAGCACCTAAAGAGGTTGCCGATATTCAATAGTTTCCGTGTTTTTTATCCAAAGCGGTATCTTCTGCTTTGAATCTTCCGCTTCGTGAATAAAAATCCGCTTGGAAAATTAAATATCGACAGCCTCAGGGTGCTTTTTCATTTTAAGGTCGTCTGAAAACCGTCCGCGCCGCCAAATTGCCAGCCTGTCCGAAATATAGTTAAATAAGCCGCATCATTATTTTCAGACGACCCGATGATGTCCATGAAACAAAAAATCTTCGTCCTCTACACAGGCGGCACCATAGGCATGACCCAAAGCAGCGAAGGTCTGCGCCCCGATACCGCGCTGGTCAGCCAAGCCCTTTCCCCCTTTTCAGACGACCTCGACTTCGAGTGGCACGTCTGCAAACCCTTGATTGATTCCTCCTCCGTCACGCTGCAACACTGGCGCGACTGGCTGGACATCATTGCCGCCAAACTGCCTTCCTGCGACGGTATCCTGATACTGCACGGCACGGACAGCATGGCGTACACCGCCAACCTTCTCGCGCTCGCCCTGCAAGGCTTGGGTAAACCGATCGTCCTGACCGGCTCCCAATGGCCTTACGCCGCCGAAAACAGCGATGCCCCGCGCAACCTCTCCACCGCCGTCGCCGCCTTCAACCTCAAGCTCAAACAAACCGTCATCTCCTTTGACGGCAAACTGTATCCCGCTGTCGGCAGCAGCAAAGTCAGCACCGAAACCGCCGCAGGTTTCGACAATCCGCATTTCGGCGCCATCGCCGAATGGGACGAAACCCATGGCTGGCACAATCTTCGCATCCCGTCACAAGAGGCGGCGGATGTTTCAGACGACCTCAAAATCCGCTATCCCGACCCGCAGGCAAAAATCGCCGTCCGCACGCTTATCCCCGGCTTTGCCGTCCAAGAACTTGCGAACGGACTCGGACAGCTTCCCGCCCAAGCCCTTATCCTGCAAAGCTACGGACACGGCAACACCCCCGCAGACGAAGGCTTTATCCGCGCCGTGCAAGACTTCACGCAGCAAGGCAAACTGCTGCTCAACATCAGCCAAGTCCGACAAGGCAGAACCGCCGCCGTTTACGCGCAAGGCAACGCGTTCCGCAACTCGGGCATCATCAACGGCGGCAAATGCAACCTCGAAACCGCCACCGCGCTCATGACCCTCGCCGTATCGCAAGGCTGGGGTGCGGAAGATGTAGAAAAAGAGTTGGTGAGACTGCAATTATTGTGAAATCGAAATGAACCTGACCGACACCCATTGTCACCTCGCCGATCCCGCCTTACGCGAAAACCTGCTGCACGTTTTGACCGCCGCGCGGGAGGCAGGAGTAGGGCGGTTTATCGTTCCTGCGACCCGACCGCAGGATTGGCAGGACGTAGCGGATTTCGCGGAAAGGTCGTCTGAAAACCCGATTTTAGGCAATATCCATATCGCACTCGGCATTCATCCTTGGTTTTCAGACGACGTTTCCGAACCGGATTTCCAGCGTTTGGAACAGGCATTGCAAGCGCGTCCGACGGCTTGGGTCGGCGAAATCGGCTTGGATTTTTACGACAAAACCCAAACGCAACGAAAGCGCGAACGGCAAATCCAAGTCTTCAGCCGCCAGCTTGTCATCGCGCAAACCCTGCGCCGCCGCGTGATTATCCATAATCTCAAAGCCACCGCCGACATCGCCGCCGCCGTCAAGCAGACAGGTTTTACCCAAGGCGGCATCGTTCACGCCTTCTCCGGCAGCGCAGAAGAAGCGCGCGTGTTGACGAAATTGGGTTTCAAAATCGGCATCGGTTCGCTGTTGCTCAACCCAAACGCACGAAAAATACGCGAAACCCTAAAAACCTTGAATGACAACGATTTCGTCTTGGAAACCGACAGCCCATTTATGCTGAAAAACGAAATCAACACACCCGCCAACATCCGCCAAATCGCCGCCATCGTCGCCGAAATACGCGGCGTTGCCGTCGAAGAGATAGCCGAAGCGACCGAGCGGAATGTGGAAATGTTGCTGGCAGCAGAAAAGGTCGTCTGAAAACATTCCGTCTTATCGGAGCCACGTTTTCAGACGACATTGGGTTGTGAATCCTAGTGATAACGCAATGAACATCGCTATTTATAGTGGATTAACTTTAAACCAGTACGGCGTTGCCTCGCCTTGCCGTACTATCTGTACTGTCTGCGGCTTCGTCGCCTTGTCCTGATTTAAATTTAATCCACTATATAAAAGGAATGTCTTGCCCTACGGTTTCCTGTAAGGTAAACGAGTTGACAATTTTTTACACTAAATATGACAGAATTTGACTTTATTAGACAGTTTTTGCAAAAACAGCAGGCGGAAGGTTTGGTGTTGGGTATCGGGGACGATGCAGCCATCATCCGTCCAAGTATAGGATTTGATTTGTGTTTTAGTGCCGATATGTTGATTAAGGACAAACATTTTTTTTCAGATGTTTCTCCTGAAGATTTGGCATGGAAAATGCTTGCAGTTAACATATCCGATATGGCGGCGATGGGTGCCGTTCCAAAATGGGTTCTGCTCAGTGCGGGATTGCCCGATTTGGACGAAAAATGGCTGACGCGGTTTTGCGAAGGTTTCTTCTCGCTGGCACAACGTTTCGGCATCACGCTTATCGGCGGCGATACGACCAAAGGTGATTTGGTATTCAACATCACCATCGTCGGCGAACTGCCCCAAGGGCAAGCCCTGCGGCGCGATGCAGCGCAAGAAGGGGATGATATTTGGGTGTCCGGGCAAATCGGTATGGCTGCGGCAGCATTAAACCATCGTCTGAAAAACTGCACCCTGCCGCCGGAAGTCTTCGGACTTTGCGAAGATAAACTCCTCAGACCGGAGCCAAGGGTAGATTTAGGTTTGGCACTTTTGCCGCTTGCCCATGCCGCCCAAGATATTTCGGACGGGCTGGCGCAGGATTTGGGGCACATTTTGACCGCGTCGTCTTTGGGGGCGGAAATTTCGATAGATGTCTTGCCGGTTCCTGATGAATTGAGAACATCGCTGTCTGAAGAACAATGGACGGCTTTCGCCTTATCGGGCGGCGACGATTACGAATTGGTATTTACCGCTTCCGCAGACCGTCGCAGTGAAATCCTTGCCGCAGCAGCGCAATGCGGTGTGGCGGTAACGAGGATAGGGAAAACAAACAACTCAGGCCGTCTGAAAATAAAGGATAAAAAAGGCGGCGAATTATTGCTTACTTCACGGGGGTTCGATCATTTTGGCTGAATTTAAACCTACTTTCAAATGGCTCAAAGAGCGTCCTTTATGCTTCTTGGGCTTTGGTTTCGGCAGCGGTCTTTCTCCCGTTGCGCCGGGAACGGCCGGTACTTTGGCGGCTTTGCCTTTGGCATTTGTCCTTCATTTGATCGGAATCGGCGGCTGGGTTTTGGCATTGCTGTGTATCGCCATGTTTGTTTGGGGAATCCGCATTTGCGGTTATACCGAAAAAGAACTGGGCATACAGGATTACGGAGGTATCGTTTGGGATGAAATCGTAGCAATGATTTTGGTTTTGTCTTTCGTACCTTTCCGCTGGAGCTGGTGGTTTGCGGCTTTTATCGTGTTCCGAATGTTCGACATGCTCAAGCCTTGGCCGATTAAATGGTTCGACAGCCGTATCCACGGCGGACTGGGCATTATGCTTGACGACCTGATCGCCGCACTGATGACCGGTCTGGTATTAGGGCTGGCATCTTGGATTTTTTAAATACACACAATTAAATATATGACTGCTGATAAAAAATATAAGGCAGGCACACTTTCACTCACGTTTAAATAAAAATAGAACCGCATCATTACGGGGAAGCAAAATGAATAATATAGAAATCAGTGTAAAGCCGCGTTATATCGCCGGACAAAGCGATGTTTATCGTGATCGCTATGCTTTTAATTATCAAATCACCATCTGCAACCGCAGCAATGAAGTTATCACATTGCGCCAGCGGTTTTGGGAAGTTACCGACGGGCACGGGGAAATCGGGCAGGTCGGACACGGCGGTTTGATCGAAGAGCAGCCTGTCCTGTATCCGGGTGAGGAATATGAGTACAACAGCGGCTCGCAAATCAGCACGCCTTGGGGCAGTATCGAAGGCGCATACGAATTTGAAGACAGTATCGGCGAGCGTTTTATCATCGGCGTGCCGAAGCTGGATTTCAAAGCAGGCTTTACCCTGCAATAAAATACCCGAAAACAATACAAAGCGGGAATTCAAGGTCGTCTGAAAGAAATAAGGGGCTTTCAGACGACCTTTTTTTGCCTGTTTGTTTGGTTTGAATGTTGAGTTGAGACCTTTGCAAAATTCCTTTCCTTCCGACAGCCGAGATCCAAATAAAGATTTTCGGCTGTTTTTGTTTCAAATATCCACTGATTCTACTCAAATCCCCCCTTAATCCCCCTTGGATACCTGATTAATCAGGCATCCGGGCTGCCTTTTAGGCGGCAACAGGCACACTTAGCCTGTTGGCCGCTTTCAACAGGTTCAAACACATCGCCTTCAGATGGCTTTGCGCACTCACTTTAATCAGCCCGAAATAGGCTGCCCGGGCATAGCGGAATTTACGGTGTAGCGTACCAAAGCTTTGTTCGACCACATAACGGGTCTTCGACAAATATCGATTACGTTTGGTTTGTGCTTCCGTCAGCGGACGGTTGCGGTGGGCTTTGCGCATAATGCCGTCCAACAACTGATGTTCTTTCAGATGTTGTCGGTTTTCCTTACTGTCGTAGCCTTTGTCGGCATAGACGGTCGTACCTTCGGCTATACCTTCCAGCAAAGGGGACAGATGGTTGCACTCATGGGCGTTGGCGGGGGTAATGTGCAGTTTCTCGATATAGCCTTCCTCATCGGTACGGGTATGTTGTTTGTAACCGAGTCTGTATAAACCGTTTTTCTTTGTCCAGCGGGCATCGCT
>NZ_AEPF01000133.1 GCF_000193735.1 Neisseria sicca 4320
GAGGAGGGCTTTGTCGGCTGTGTCGGGGGCGGGGCGGTCTTGGTGGTGGTAGTAAAAGCTGCTTTTAGGCAGGTGTGCGATGTGCGGCAGGTATTTGAGCGGATGTTGCGCCCTCAGTGTTTGGACGGTTCGGCTTTGTCCTTTTCGGTCC
>NZ_AEPF01000132.1 GCF_000193735.1 Neisseria sicca 4320
TTGCAGGTTCTGTTCTATGGTTTTGTTGCTGAGGATTTCAAAAGGGGAAAAGAAGATACGGTAATTGTTGAAAAAATAAATTGAGAACAAGATAACTGAAGTTAAAATCGCCAAAATTATTTTCTTGTTTTTAATCATATGGTTACCTAATTTTAAAGTTTGCGGATTATTCCACGAATGTCATATTTATGCAATAGAATTATCAAAAAGGTCGTCTGAAATTTTCAGACGACCTTTCAATACCAAATCTAAACAACCGCGTGCGTCTATTCCGCATACATCCTACCTGGTGAAACAGAGACTTTATGCAGACTACGGCTTGCTTTTGACGTTACAAGAAAAAAGATATTGTCCATCCCATATAACTTTCTCTTCAGGGTTAGAAATATCAACTTTATATAAAGGTGTGTTATTATTTACCCATTTTGAGCATATATTTAAATCAAAAATATATTTTTTATAAACTTCAAAATTTTTATATGGAATATATAATTCATTGTGAGCTTTCATCTCATATGTACCCGAATATGGTGATGCTACAGAGTATTTTTCAGGCAAATAATCACCACAATTACTCAGAATATACTTTTTATTTATATAGGTTAAGTTATTATTTTTTCCAATATGTAAACTAGAAACATTTAAAAAATAGCTTCCTAAACCTCTTTCTTCTAGATAATTAGGCACTCCTAAAAATGGGAAATCATCATCCGTTAAATCTTTTCTATCATTAATACTGCAACATTTATACGGGAAAAAATGAACGGAACTGTTTTCTATAACAGAATAAAAACTATCATTATTTATTTTTGGATTATTCTTTGATGAAAATAGTAAACCTGAATTAGAGAAAAGAATTTTCTTGCCTTCTTCTTGATTTAAAAACTTCCTTTTTCTGCTATCAAAAATATATTCTGCTATGCTTGCTTTCCCAACAGAAGTAAGCCAACAAGCACCATCGACAGGGCAATATTCTCTCCATTCACTATTCATGTCGTCATAATATCTACCTTGTGATAAATATCTGAAATAACTGGTCATTCCTCTGGCTAATAATTCTTCCTTACTCAATTTCCTTCCTTCGTCCACGCAAATCCCTTGCAGGTTCTGCTCTATAGTTTTGTTGCTGAGAATTTCAAAAGGTGAAAAGAAGATACGGTAATTGCTGAAAAAATAAATTGAGAACAAGATAACTGAAGTTAAAATCGCCAAAATTATTTTATTATTTTTAATCATATAGTTACCTGATTTTTAAAGTTTGCGGATTATTCCACGAATGTCATATTTATGCAATAGAATTATCAAAAAGGTCGTCTGAAATTTTCAGACGACCTTTCAATACCGAATCCAAACAACCGCGTGCGTCTATTCCGAATACATCCTACCTGGTGAAACAGAGACTTTATGCAGGCTATGGTTTGCTAAAATTAAAATTTAATGAATGGTGTTATTTTCCCACAATATGTAACTGGATATGCCAATAAGACAGCTCTACCGGCATAATTGTTACTTCTTCCTAGCATATTCAAACCAGTATAGGAAGAAACTGCGCGATCTAAATTATAGGTTTTTATAACTAAGAACTTAATTTTATTCAACTCCTCAAGACTCATAAATTTTTCTATAAGATACAATGTATGTACAAAATCATGGCTACTTTTTAATTCTGAATATTCCAGCAATCGACAACAATCTTTGGGATACCATACAACACCATCGTAGCTTCGCTGAATAACTGCAAAAGGAGTCTCTCTATTGAAATATTTTCTTTTGTAAGGTCTATCTTCAAAAGGATTAAAAGAAATTCCTGACCATTCTTTTGATACTAATGATTTAAAATCACTTATCTTGTAATTTTTACTTTCCCATTTTTGAATTATATTTAAATCATTATATTCATATAATAACCAAGGATAACAAGTACTATTTATTTCATTAGATTTTTCTTTATTTATATTCCTCAGCCTGCATATTTTTCTATTTAGATCATACGGAGTATCATCAAGTATTAATTTTTCATCTTTCAATGTTTGAATTATATTATCCCACTCGGAAATTTTTTCAACTTGATATTTCCAATAATCATCCATAGCTAATTCATATAATTCGCTATTACTTAGCTCGTTACTTGGATTATTACATATTAATTTAGAAAAAAAATGCTTCCTATAATTTTCCCTGTTCTGCTCTTCTTTTTTCTTTATCCGAAATTCTTTTTCTTTTGGGGATTCAAAATAAGAACTGATACCTAAATATACTTTTTCTATTTTGGATGCTATCCAAGGTAAATTAAATAAGGAAGCAGGAAATGAAATCAAAATGAATATACCTGCTGTTAAAATTAAGAAGATTATTTTTTTATTATTAATCATATAATTATTCTTTATTTTAGTTTTTTGTATTATACATACACTGTAAAATTATGCAGTAGAGTTATCAAAGATTATAGGATTTTTTCAGACGACCTCTCAATACCAAATCCAAACAACTGCGTGCGTCTATTCCGCGTACATCCGACCTGGTGAAACAGAGACTTTATGCAGGCTACGGCTTGCTTAAATTATTTATAGATAACATCTGATATGGAGAATTTATATTTCTCTTTCAAAATATTATAATCTGATGATTTACATACTTCTTTCTTATCAAAAAACAATACATATCCTCCTGCGCCGATTAAAGATGCCATCATTCGAGAAAACCACCCTCCGTATGGCGTATATGTCTTATATGTAAAAATTTCACTTTGATTTGAAGCATCCAGATACTTCGATATATTATATTTTATAGGTATAGCAGAATACCTAACATTACTACGATTTTTACCATCAAATTCCAAAATTAAATTTTTATTACTTAGTTTACTGACATCCTTTATTAAAAAGATTTTTTCAGACTCACATAATTTTTTTAGCTGATACATACCTATTATTTCATCACCAAACATTATAAAAAACCAAAGTATCGCACTGATAATATAAAACAAAAGCCTTTTTTCAGAACCTAGGATTTCATATTTTTTGCTTTTCCATTCAAATACTATCCCAACAATAAATCCTAAAAAACCAAATATAGTGATATTAACAATAAAAAAAGTATTCCTATCATAGCTCTTTCCTATTCGTTTTGGATTTATTTCCCGAAATCCTACGATAAATTTTAACTCCAAGAATAAAACCTGGAATAATTCCAAAAAATAAACTGATTAAATAATACACAAACGCTTGCATATTCATCTCCAATTATTAGACAAGATATCCGTTTTAGACGGAGACATTTTCTGTTCCCATAAATAATAAGAAAATTCTTCGCCAGCTGGCAAAACAGAGACTTTATACAGGCTACGGCTTGCTTATTAATTAACAAATAATTTATCAGAAGATATAATACTAGAGCAATTTGAGAAATCATCTTTAGTGTATTTACCCTCCACCCCATAAATATTAACAGACTTCCAAATTCTAGTTTTCTGTTTAATATTAATATCTTTCAATAAGAACTCTCCACCTCCATCTGCCGATATTGTATTCATATTATTCATTAATGAATAATATGAAAAATTTGCATCATTCTTTGCATCACTTCCAGCAGAGAAGTAATTAATATTCAAAGTTCCCCAAATGCTATCAATATCATTTTTAAATGTATACTTAGTTCTATAAAATAAATATTCTTTTCCCATAAAATTCTCAGTAACTATCTCACAATTCGATAGTTTTTTTTCAATAGTATTAGATGAGAATTTAACCTTAGTATTTAAGCATAAATTATGTGCGCTATTATCGCTAGAATATGTAGTATATATAGTAATCAAACCACAAGAGTAATCGTATTGTTTTTTCTCATATAAACGGCTCACTTCTTCTGAATTTATGTAAATAATATCAGTGTTATATCTGTTATAATAATCATCTAAAACAAAAAATATTTCAATCTAAACAAAACAAAAAATATCAGCGTAAATACCAATATAGAAAAGAAATATATTATGATTTTATTTTTTAACATGACAAATCCAAAACAAATTTTTTAGTTTGAGACATTATTGCATTTCCTCGTGTGATTTAAGGTTTCTTAGGACAACTGTAAAAATCATTACCATCCCAAAGAGTGTGGTAATGAAACATATAATCAAATGATTTTGGGAGAGAATTTATGGTAGAAGCATCAGGTTTGCTATGATTCCATTTCCAACAGCCAATAGGAATTTCAGAAACAGTTTGAATAAAATCTTGCGGCAGATAAAATCCATAGGAAGTCGTCATATATTTAGTATAATTTCCTTGTATAGAAGAATATTTATCAGGAATATATTGTCCACAATTATTAATAATATATCTATGATAATAAACATTAATTTTTTCGCTTACTATTTTTAAATCCAAAAAATAATTTCCTAACCCTCTTTGTTCTAATAAATCGGGTGTGCCATTGAACGGATAATCAGATTTCAACAACTCTGACCTTTCCTTGATACCGCAGCAGTCATAAGGGTAAAAAGAACTGAACCTGTTTGAGGCATAAAACCCGAAGGGCAGCTTGTGCGATTGGTAGCGGACATTTTTTGGAAAAAAATGATCCT
>NZ_AEPF01000131.1 GCF_000193735.1 Neisseria sicca 4320
ATATTCCCGAAATACAGTTTCCCCTATAATTCCGACTTTCCAGCCCCCATACTACCATCCGCCCCATGACTACGGACTTCGACATCCCCCTTTTCCTTAAAAATCTGCCCAATCTGCCCGGCGTGTACCGTTTTTTCGACGAAGGCGGCAACGTCTTATACGTCGGCAAAGCGGTCAACCTCAAGCGTCGCGTGTCCGGCTATTTCCAGAAAAACGACCATTCCCCACGCATCGCATTGATGGTGAAACAGGTTCATCATATCGAAACCACCATCACCCGTTCCGAAGCCGAAGCGCTGATTCTTGAAAACAACTTCATCAAAGCCCTGTCGCCCAAATACAATATCCTTTTCCGCGATGACAAAAGCTATCCCTATCTCATGCTCAGCGGACATCAATATCCGCAGATGGCGTATTACCGCGGCACGCTGAAAAAGCCGAACCAATACTTCGGCCCCTATCCCAACAGCAATGCCGTGCGTGACAGCATCCAAGTCCTGCAAAAAGTCTTCATGCTGCGCACCTGCGAAGACAGCGTGTTCGAACACCGCGACCGCCCTTGTCTGCTTTACCAAATCAAACGCTGCACCGCGCCCTGCGTCGGACACATCAGCGAAGAAGACTATCGCGACAGCGTGCGCCAAGCCGCCACTTTCCTCAACGGCAAAACCGACGAACTGACCCGCACCCTGCAACACAAAATGCAGACCGCCGCCGCCAACCTGCAATTTGAAGAAGCCGCCCGTTACCGAGACCAAATCCAGGCACTCGGCATCATGCAGAGTAACCAGTTCATCGACAGCAAAAACCCGAACAACCCCAACGACATCGACCTGCTTGCGCTCGCCGTTTCAGACGGCCTTGTCTGCGTACACTGGGTCAGCATACGCGGCGGGCGGCACGTCGGCGACAAAAGCTTCTTCCCCGACACCAAAAACGACCCCGAACCAAACGGACAAGACTACGCCGAAGCCTTCGTTGCCCAACACTATCTGGGCAAAAGCAAACCCGACATCATCATTAGCAACTTCCCCGTCCCCGACGCATTGAAAGAAGCCCTAGAGGGCGAACACGGCAAACAAATGCAGTTCGTGACCAAAACCATAGGCGAACGCAAAGTCTGGCTGAAAATGGCGGAACAAAACGCACAAATGGCGATTGCCCAACGCCGCCTGCAACAAAGCAGCCAGCAACACCGCATCGACGAGTTGGCAAAAATCCTGAACATGAATTCAGACGACCTCAACCGCCTCGAATGCTTCGACATCAGCCACACTCAAGGCGAAGCCACCATCGCCTCCTGCGTCGTGTACGACGAACAAAACATCCAACCCTCGCAATACCGCCGCTACAACATCACCACCGCCAAACCCGGCGACGACTACGCCGCCATGCGCGAAGTCCTCACCCGCCGCTACGGCAAAATGCAGGAAGCCGAAGCCAACGGCGAGGCCGTCAAATGGCCCGATGTCGTATTGATTGACGGCGGCAAAGGACAAATCGGCATCGCCGTATCCGTATGGGAGGAACTCGGTCTGCACATCCCCTTGGTCGGCATCGCCAAAGGCCCCGAACGCAAAGCCGGCATGGAAGAACTCATCCTCCCGTTCACCGGCGAAACCTTCCGCCTGCCCCCGCACAGCCCCGCCCTGCACCTCCTGCAAACCGTGCGCGACGAATCGCACCGTTTCGCCATCACGGGGCACCGCAAAAAACGCGACAAAGCCCGCGTTACCTCTTCCCTCAGCGACATCCCCGGCGTAGGCAGCAAACGCCGCCAAGCCCTGCTCACCCGCTTCGGCGGCCTGCGCGGTGTCGTTGCCGCCAGCAAAGAAGATTTGGAACAAGTCGAAGGCATCAGCAAGGCATTGGCGGAAACTATTTACGAGCATCTGCATTGAAAGATGCAATTCAAATGCGAATCCGCCGACCTTTCTTCTTTCCAAACCCTATTTAAACCAAGACTTAATACGTGCAAACAGAGACATGCTTTGTTTCTCAAAATTCTCGCTTAACACGGGAACGGACGGAGCATTGCGGATCACTTTCATACCGGCAAACGTTTGTGCGACAGGCATGATTTCGATGGAGTTGACGTTCATGTGCGCCGGACGCTGATAGAGCCACAAAACCGTATCCGCAATGTCTTGCGGCTGAATGGATTCAACATTTTCATAAACCTTCTCCGCCCGCCCGTCATCGCCCTTAAAGCGGACGTTGGAAAACTCGGTACCGCCGCACAAACCCGGCTCGATGTTGGTGACGCGGATGTTTTTATCCGCCAATTCCGCGCGCAGGTTCATGCTGAACTGACGCACAAACGCTTTGGTCGCGCCGTAAACGTTGCTGCCCTCGTAGGCATAGCTGCCGGCAATCGAACCCAGATTCATGATATAGCCTAGTTTACGCTCTGCCATTTGCGGCAGGATTTGACGCGTCAGGAAAGTCAAACCGACGATGTTCGTTTGAATCATGGTTTCCCAATCGCTGAAATCTGCTTTGTCTGCTGTTTCCAAACCCAAAGCCAATCCGGCGTTGTTAATCAGGCAATCGATTTCGGCAAAATTTTCAGGCAGGCTGTCGAGTGCGTTGCGTATCGACTCGGTACGCGAAACGTCCATTTCCAAAGGATAAAACCGCTCGCCCAACTCAGCCGCCAATGCCTGCAGTTTCTCGCCACGCCGCGCCGCACCGATAACGAAATAACCTGCCTGAGCAAACGTGCGGCACATCGCCTCACCGAAACCTGCCGACGCGCCGGTAACCAAAATCGCCATAACTATTTCCTTTCTTTTCTCGTTTTGTAAACCCATTTCAGGTATGATTGCAACTTTTCAGACGACCTCTTCGGACGTCGTCTGAAAAATATGAATAACAAAATACTATCACAGGACACAAAAGCCATGAATACCAAACTCTTCTCAGCAGCCCTGCTCGCTGCCCTGACTCTTTCCGCCTGCGGTGGCGGCGCGCCTGCGCAACCCAAAGGCCCGATCTCCGAAGACCGTACCACTGCGTTCAAAGCCATGATGCCCGAGTTCTCCGGCATGGGCAAAATGGTAAAAGGCGAAGAGCCTTACGACGTAGAGAAATTCAAGCAGGCTGCGGCAACTTTTGCCGAAACCAGCAAAAAACCTTTCACTTTCTTCCAATCTGACGACAAAGGCAACGGCCGCGCCCTGCCTGCGGTTTGGTCTGATGCGGCTAAATTCAAAGCCGAAGAAGACAAATTCGCCGCTGCCGTTGAGAAACTGAATGCCGCCGCACAAACCGGCAAGCTGGAAGAAATCAAAGCCGCTTACAGCGAAACCGGCGCAAGCTGCAAATCCTGCCACGACACCTTCCGCGCTCCGGAAGAATAAACCGCTGCGCAGAAACACAAAAAGGTCGTCTGAAATCCGGTTTCAGACGACCTTTTGAGTTTCGATTTGAGTTTCGATGAATAGGAAAAAAGTCATATCCGAACATTGCGGACAAGTATCCCAAACCGGCTTTTTGTACCGTTGTCATTTCTCTTTTTCACGCAGACGCAAGCCGATGACGCTACCCATTCCCGACAAGGCGCGCTTATCCTGATTTTTGCGATTTGGCGCGGCGCACGGTAATGCTCTCGCCCCCGATACCCCAGTTATCCATATCCACTTCGTCAATGACGACGACCGTGGTCTGCGGATTTTTATTCAATACACGGGCAAGCAACTCGGTAACGCCATGGATAAGCTCGGCTTTCTGTTCGGCACTCGGAGCCTCGCTACCGCCCGTTACCTTGATATTGACGTAAGGCATCATTGTCCTTTCTAAGATGTAGTAAATTCAAATAACCCGATTCATTCCGTGCTTCTTGCTCCCGCCTGCGCAGGAAGAGAAATATAGTGGATTAACTTTAAACCAGTACGGCGTTGCCTCGCCTTAGCTCAAAGAGAACGATTCTCTAAGGTGCTGAAGCACCAAGTGAATCGGTTCCGTACTATCTGTACTGTCTGCGGCTTCGTCGCCTTGTCCTGATTTTTGTTAATCCACTTAACGGCTTAGAAACGTCCTGTTTTTATTTTATAGTGGATTAAAATTGCAATGATACGGCGTTGCCAACGCCCTTATGTACTACCCGTACACGGCGGGCGTTGCCGCCTTGTCTCATTTTTATTTTAATCCACTATATTCCGCCTTAGGCGATGGGCTTAAAGGTCGTCTGAAAACTTTCAGACGACCTCATCATTATCCGGCATTCATCTTGTCTTCAAATGCCGCCAAAATCCGCGCGACTTCTTCTGCGTCTTTGACCGCCCTTACCGCGTCAAACAGTTCCTGCGCTTCTCCAAACTCTTTCTTCATCATGCCCAGCCATTGTTTCAGACGGGCGACGGGATATTTGTTGTTCGCTTCTTTAGTGAGACACAAGTGGAAAAATTGATTTATCCACGTCGAAACTTCGGCGAAATCGGTATCGCGGACGGTTTCGCCGTTTTCGTATTGTTTGATTTGACGCGCCAAATCGGGGCGGATGACGGCGCCGCGGCCGAGCATGACACTGTTGCAGCCCGTCATCTCTTTAATATCGATATAGTCTTTGAGGCTGAACACGTCGCCGTTGGCGGTTACGGGGATGGCGACGTGTTCGCGGATTTTGCGTATCCATTCCCAATGCGCGGGCGGTTCGTAGCCTTCGACTTTGGTGCGGGCGTGTACGGTCAGGGCGCAGGCTCCGCCTTCGGCAATGGCGGCGGCGCATTCGAGCGCGAGACTTTTGTCTTCGTAGCCGAGCCGCATTTTACCGGTGAGCGGGATGTGTTCGGGCAGGCGTTGGCGCAGGGTTTTGACGATATGGTGGATGAGGGCGGGCTCTTTGAGCAGGACGGCGCCGCCTTTGTGTTTGTTGACCGTCGGCGCGGGGCAGCCAAAATTGAGGTCGATTTTGTCCGCGCCGAAGCGGACGGCTTCCAAGGCATTGACCGCCATATTGTCGGCGTCGCTGCCCAAAAGCTGGACGGTACAGGGCGTGCCTGCGGGGGTCTTGTTGCCATTGGCGATTTCGGGGGCGTATTTGAGCCAGGTGGAACGGGAATGGACGGTGTGTGTAATGCGGACGAACTCGCTGACGCATTCGTCGTAGCCGCCGATACGGGTCAGCAAATCGCGCATCACATCGTCCACCAGCCCCTGCATGGGCGCAAGGATAAGCTGCATATCGGAGGAGGTCGTCTGAAAAAAGGAAATGCGTATTGTAGCGGTATATCGGTTAAAATACACGCTTTCCACATAGACGGCGCAAGCGATGGCGATGAACGAAAAAATCCGTTTGATTATCGATACCGACCCCGGGCAGGACGATGCCGCAGCCATTTTGGCGGCACACGGTCTGGCACGGCGCGGCTTGGTCGATTTTTTGGGCATGACCGTCGTCGCCGGCAATGTCGGTATGGATTTGACGGCAAAAAACGCGCGCATCGTTTGCGACTGGGCGGGCGAGGAAGATTTCCCTGTTTACGCCGGCGCAGTCAAGCCTTTATTGCGCGAGTTGGAAACGGCGGAAGCGGTACACGGCAAAACGGGCTTGGACGGTACGGCGCTGCACGAGCCACGCTGTCCTTTGCAAAAGCAACACGCGGTTGCGTATTTGGTGGAAACTTTGAGCCGCGCCGAAGACGCTTCGATTACCTTGTGTCCGATAGGTCCGCTGACCAATATCGCGCTGGCGTTGAGCATCGCGCCGGAAGCCGTCCGCGCCATCAAACGCATCGTCTTGATGGGCGGCAATTATTTTGAAGCAGGCAACATGACGCCAGCCGCCGAATTCAATTTCTTCACCGACCCGCACGCGGCGCAAATCGTGTTGCAAAGCGGTGCACCGATTACGGTTTTGCCGCTGGACGTTACACATAAGGCACAAATCACTTCCAAACGCATGAACCGCTTACGTCGTCTGAAAAACGCCAACGGCAGCCGTTTGGCGGATATTTTGCAAAGTTACGAACGTTTCGACATTCAGCAGTTTGGCTTGGAAGGCGGTCCGCTACACGACCCTTGCGCCGTCATCTGCGCCGTGTTCCCCGAATTGTTTTCAGGCAGGATGTGCCGCGTGGATGTGGAGACGCAAAGCGGACTGTCCACCGGCGCGTGCGCCGTCGATTGGCACGGAACGACCGGCAAAACGCCCAATGCGCTTTGGATAACCGAAGTCGATGCCGACCGTATGTTTGAAGAACTGACCGCCGCCATTGCCGAACTGCCTTGATTTCCCGATTTTGATTTTTCAGACGACCCCTTTTCAGACGACCTCATCATGAACCCGAAAATTCCCGCCACAGCAGCCATGTTGGTCAAAAACTCGGAACGTTATCTGACCGAAGTATTGACCGCGCTTCAAGACTTCGACGAAGTTTTGCTGCTCGACAACGGCTCGACCGACCGCACCTTTGAAATCGCCGAACGCTTCACCAACGTCAGTTATTACAAATACGACTTCATCGGCTTCGGACCGATGAAAAACCTCGCCGCCCGCCTCGCGCAAAACAATTGGATATTCAGCATAGACAGCGACGAAGTGGCAGATGGCGAACTGATTGCCGCCATCCGCAAAGCCGTGGCGGAAAACAAAGAACAAAACATCTTCTCGCTCTCGCGCCTGAACCACTACAACGGCCGCCTGATCAAAGCCTGCGGCTGGTATCCCGACATTATCCCGCGCCTTTACCACCGCCGGTTTACCCGTTTTTCCGACCGTCAGGTGCATGAATCGCTGATCTTGCCGCCCGATGCAAACATCCGTCCGCTCGAAGGTCGTCTGAAACACTATTCCTTCGAAAACGCCGAAGGGCTGATTCAGAAAATGCAGCAATACAGCTCGCTCTACGCCGAAGAAAACCGCTACAAAAAAGACAGCTCACCCTTCAAAGCCTTGCTGCACGGCAGCGTATCGTTTGTCAAAAACTACCTGCTCAAACGCGGTTTCGCCTACGGCGCGGATGGCTTGACCATTTCCATCGCCAATGCGCAAGGTTCGTACTACAAATATGTCAAACTTTACGAGCGCAACCGCAATATTAGCGTCGCCCTGATTGTAACCACCTACAACCGTCCCGACGCGCTGGAGCTGGTTTTAAAATCCGCGCTCGCGCAAACCCGCCGGCCCGACGAAATCATCGTCGCCGACGACGGTTCGCGCCAAGACACCGCCGAAGTCGTCGAGTTCATCCGCAGCCACACTGACATCCCCGTCAAACATTCTTGGCGGCCAGACGACGGCTTCCGCGCCGCCGAATCGCGCAACCGCGCGCTGGCGCAGGCAAAAAGCGACTACATCATCCTCATCGACGGCGACATGATACTCGACCCGTCCTTCGTCGCCGACCACCTCAAACTCGCACGCAAAGGCAGGCTGGTACAAGGTTCGCGCGTCATCCTGACCCAAGCGCGTACCGAAGAAATTTTAGATTCCGGCGAATTGCCCGATTTGTCCGTGTTCAGCCAAGGCATAGAAAAACGCCTCTCCGCCCTGCGCTGCCGCAGCCTGTCCGCCCTGATCGGCAGACAAAGCAGCCGCAAACACAAAGGCATCAAAACCTGCAACATGGGCTTTTTCCGCAGCGATGCGCTTGCCGTCAACGGCTTCGACAACCGTTTCGTCGGCTGGGGGCGCGAAGACAGCGAATTCGTCGCCCGCCTCTTCCATAACGGCATGAAACGCCACAACCTCAAATTCGCCGGCATCGCCTACCACCTCTGGCACCACGAAGCCGAACGCGACGCCCTGCCGCAAAACGACGCCCTGCTCAAAGCTACGCTGTCCGAACAAAAAATCCGCTGCGAACATGGCATGGACGAGTTCATAAAATAAACCGTTTTGCGTGTGTTTCCCCCCTCAAACGTCGTCTGAAACCTTTCAGACGACGTTTTACCTTCAAGCAGCCGCCAGCCCATCAAATCTTTACTGAAACCAAACACTTGCAGTGCTATACTATTAATACAACGACAAACGATTCACACACTACGGTTACACATCATGTCCCCCCGCCCGATTACCATCACCTCATACAACATGCACAAAGGCATGTCCGCGCTCAACCGCAAAGTCCAAGTGGACAGCATGGCGGAAGAGCTGCGCGGCATAGGCTCGGATGTCCTGTTTTTACAAGAAGTGCAAGGTCAACACCTGATGCGCAGCAACAGGCTGCCCGACTTCCCCGAACAACCGCATTACGACATCCTCGGCGACCGCCTTTCCTACAACCGCAGCTACGGCAAAAACGCCGTTTACCCGCAGCGCCATCACGGCAACGCCATCCTCAGCCGCCTGCCGCTGGAAACCCGCCACAACCTCAACATCAGCGTCAACAAACTCGAACAGCGCGGCGTACTCCATTGCGAAGTCCTGCCCGAAGGCTGGGACATCCCGCTCGTCTGCCTGTGCGCCCATCTCAACCTGCGCGAACCCGACCGCGCCAAACAATACCGCGCCATCTTCGAATACGTCGTGCATCACATCGACCCGCAAAGCCCGCTGATTCTCGCCGGCGACTTCAACGACTGGCGGCAAAAATCCGCCCTGTCCTTGGGTAACGCCCTGAACCTGAACGAAGTATTCGTCGACAGCAACGGCAAACGCCCCAAAACCTTCCCCGCCCGCCTGCCCGTCCTCAGCCTCGACCGCGTCTATACCCGCAACCTGGAAGTCTTAGACTCCCAAATCCACAACGGCAAAAACTGGCAACGCCTCTCCGACCACTTGCCCTTAAGCGTCAAAGTCAGACCCAAACTGCCTTGACCGTTCCAACGACAAAGGTCGTCTGAAAACCTGAAATCGGGAATTTCAGACGACCTTCCATATCCACGCTCCTACCCGCCACACCGTATGAGGTTCAAATACAGGATATTTATACCATCATTTAAATTCCGTCGTTCCTACCTGAATTTGATGTAAAACGATAGAAGAATCTCTTGTATTTTCAACCCCTTTATTTCCCTACACTTCGTTTCCCGATAAAATACGCCTTTTCGATTTTGACTCTATCTGCCATGCCGACCGACCTTCAAGCCATCAACCGCCTGCTGCCGCAAACCCAGTGCCGAGAATGCGGCTATCAAGGCTGCCTGCCTTATGCACAAGCTTTGCTGCACGAAGATGCGCCTGTTAATCTGTGCGCGCCCGGTGGAGAAGCGGTGATGGTGGATATTGCCTCCTTATTGGGCAAGCCGCGCGTCGCGCCCGTCAAAATCCAGCCCAAAGCTGTCGCCTTGATAGACGAAGCCGCCTGTATCGGCTGTACCGCCTGCATCCGCGCTTGTCCTGTCGATGCGATTATGGGCGCAAGCAAGTTCATGCACACCGTCATCAGCGACGAATGCACAGGCTGCGGACTCTGCCTCCCACCTTGTCCGGTGGATTGTATCGACATGATACCTTCCGAACACGACTATCTCCCCGCCGCGCGCAGCCTGAGCCGCTCTTCCGAAGCACGTTTCGCCGCCGCCGAACACGCGCAAAGCCGCTTTGATTGGCACACGGAGCGCAAAGCACGCGATGAGGCGGAACGCAAAGCCATGCTTGCCGAGCGCGAAGCCGCTGTTAAAGCCAAACAGGCACAAATTCAAGCCGAAACCCAAGCTGCCGCCAAACCTGCCTTCAATCCCATGGATTTGATTGCCAAAGCCATGGCGAAAGCCCAATCCCAACAAGACAAACTGGTTGCATCCGACAACCGTGAAGCCTTCAAAAACCGACAAATCGAAGAAGCCAAAGAACGCGCCGAATTACGCCGCGCCCAGCGTGATGTCAAATATGGCAACGAAGAAGAAAAAGCCGCCGCACTTGCCTATCTGCGCCGTTATAAAGCGGAGCAGGAAGCAGCCAAAGAAATACGGTGATTTTGGTGAAGAGACTTTGAAGGTCGTCTGAAATAGGTTTTCAGACGACTTTATATAGTGGATTAACTTTAAATCAGGACAAGGCGACGAAGCCGCAGACAGTACAGATAGTACGGAACCGATTCACTTGGTGCTTCAGCACCTTAGAGAATCGTTCTCTTTGAGCTAAGGCGAGGCAACGCCGTACTGGTTGAAAGTTAATCCACTATAAAAAAGATTCCGTCATTCCAGTGCAGATGAAAATCCTTATTCAATAATCGGAAATTTCCAAATACATCATTCCTACGGAGAATATTGATAAAAACAAACTACCGCTTCAACAAAAAGAAGGTCGTCTGAAAACGCAGCATAGACAATTCCAGCGTTTTCAGACGACCTTTTTCAATCCGTCCTTATTTCTGCCAATACGTTTTCACGTTCACAAATTCATACAACCCGAATTCAGACAATTCCCGCCCGTAACCTGAGGCTTTGACGCCGCCAAAGGGTAGGCGCAGGTCGCTACTGGTGTGGCGGTTGATAAAGACCGAGCCTGCTTGGATTTTTTCGGCAAACGCCCAAGCGCGACGTGTATCGGCGGTATAAATGCTGGCGCCCAATCCGTAGGGCGTATCGTTGGCAAGGGCGACAGCGTGTTCCTCGTCCTTCGCCCGCAAAATCATGGCAACCGGCCCGAAAACCTCTTCATTCCAAACGCGGCAGTCGGGATTAACCTTATCCAACACTGTGGCAGGGTAAAACCAGCCCTTTCCTTCTGGAATAAAACCGCCCGTCAAAACTTCTGCGCCGTGTGCGACTGCGTCCTGCACTTGAGCGTGTACGTTTGCGCGCAAGTCTTCACGGTGCAGCGGGGCGAGTGTGGTCGCAGGGTCTTTGGGATCGCCTGTTTGCAGTTTGGCGCATTCGGCAAGAAACAAAGGGATAAAGCGGTCGGCGACGGCTTCAGTAACGACGATTCGTTTGGCGGCATTGCAAGACTGACCGGCGTCGCGGAAACGCGAATAACAGGCTTCAGCAGCGGCGCGTTCGATATCCGCATCGGGCATGACGATAAAAGGGTTGCTGCCGCCGAGTTCGAGGACGGTTTTCTTGAGGTGCATTCCCGCATGGGCGGCGAGCAGGCGGCCGGTCTGTGTTGAACCAGTAAACGCCATCGCATCGGTGTCTTCAATGGCTCTCAATGTATCGTCGTTGTCCAGCCACGCACCAATCAACGGGAGGTCGTCTGAAACCAGTTCCAGCAACGCCGCGCTGACCCGTGCAACACTGGGCGCAGGTTTGACGGCACAAGCATTGCCCGCACACAGGGCAGGAATGGCAAAACGCAAAACCTGCCAAACAGGATAGTTCCACGGCATGACGGCAAGCACAACACCCAACGGCTCAAAACGCACCTGACTGAGGCTCGCCTGCGTGGCAATGGTCTTATGCGCCAGCAACTCAGGGGCAAGGCGGACGTAATATCGGATGAGTTCGACCGATTTATCCAGTTCGGCACGGCATTCATGCAGGCAGCGTCCGACTTCTTCACAAACCATTTCCGCAAGCCGCTCCTTGTTTTGCGCCAAACGCTCGGCAAAGGCTTGCAGCAAAGCAGTCCGTCCGGTAACGCCCAACCGCGCAAACGCCTGCCGGCGCACCTTCAACGCTGTCAATTCTTGTGCAAATTCGGCATAACTCTGCGCTGGACGGCAGCAAAGGGTTTCGCCGGTATAGGCATTGATGCTGTGAAACATGGTTCGGCTCCTTTGTATATCGGTTTTATTTTAGGTCGTCTGAAAATAAAGATGTTCTTTCAGACGACGTTTGTGCATCATCAAAGAAACGCGATTATATAGCAAACTTAGTTAACTCCATGCAGTCCTTTCTAAATAGACAGCCTGAACGAAAAAGAATTTATGTAACTCGATAATCACTCATTAAGAAGTAATCGAAATATCTAAAATAAGCCTAAAAAATAATAAAGGTCGTCTGAAACCCTGTTTCCAAGGTTTTCAGACGACCTTTCATCATCAACACAGATTATAGGAAGCAGAACCAATAGCAGCCGAATTTGCAAATGGCAATGATTTCCCACCAATTTGCAATAAATTGTCTAAATAACCATATGTAGCACCAGCCGCATTTACCCAATCCTTACTAGTATATTTATCTTGATTGGGAAGTACAAGATTATTGCTTGCAATATTGCTCGCATTAACGACACCATTACCAATATTTATAGCTTCAGAAACTCTTGACATGGAAACAAACTCCTAATCTTTAGTTACTTACTGCTTGACAAAACTCTAAGATTTTTATATTTATCATTACGGCTAATTATAAAAAATAATAGAGACAATATAAAAAAATAAACCAAAAAGATAAATCTGATTTTAGATTTGCAATATATCTATCCCTATAAAGCGAAACCATTTCTCCATAAGTATAAAAAATACTATCATTTAGCTTTAGCTCATAAATTGTCATATTATCATCTACTTTAGCATATACTTTATAACCATATAAGTTTCTTGGATTTTCACAAAATATTTTATTTGAATCTGATATGCACTTACCTTCCCTTTCTAGCTTTACCGCAATCCAATCACATCTACCCGGCGCATAAACTCCTCCTATACCTCTAGCTCCATACCCCACTAGGAGCTTATTCACATTACCACAGTAAATATTTATGTTTTTATTCTTTGTTTTAATATAAATTCCATCCAATCTTTCTTTATACTTTCCAGGTGGTGGGCGGTCATCATGGATAACTTCTCCAGTAATAGTATGCAAACTTTTATATTTAGGTTGATTATATAGATAATAACTATAATTTTTTAAATCCTGGAAGCTGACAATAAAAAATGGAATAGAGAAAAAGAAAAAGAAAAAAGAAATCTGTTTAGGATTAAAGGGAACGGCTTTTGTTTTTTCCACAAGAATATCCATCTTCAAAATAAAATTTCCAATAAAATACCACATTCCCATAAACCTACAACCCATTTTAAATAAACGGTATTTAACTCAGATAAACGTATCATTACAACTGTAAATACTATCAAAGGTCGTCTGAAAACTTTTCAGACGACCTATAGGTTTCAAGTAGCTAATAGTATTCAATACGATGGTTTTTCAAAAGTTAAATTATGGTTAAACACCGAATTTGCCTATCAGTTTTCTGACGGTTTTTATCCGTATCAGGTGCCTTTATCCTCAGTGCCTTTATCCTGATAAATGATAACTTAGACTAAGATTCTTGCTTGATGTGCGGCAAACCCAGCTGCAGAAATCCAAAAGGTCGTCTGAAGAAAGTTTTCAGACGGCCTTTTGATTTTTTACCAAATGCTCGTGTGAAACCGCTACTAAAGCTCAATCTGCGAAGCGTATTGTTGCTAAACAACAGATTACCCATCTTGCACCCATTGCCATCTTTACCAATCTGTTTTACCTTGAATCCGCGTTAAATTAATGTTCATCCGGCTGCCTAGACAGTATAATTCCCGCCGTTTGAATCGAATATACGAGGTTTCGGATGAATCAGCTTAAATTGGCGGTTTCGGGCGCGCAGATTTTGTTTGTGGCGTTCGGTGCGATGGTGCTTGTACCGCTTCTGACGGGGTTGAACCCTGCACTGGCATTGTTAGGCGCGGGGATTGGGACGTTGCTGTTCCAATTGGTTACTCGGCGTAAGGTGCCGATTTTTTTGGGTTCTTCATTTGCTTTTATCGCACCGATTATTTACTCGATTGGTGAATGGGGTCTGCCTTCAACGATGTTCGGTCTGTTTGCGGCCGGCTTTATGTATTTTGTATTCGCGGGTTTAATCAGGTGGCGCGGGCTGGCGGCGGTTCACCGCTTGCTGCCGCCGGTAGTCATCGGGCCGGTGATTATGGTCATCGGTTTGTCGGTAGCCGCTGCGGCAAGCAGTATGGCTATGGGGCAGGCTGACGGCAAACAGGTAATTGATTATGCAGACTCGTTGATTTTGTCGGGCTTTACTTTTGCGGTAACGGTCGTGGTGTCGGTTTTCGGCAGCCGCATGATGAAACTGGTGCCGATTTTGATCGGTGTGGCCTCGGGCTACACATTGGCTTTGATAATGGGCTTGGTAGATACTGCCGCCATCGTCAATGCGCCTTGGTTTGCAGTGCCTCATTTTGAAACGCCGCAAGTCAACTGGCAGGCTGCGCTGTTTATGCTGCCAGTGGCGATTGCACCTGCCATCGAGCATATCGGCGGTATTATGGCTATTGGAAATGTTACCGGTCAAAACTATACGAAAGATCCGGGTTTGGATAAGACGCTGGCGGGCGACGGTTTGGGCGTATGCGTAGCCGGTTTGATCGGCGGACCGCCGGTAACGACTTACGGCGAGGTTACGGGCGCGGTGATGATTACGAAAAACAGTAATCCTGTCATCATGACTTGGGCGGCGATTTTTGCCATTGCAATGGCGTTTTTCGGTAAATTCAATGCGTTTTTGGCTTCCATCCCGATGCCTGTCATGGGCGGCATTATGCTGCTTTTGTTCGGGACGATTGCATCTTTGGGTGTGAAAACGCTGATTGATGCGAAGGTTGATTTGATGCTGCCTAAAAATCTGGTTATCGTCAGCTCTGTGTTGACGACAGGTATCGGCGGCATGGTCATCAAAATCGGTACGTTGAGCTTTGCCGGAGTGGGCTTGTGCGCAATATTGGCCATTATTTTGAATATACTGTTGCCGGATAGAGAACAATAGTCATCAGCTTGAAAAGGTCGTCTGAAATTTTTCAGACGACCTTTTTGCTTCTTTATTTCGACCAGCCGCCGCCCAATGCCTTATACAGCGACACCAGCATCTGCGCCCTTGCCAGCCGCGCCGCAATCAGGTTTTCCTGCACTTGGTCTTCAGCGATATGGGCTTTGAGGGCGACATCCAGCGTTTTGTAGCCGTTGCGGAACATTTTTTCCGTATCGGCCGCGTGGCGTGCTGCCTGATTATGGGCGGTTTGCAGCAGTTCGGTTTGGCGGCTTAGTGATTCCACGCTTTGATATGCGCTATCCACTTCGCCCAGCGCAGTCAGGAGCCGTTTATCGTATTCCAGCAATGCCGTCTGAAGACGCGCATCGGCGGCTTTGATATTGGCTTTGATGCGGCCGTTGGTGAACAGCGGCGTCTGTATACCCACCGACAGCAAACTTGCCCAGCCGGTCAGCGAACGGTCGCCGTCCACACCGATGCGTCCGCCCTAACCCATAAAGCTGATGGTGAAGCGCGGCAGCAAATCGGCTTTGGCACTGGCGAATTTGGCGGCATAGGCATTGACTTGCGCCGCCTGTGCGCGCAGATCGGGTCGGCGTTCCAGCAAGCCTTGCGGCGTCTGCCCGCTTGGTGCGGAGGGTTGGCGCGCCAACGCATCAACAGACGATTCAGGCAGCGTAAACGTTTGCGGCACGTTGCCGGTCAACACGGCGATACTGCGCACATAAGCGGCGTATTCTGCCCCTATCATGGCGCGTTTGGCTTCCGCTGCGGTCAGTTGCACTTTCGCCTCGTTCACTTCATAGCCGCTGACATGTCCCGCCTTAAACCGCCCCTCGATGTAGCGCACCATCCGCCGCAGGGTGGCAACGGTTTGGTCGGCGGTTTTCAGACGACCTTGAGCCGCACGCGCTTTGAAATAATTGTCGGCAATATCGCCCGCCACCAGCATTTGCGCGCCATATGCCAGCTCTTGTTGTCCGAGTGCGGCATAACGGGCGGCATCGGCATCGCTGCGTTTCTTGCCGAAAATATCCGGCTCCCACGAAGCGGTCAACCCGCCGTACAGGGTGGTACTTTGAGAATCGATGGTATCGTCGTTTAAGGACGAAGTCTGCGGATAACGCGAGAGCAACGCGCGGGCATTGCTGTTGAGCGGGTTATCCATTTGGCTGTAATTCGCCATCGCCTTGCCGCTCAGCCCGACGGTCGGCCCCAAATCGGCACGCACCATTCCCGCCACGGCACGGGCTTCGTTCAGACGGCTGACAGCGATTTTCACATCATGCCCCTGCGCCAAACCCTGCGCGATTAATCCGCTTAACACCGGATCGTTCCACTGCTGCCACCACGCCCCGATGTCCGCATCGCCCTTCGCCGCCGCATCCTGCGTAAACGTTTCGGGCAATTCAACCTGACTGTTTAACGGAACTTCTGTGTTTTTACAAGCGGCGATAGCTAAAACTGCGGCAACACACAGTAAATGGATTTGATTGAATTTCATCGTATTTTCCTTTTTGAAAAGGTTTTAGCGTTCCGTTTTGGCAAAATTTGCTCCGCTCGTTTTCAGAGTGTGCAGCCTCTTGACCGGACAACCTTTCGACGACCTCTCAGAAGATTTTTTGCGAAACCTAGAAACCTAAATGTAAGCCTGCGGCTTACTACCCTCTCCCTAACCCTCTCCCACGGGGAGAGGGGGCAAATTGGCAGAAAATCTAAAACATGGTTGGGTTTCGGCATCCTCAATCCCCTTTCCCCGTGGGAGAGGGCTAGGGAGAGGGCAGCGAACCGTCAGGTTTGCTTTTAGCGATCCTCGGCGGTAAGACCTCATCAACCCTGCCTCTCCAACATCCCTTGAAACCGCAACAATGCCAGCCATAAGAATCCTACGCCGATACAGCCCATAATCAGCATATGCCCCCACACGATTTCAATCCCCGCGCCGCGGAACAGGATGTCCTGCGAAAATTTGACGAACTGCGTCAGCGGCCAATATTCGCTGATCAGTTGCGCCGCGTAAGGCATGTTGCTGCGCGGGGATGCGCCGCCGGCAAACAGGTTCATCACGATATACACCGGCAGCATCAGCATTCCGAACTGCCCCATCGTCGATGCGAACGTGGCAATCATGATGCCCAGCGACGCCACCGAAAACAAAAATAACGCCAGCCCTACCGCATAAAGCGGCACCGAGCCGATGAGCGGCACGCCTATGCTCAAATGCACGATAAACCACAGCGACGACAACGCCGCCACCCAAATCACGGCGGCATTTGCCAGCACTTTGCCCATCATCAGTTCGAACGCATTGACCGGCATCACCAGCAGATGCTCGATTGTGCCGCGTTCGCGTTCGCGGATAACCGCCGCCCCCGTCAATAAAATCAGCAACATACACGACATCGAGCCGATTTGCGAAGTCGGCATGAACCACGCGCTTTCGCCGTTGGGATTGTAATAAGTATTGATGACGGGGTTGATTAACTCCGGCCGCGTCACGCCGGTGAATTCGTAAATTTCGCGGTTGATAATTTGCGAAAGATAAGACGCGCCCACCCCCGCCTGCGTCATCGACGTCGCATCAACCAAAAGCTGCAAATCAGGATTGCGCCCCGCCGCCATGTCGCGCTGAAAATTGGGCGGCACTTCCAAAATAAAGGTGAATTCGCCCTTGTCCATCAATTCGTCCGAATCTTCGCGCCGCACGTCCTCTACCGGTTTGAAAAACGGATGCTGCACGGCATCGCGGATGCGCATGGACAAGACCGAACGGTCTTGGTCGATGATGCCGACAGCGGCATTTTTCAAATCCGCGCCCACCTGCGCCATCTGATAAATCGTGGCGGTAAAGATATACACAATCAGCACCATCAGCACCGGATCAGTCAGCACGCTGCGGAACTCTTTGAGCATCAGGGTCAGAATGTTTTTCAGGGTACGCATGGGGATTCCTGTTTAAACGCTATGGATGAAGGTCGTCTGAAAACTTTATCTGTTCTTCAGACGACCTTTGTACAGTACATCGCCTACTATCTGGTTCTTTATGGAAATCATCAAACTCACCGCGACAGTACCGCCATACTGCAAAAACTTTCACAGGCAACATTTTCCGAAACGCAATTTTTTGTTTAAGCCCGCAACGTAAGTCAACTGCTTGATTACCAAGATATTCGTATAATCTTCAAGCGCACGGATGCTATGCGTCTCGCCGGGTTCGAGCCGGACAATTTGCAGGCCTTCGGTATGTAAAGTTTCAGACGACGTCGAGATTTGCGCACTACCGTTCAACACGATCAACAAAATAATCGCATCGGCTTCATAGGGCGGAATTTCATTGTCTTTCTGCAAAGAAAGCTGGACGATTTCCTGATCGGCATCACTGCTGATCACACCGCCCAACAGGGCTTTGGGGTCTAAGGTATATTGTTTCATCATCGCTCCTTTTCCATTTTTACATTTTCAAAAACTGAGAACATACGGCTGTTTTCATAGTATATATAGTGAATTAAATTTAAATCAGGACAAGGCGACGAAGCCGCAGACAGTACAGATGGT